>JAHJHL010000131.1 GCA_018823905.1 Alphaproteobacteria bacterium
GATCCTGGCACCGACAAGCCAAGGAACTATCATGATCACTCAATCCACGCGGGCGCATGACGCGCCCGGGAATGCGGCGCTTCGCGCCATGTTCGCCGCCCGCAAGCAGGTCTTCATCGACAAGCTGCAATGGGATTTGCCTGCCCTCGACGGCCGCTTCGAGCTCGACCAATTCGACACCCCGGACGCGCGGTACCTGATCCTGCTCGATCCCGATGATCTGCGCCACCGGGCGTCGGCGCGGCTGCTGCCAACCACGGCGCCGCACCTGCTCGGCGACATCTATTCGCATCTTTGCGCCGACGGGGCGCCGTCCGGTGAAGGCGTGTGGGAGATCAGTCGCTTCTGCCTCGACCCCGGACAAACGCCCACCGAGCGCCGCGACGCGCGCAACCAGTTGGTCACCGCGCTGGCGGACTATGCTCTCCGCCACGGCATAGGCGAATATGTCGGTGTCGCAGAAGCCGGTTGGTATCACACGATCAGCAAATTTGGCTGGACATGCCGCACGCTGGGTCCCGTTCACCGGGATAGCGCGTGCCGGATAGTCGCCCTCAGCATAGCGATCGACGAGGATACGCTCCCCGGATTGCAGCGCACCGGCACCTATGCGCCGCTTGTCCTCAAGTTCGAAGAAGGCGGGGAGGCGGGGCGATGAAAAAGGATCTGACCGAAGCCGATCTGCCTGGCCTGCTCTTCGAGGAGCTGCGCCGCAAAGGCTATTGCATAATTCGCAACGAGGCGGTCGCGCGTGTCCATGCGCTCGCAAGGGATCTCGACCCCATCTTCGCCGCGACGCCCTTTTGTGAAGGCAATTTCTACGGCCGCCGCACAAAGCGCTTCGGCGGCCTGCTCAAGCGATCGGAGCACATGGCCGCACTGGTACTCAACCCGCTCATCCTTTCTGCCGTGGAGACCATTCTCGGCACCGGCTGCGACCGGATCCAGCTCAACCTCACACAGGCGATCGAAATCCATCCGGGCGAAGTGCGGCAGTTCCCGCACCGCGACCAGGATATGTGGCGCGGCGCCGACGGCACCCAGGAATATCTCGTCAACGTCCTCTGGCCGCTGACACCCTTCACAAAAGAAAACGGCGCAACGCGCATCTTTCCGAAGAGCCACGGCGTGAAGGGGATGGCGAAATCTGATCTTGGGCAACCCATTTTCGCCGAAGGCAAGCCGGGCGCGGCGATATGCTTTCTGGGATCGACTGCGCATGGGGCGGGCTCGAACCTCAGCCAAGAGGTCCGGCGCGGCGTGCTCGTCAGCTACAGCTTGGGATGGCTGAAGCCCTATGAGAATTTGTGGCTCGCCTATCCGCCCGAGGTCGCCCGGACGTTTCCTCCCGAACTGGCCGCGCTCGCCGGCTATGCGCAGCACCGCCCGAATCTCGGCAATTACGAAGGGCAATGCCCATCGATCCTGCTGCAAGACGAACGGCCGGCGCATATCGGCGCGATCGACGCGCTCCGTACCGACCAGGCCGACGCCGTGTCCGAATTCGCTGCTGCGGAAAGGAACGAAAAATGAGCCCGGCACACGTGTTCGAGCCGACCTATGAGGCGATCAAGCGTCAGCTGATGAGCGGAGAATGGGCTAGCGGCACCCGGATCGAAGCGGCCCGTCTCGCCGAAGATCTCGGGGTCAGCGTTACCCCGGTTCGCGACAGTCTCTACCGGCTCAATGGCGAGCGGATGGTCGATTTCGCACCGGGCGAGGGCTTTCACGTTCATCGGCTGACCGAAACCGAGTTTCGCGACCTGCTCGAGTTGCACCTGATCTTGCTGCTCGCGGCGCTTGCGACGGCGCCAAAAGGCTCGGCAACTTCGGTCCCCGCTGACCAGCCCTATCCCGACCGCATCGCGGACCTGTTCCTGGCGATCGCGGAGCGCTCGGCGAACAGCGAGATCGTCGCGAGCATCGCAGCGATCGGCGACAGGCTTCAGCTATCGCGTCATTTCGACGCGATGATCCTTGCCGACATCGACGCAGAGTATAACGCGATCGCGATCGCCTTCGCCGATGCAGAGCCGCAAGCGCAGGTTCGCAATCTCCTGCTCGGTTATCACGAGCGGCGCGCGCGTGAAGCGGCCAGCTACGCCCGAACGCTCGCCGGCCATCCGGGTCGACAGCCATGATCGCTGGCCGAAATGGGAGTGACGTTTTGCTTGTCAGCGCCGCCTACAATTGACATGATTCGACGGCGCAGGAGCATCGCTGGCAGTTCCTGCGCGGAATATTTCGCCAGGCATCATATGCGCCAGTCCCTGACCGGACCGGCGGCCCAACCGGTCCATGGTTCGCGCGAGCGACCAAACGGCGGCACAGCACTGGAAGACGGGTCTCTGGCGAATGCCGGCTGGTCCCGTTCGTGCCTCCGGGATTTTCTGTCGTGTCTTCCTGTACCTGCGGCGACCGTGCGCCGCCGCGTCACCCCTTTTCGGTGTCCTCGGCCTGCCATGCCCATCCGGCCGATCGTCCCCCTTCGGCCGATGAGCGTCCAGAAGCCGGGCACGATCTGGACGCGATATATCGGACCCATCGCATATCGCTCTTCCATTTCCTTCGCCGCAAAGCAGGAGCCGAGGAAGCACCGGACCTAGTGCAGGAAGTGTTTGCTCGCGCCGCGGGGAGCGCACAGCGCCACCAGCTCATCAATCCGGGCGGGTTTCTTCGCCGCATCGCCCAAAATCTCCTTATCGATCGCGCGCGGCGCCAGAAGTCCGCGCGGGCGATCTTCTTTCCGCTTCGCGAGGAGCGCGACGGCGCGACGCCTGCGGCGCAGGAGTGGAACCTCGAAGCCGCGGACCTGCTGCGATTGTATGAAACGGCGGTTGACGCCATGCCGCCAAAAACGCGCCGCGTTTTCCTGATGCA
>JAHJHL010000132.1 GCA_018823905.1 Alphaproteobacteria bacterium
AATCCAGAGAAGCGTACACCGCTCTGGATTGCTTCGCTACGCTCGCAATGACGAGTGGAGGAATATCGGCGCAATTTTACCTTCATCAGCGTCAATAAAGCCTGCTTTGCCATTCGGCGGGCGCGCCATCATCTATCGTGCATGGAAAAAACTCCCTCTCCTTCGGGCAAATTGTGGCTGGTCGGCGCCGGTCCCGGCGATCCCGACCTGCTAACGTTGCGCGCCGCGCGGCTGCTGGCGAGCGCCGATCTTGTCGTCCATGACGGGCTGGTTGGCGACGGCGTGCTCGCGCTGATCCCGCCGCATGTCGAGCGCATCAGCGTCGCCAAGCAGCGCAGCCGCCACACGATGAAGCAGGAACTGATTAACGAGCTTCTCGTCCGCGAAACGCTGACCGGCAAGCAGGTCGTGCGGCTCAAAGGCGGCGACCCGTTCATCTTTGGGCGCGGCGGCGAAGAACTCGATGCCGCGCGTCAGGCTGGCGTGCCGTGCGAGGTCGTCCCCGGAATCACCGCCGCAGCGGGCTGCGCCGCACAGGCGGGACTCCCCCTCACCCACCGCGACGACGCGAGCGCGGTCAGCTTCGTCGCTGGTCAGTGCAAGGATTTGTCCGATCAGGACTGGTCGGGCCTCGCGGGCCATAGCCGCACCCTCGTCATCTACATGGGCATCGCCACCGCGACCGCGATCGCCGACAAGCTGATCGCCGACGGCGTGTCGCCCGACCTGCCCGTCGCGGTGATCGAGCGCGGCACCACCGCCGACGCGCGCGTCCTGCGCACCCTCCTCACTGATCTGGGCGATCTCGTCGCACGCGAAACGGTGAAGAGCCCGGCGTTGATCATCGTCGGCAAGGTCGCGGCGCGCGCCGATGCGCTCGACTGCCTTGGCGCACCTGGAGTTGCTGAAAAATTGGGGAGTTTTGCATGAAACTGCTGACGGGCAATGACCTGAAAACAGGATTTGTCACCTGGTGGACCGGCGCCGACTGGTCGCTGCATATCGAGGACGCCGCCGACGTCGGCGAGGCTGGCGAGGCGATCCTCGCGGTCGAGGAAGCCGCGCGCCGCGTCAACGCGCCCTACATCATTGCCGGTGAGCAAACCGCCGATGGCCCGCGTCCGGCACATATCAAGGACCGCATCCGCGCGCTCGGCCCGACCGTGCGTCCCGACCTGACATTAAAACCCGCCGATCCCGCGGCCGGCGACTGGGTGATCTGACATGTATAAATATGACGAATATGACCAGCAGATGGTCGATGCGCGCGTCGCCGAATTCGCCGATCAGGTGAAGCGCCATCTGGCGAGCGAGATTACCGAAGACCAGTTCAAGCCGCTGCGGCTGATGAACGGCCTCTATCTCCAGCTCCACGCCTATATGCTGCGCGTCGCGGTGCCCTATGGCACGCTCGACAGCCGGCAGATGCGGATGCTCGCGCACATCGCACGCAAATACGACCGCGATTACGGCCATTTCACCACGCGCCAGAATATCCAGTATAACTGGATCAAGCTGGAGGATGCTCCCGCGATCCTCGCCGATCTGGCATCGGTCGAGATGCACGCGATCCAGACGAGCGGTAATTGCATCCGCAACATCAGCTCGGACCAGTGGGCGGGCGCCGCCGCCGACGAGCTGACCGATCCGCGCCCGTGGGCCGAGCTGCTCCGCCAATGGTCGAGCTTTCACCCCGAATTCAGCTATCTGCCGCGCAAGTTCAAGATTGCGGTGATCGCCGCCGAGGAAGACCGCGCCGCGATGCGCCTGCACGACATCGGCATCCAGATCGTCGAGAAAGGCGGCGTCCACGGCGCCGCTTTCTATGTCGGCGGCGGCATGGGCCGTACCCCGATGATCGCGCCGCTGATCAACGATTTCGTGCCGCTCGACGATCTGCTCAGCTACACCGAGGCGTGCCTGCGCGTGTACAACCGCTACGGTCGCCGCGATAATATCTACAAGGCGCGGATCAAGATCCTGATCCACGAGCTTGGCGCCGACGAATATCGCCGTCAGGTCGAGGAAGAATTTGCGCATGTGAAATCGCTCGGCATCGACCCGCCGAAGGCCGAATTCGACCGCATCGCGGCGCAGTTTGCGATGCCGCCGCTCGACGCGTCGGCTTCGGACGAGATCGACCGCAGCGACCCCGACTTCGCCGTCTGGGTCGACCAGAATGTCGCCGCGCACAAGGTGCCGGGCCACGCGATCGTCAACATCAGCCTGAAACCCTTGGGCGGCATTCCCGGTGACGCCAGCTCGGCGCAGATCGACCTGATGGCCGACCTGGCGGGAAAGTTTAGCCACGACGAACTGCGCGTCACCCACGCGCAGAACATCGTGCTGCCGCACGTCCGCAAGGCCGACCTGTTCGCGATCTGGCAGGCGCTCGACGCCGCAGATTTGGCAACGCCCAACCTCGACCTGATCAGCGACATCATAGCCTGCCCCGGGCTCGATTATTGCAGCCTCGCCAACGCGCGTTCGATCCCGGTCGCGCAGAAAATCGCCCAGCGCTTTGCAGACCCGGCGCGGCAGCGCGATCTGGGCGAGCTCAAGCTCAAGATTTCGGGCTGCATCAACGCCTGCGGGCATCACCATGCGGGTCACATCGGCATCCTCGGGGTCGACCGTAAAGGCACCGAAAACTACCAGCTCCTCCTCGGCGGTTCGGGCGCGGAGGATGTGTCGCTCGGCACGATCACCGGCCCCGGTTTCGACGAGGACGGCATCGTCGATGCGATCGAACGCGTCACCGACAAATATCTGAGCGAACGCACCGACGGCGAACGCTTCGTCGACACCTATCGCCGCGTCGGCATGGCGCCGTTCAAGGAGGCGATTTATGGTTGAGCATCTGCAAGCCGACGGCGAAGAACCCTGCGTCACCCTCGACGCCTTTCTCGACCAGTCGAACGCGACCGCGGTGCGGCTCGAATCGGATGAGGACGCGCGCGCGCTGATCCCGCATCTCGACCGGCTCAAGCTGATCGAAGTCGCTTTCCCGAAATTCCGCGACGGTCGCGGTTATTCATCGGGGCGTATCCTGCGTGAGGCCGGCTTTACCGGCGAACTGCGCGCGCAGGGCGACGTGCTGGTCGATCAGATCGGCTATCTCAAGCGCTGCGGCTTCGACAGCTTCGCGCCCGAAAAGGATCTGAACCCGGCGGATGTCGAGGCGGCGCTGACGCGCTGGCCCGAACATTATCAGGGCGCCGCCGACGGCGCGGTACCGATCTGGAAATTGCGGCATGGCTAGCAAAACCATCCCTGATCGCACCCGCGACCGCATCGACGTCGCGCCGCGTTTCACCGACGCCGACGTCATTCGCCTGAACAATCTGTTCCGCGGCCAGGACGCCGCCGAGGTCGTTGCCAGCGTCATCGGCGCGGGGCTGCTCGGCGACACCGCGATCGTCTCGAGCTTTGGCGCCGAAAGCGCGGTGCTGCTGCACCTCGTGGCGCAGGTCGCGCCCGACATGCCGGTGCTGTTCCTCGACACCGGCAAGCATTTTCCCGAAACGCTCGCCTATCGCGATACGCTCGCGGCGCAGCTCGGGCTCAATATCGTCAACCTGACCCCCGATGCCGACGATCTGGCAGCGAAGGATTCCACCGAGCTGCGCTGGTCCTATGACCCCGACGGCTGCTGCGAAATCCGCAAGGTCAAGCCGCTCGAAAAGGCGATGGCGGGTTTCGATGCCTCGATCACCGGGCGCAAGGGCTTTCAGTCATCGACGCGCCAAGGCTTGCCGCGCTTCGAACTCGACGGCAGCACCGGCCGCCTGAAATTCAACCCGCTCGCCAACTGGACGCGCGCCGATCTCGACGCCTATTTCGAAGCGCACGACCTGCCGCGCCATCCGCTCGAAGCGCAAGGCTACCCGTCGATCGGCTGCTCGCCGTGCACGTCGAAGGTTCTGCCGGGCGAAGACCCGCGCTCGGGCCGCTGGCGCGGTTGGGACAAGACCGAATGCGGCATTCATGAAGCAGTGTCGCCGATCGGGGACGACCCGGCGAACGATCCGGCGTTCTGAGGGACTCGTCATCCCAGCGAAAGCTGGGATCGCTAGCGCGCTGATGTTACCTTTCCCGCATGATCAAGCGCGGTTGGGTTTACATCATGACCAACAAGCGAGGCGGCGTCCTCTACATCGGCGTTACCGCCGATCTTCCCGCGCGAATTTACCAGCACAAGACCGGACAGGGATCTGCCTTCTGCCGCAAATACGGGCTCACAATCCTGGTGCTCGTCGAGGAATTTCCAACGATCACGGAAGCGATCGCGCGCGAGAAGGCGATGAAAGCCTGGAAACGCCAGTGGAAAATCGAGCTGATCGAGGCCAGTAATCCGGATTGGGCGGATTATTCAGACAGGCTCGTTTGAGAACGCCAGCGATCCCAGCTTTCGCTGGGATGACGGGGTAAGCCGGGGTGACAGTCGACGCTACTCATAATCCGCAAACGCCTGGCTCTCGTCGGCCAGATCGCTGAACTTCGTCGTCTTCGCCTCGAAGTGCAGGCGGATCTTGCCCGTCGAACCGTGACGCGATTTCGCAACGATCACTTCGGCCAGACCAAAGACGCGCTCCATTTCGGCCGCCCATTCCTCGTGCGCCGCGTGGATCTTGACGTCGTCGCCTTCCATCGGGCGTTTGGGCTCGCGCGAACCGACATAATAATCCTCGCGGAACACGAACAGTACCATGTCCGCGTCCTGCTCGATCGAGCCCGATTCGCGCAGATCGGACAGCATCGGCCGTTTGTCTTCGCGCTGCTCGACCGCGCGGCTGAGCTGCGACAGCGCCATCACAGGAACATGAAGTTCCTTCGCCAGCGTCTTCAAACCGCGCGAAATTTCCGAAATTTCCTGCACGCGATTATCGCCGCTTTTCGAGCTGCCCGCCAGCAATTGCAGATAATCGACGATGATCAGGCCGATGCCGTGCCGCCGCTGCAAACGCCGCGCGCGCGTCCGCAGCCCCGCGATGGTCAGCGCGGGGGTGTCGTCGATGAACAGCGGCAACGTCTGAAGCTGCTGCGCCGCGCGACTCAGCTGCTGGAATTGCTCCTTGCTGATCTTGCCCATGCGCAGCGCTTCGCCCGACACCCCCGATTGTTCGGCAAGCACGCGCGTCGCCAGCTGGTCGGCGGACATTTCGAGGCTGAAAAAGGCAACCTTGGCGCCCATGTTCTTTTCGGGCGGAATCCCGTCATCCTCGTCGCGGCGCCAGCGTTCGGCGGCGTTATAGGCGATGTTGGTGGCGAGCGAGGTCTTGCCCATGCCTGGACGCCCGGCGAGGATCATCAAGTCGGAATTGTGCATGCCGCCGATTTTTGCATTCATGCTCGAAATGCCGGTGGTGATCCCCGACAGATGGCCGCCCGAGTTGAGCGCGCGTTCGGCCGCCTGCAACGCGGTCAGGCTGGCCTGGCTGAAGCTTTTGACCGACCCCATTTCGGCCTCGCCGCCCGCGACGCGATACAGCGCGGTTTCCGCTTCCTCAATCTGCGCCTGCGGATCGACGCGCTCGCTGGTGTCGAGTGCATTTTCGACGAGGACCCGCCCGACTCCCGCGAGTTCACGCAGCAAGGCGAGATCGTAAATCTGCTTGGCAAAGTCGCGTGCGCCGATCAGCCCGGCGCCGCTGCCGGTGAGCTGCGCCAGATAACCGACCCCGCCGACCGCTTTCATCGCCTCATCGGCTTCGAAATAGGGCTTCAGCGTCACCGGGGTCGCGATGCTGTTGCGCTCGATCAACGCCATCGTCTGCTGGAAAATACGGCCGTGGAGCGGCTCGAAGAAATGATCGGGGGTCAGCGCGACGGGCAGATCCTCGACGACTCGGTTGTCGATCAGAATCGCGCCAAGAAACGCGGCCTCCGCCTCGATATTGCGCGGCAATTGGCGGTCGTTTCCGGTGGCGACCGGGGTCGGAAAAATGGCAAGCTCTGGCATTGGCGCTTTCATGGGCCGGTGCCCCATGAGGCGCAACCGGTGATGTCATTCAGCCTATCATAACTGTGGAATGCTGTGAATAAGTCGGCTTGCCCTTCGCCCCGCGCCAAGTAGAAGCACAGGCAGCATGGCCGACGCAGACCCCTCCAAACAGCGCATCATTTCGGTCGAACTCGATGAGGGTTCGATCGTCTGGCGCAATCCCGATGTCGAACAGGAGCGCCGCGTCGCGATCTTCGACCTGATCGAAGATAATAAATTCGTCCCGCAGCGCGGCCATGCCGACGGCTATGCCGGCCCCTACCGCCTGTTGCTGCGCGTCGAGGAAGGGCGGCTGATCTTTGAAATTTCGCGCGAGGACGGTTCGCCGCTTGAGGCGATTATCCTCGGCCTCGGACGCTTCCGCCGCCCAATCCGCGACTATTTCGCGATCTGCGACTCTTATTATCAGGCCATAAAGACCTCGACCGCGCAGCAGATCGAAACCGTCGATATGGCGCGCCGCGGGCTGCACAACGAAGCCGCCGAGATGCTGATGGACCGGCTCGACGGCAAGATCGCGGTCGATTTCGACACCGCGCGGCGATTGTTCACGCTGATCTGCGTCCTGCACATCAAGGGTTGAGGGATGGCAAGGGCGGCCACCAGAACCCAGCGGCCCGCAAGATCGGGCAGTGATTGGCGTAGCGCGCTTGCGCGAACGCTACGCCGCATCGGTGCCGCCATCGTCCTGCTGCTCCTCGCAACCGGCCTTGCGCTGTGGTGGGCAGCGCGCTGGACTCCCGACCGCGCGATCTATCCGACGCAGGGGGTGACGATCGACGCGGGCAATGGCGATGTCCAATGGGGGTCGATCAAGGCCGCGGGCGCCGATTTTGCCTATGTGATGGGAACCGACGGCACCCGCGGAATCGACGCCAAATTCGCCCGCAACATGGCCGCGGCGCGCGAGGCCGGTGTGCAGATTGGCGCGATCCACCGCTACAGCCTGTGCCAGCTGGCGACGGATCAGGCGGCGAACTTCATCCGCCACGTCCCCCGGCGCGCCGACGCGCTGCCCGCGGTCGTGTGGCTCGATTATGACGACCGCTGCCCCGATCGCCCGACGCGCGCCCTGCTGCTCTCCGAACTCGCGACCTTTTTGGCGCAGATCGAGGCGCATACGGGCAAGCGCAGCCTGATTGCCCCCGGTCCGGCGTTCGAAAGCGACTATCAGGTGAGCAAAGGAATCGCGCGCACCATCTGGCTGCGCCGCGATTTCTTCGAACCCGACTATGCCGCCCACCCCTGGGCGATGTGGCAGGCGAACAATTATGTCCGCCTGTCGGGCGCCGATGGCACCGTCGGCTGGAATGTGCTGCGCCCGCAAGGAGAAACGCCATGACCGACCCCCGTGACGAACTGATCGCCGCCGCGCGCGATGCCGCCAGCCGCGCTTATGCGCCCTATTCGGGCTTTCACGTCGGCGCGGCGCTGCTGCTCAAGAACGGCGATGTCGTCACCGGCGCCAATGTCGAGAACGCCAGCTATGGCCTGACCCTCTGCGCCGAAACCGCCGCGGTGGCAAAGATCGCCAATGAGGGCTGGATTGGCGAGCTCGCCGAGGTCGCGATCATCGGCGGGCGTCCCGATGGCGATGCACTGTTGGGAAGCGACCCGGTCAACCCATGCGGGCGCTGCCGCCAGATTTTGAACGAAGCCGCCGAGCGGTCGCAGACCGACATCCTTGTCCATTGCGCGTCGGGGGACGGCAGCGCGGTAAAGACCTACAAGCTCAGCGAACTGCTCCCCGCAGCATTCGGCCCGAAGGATCTCGGGCTAATCGGCGGCTGACCGCTTGGCAAAAACCACGGTCATGGTCGGCTTTGGGGGTGGGGAGTGGACATCGCCGATCCTCCCCTGAACGGGGAGGTGGCAGCCCGCAGGGCTGACGGAGGGGTCGAAACCTCTCGCCATGACGCGCCGTCGCGGCCCCTCCACCACCGCTTCGCGGTGGTCCCCCTCCCCGTTCCGGGGAGAAACTTTCTGTCCGCAATTGGTCGCTTCCGGTCATTCGCTACCCTGCCATGCTCCCGGATCCAAAGCACCGTCAAAGCCCTGGACCCCAATCAAGTTGGGGGATGGACAATGGGCGCCGCCCGCTGCCGCCGGCGATGTGCCGCTAAATCAAAAACATCATCGTCGCGGTAAAAAACACCGCGAAACTCTGCAGAAACAGCCGCAGGTCGCTGCCCGCAAAGATCGATACCGGTTCGCGGTGCGCCGCCAGCGCCTGCCGCAATTCGCCCTGCCAGTCGGCGGGCGCGCTCAATCGCGCGATCGTCAACTGGCGGGCGCCATGTGCCTGAATCCGGCGACGAATATCGATATGATCCGACTCCATAGCCGGCAAGCTAGCCGGTCTTAACAATTTGGTAAGGTTAAAAGATCGTTAACAGATGGGGCGTGTCAAACCGGCACAGCGGCTAATCCTTTGGGATAGGTCGGACGCGCACCGTCCGCGCGTCGCGCGCGCCGACCTGAAACGGTTTACAACGCTGCGGCCGCATCCGCGGCCCCAGGCACAGCCGCACTTCTTTCAGCCAGCCCTGCCGGTCGGTCGTCACCGCGATCATCGGCGGGGTCACGCCTTTGTTGGCCGCGGCAAAGGCGCGGCGGATGCTGCCCGCGGTTTGCGGCCGCGCCGCGAGCGCTGTCATGTCGGGAAAGCGCACTGCGCCAAACAGCATCGCGGCCGAACGGAAATAGGCCGCCGGATGCGGGCTCATGCAGGTGCCGTGCTTCGCCCATTCATGCTGGAGCAGCTGCGCCGACGGGGTCATGCACAGATGCTGGCGCAGTACGGGCTGCGGCACGATTTTCGCGGGGCGGCACCATTGCGGATAGTCGCGGCTGTCGGTTTCGGGCCACAGCCCGTGGAGCACCCAGCCAAAACGGCCATTCTCGCCCGCGCACTGGAACCGGTCGCGCGCGTCGCGGGGATTGCGAACCCCCGCGCAATGCTGCGGCGACCAGCTCATGCTGAGCAGATAGCCGGTGGTCGGGGTCTTGCGCACCGGTTCATCACGCCTGGGCTGTTCGAGCCGCGGTACCGGGATGCGATCGGGCATTTGGCAAGCAAGCGCCTGCGCCTGCGCCGCGGTCGGCGCGAGCATCAAGCTCAGCGCGGCAACGCTAAACCAGCGCAAAATCAAGCCCGACGTCCGCCGCCGGTGCCGACTGCGTCAACCGCCCGACCGACACATAGGTCACCCCCGTCGCCCCGATCGCCTCGATCGTGTCGAGCCGCACCCCGCCCGACGCCTCGGTCGGCACCTTGCCGCCGACGATGCCCACACATGTCCGAAGTTCATCGAGCGTCATATTGTCGAGCAACAGGTGAGTCGCCCCGGCGTTCAGCGCGGGTTCGACCTGCGCGACCCGATCGACCTCGACGATGATGCTGGCGATCCCGGCGGCGACCGCGCGGCGCACCGCTTCCTCGACCGACCCGGCGACCGCGACATGATTGTCCTTGATCATCGCCGCGTCCCACAATCCCATCCGGTGATTGGTCGCGCCGCCCATCCGCGTCGCATATTTCTCCAGCACCCGCAGGCCCGGGATCGTCTTGCGCGTATCGAGCAGCGTCGCGCCGGTTCCTGCCAGCGCGTCGACATATTGCCGCGTCATCGTCGCAATGCCCGACAGATGCTGCACCGTGTTCAGCGCCGAGCGTTCGGCGGTCAGCATCGCGCGCGCATTGCCCGACAGGCGCATTAAATCGCTGCCCGCGGCCACCTCGGCGCCTTCCTCAACCAGGATTTCGATCTCCATGGCAGGATCGAGCGCGTGAAAGAAGGCTTCGGCGATCGGCAGCCCCGCGACGATGATCGCATCGCGGCTGTCCATCACCCCGCCAAAGCGCGCGTCGGCGGGAATCACGGCCATCGACGTAATGTCACCCCCCGCCCCCAGATCCTCGGCCAGCGTGGCACGAACAAAAGCGTCGAGGTCGAAATCGGGCAGGGAAAATTGGGTCATGTCCCTGCGATAATGGGCGGCCCCAGCAAATCAACTTGACGTTTACGTAAACTAACGCTGACATGCACGCCACGTGGCACCTTAGCCCACATCCGGAGAGGCACAATGCAATCACCCATCTGCGCGATGCTCGCCATCGAGTTCCCCCTCTTGGCCTTCTCGCACTGCCGCGACGTCGTCGTCGCGGTGTCGAAAGCGGGCGGCATGGGCGTCTTCGGCGCCGCGTCACTGCCGCCCGAACGGCTGGAAGAAGAATTGGCCTGGATCGACGCGCATATCGGCGGCAAGCCCTATGGCGTCGACCTGATCGTCCCGAACAGTTTTGCCGGGAAAGGCGAGAGCCGCAGCGAAACACCCGCCATTCCCGACGAGCATAAGGCTTTCATTGCAGGCCTGCTCCAGAAACATGGTGTTGACGACAGCGACCTCACACTCCCCGGCGCCGCGCGCAGTAGTCTGAGCGACAATATGAGCGACGACGGCGCCACCGCGCTGCTCGAGGTGGCGTTTCGGCACCCGATCAAGCTGATCGCCAACGCGCTCGGCGTCCCACCGCCGATGATGCTCGAACTCGGCAAGCGTCACAACGTCCCCGTCGCCGCGCTCGTCGGCACCCGCGATCACGCGCTCGCGCAGGTGCGCGCCGGGGTCGACATCCTCGTTGTCGCGGGCGGCGAGGCGGGCGGTCACTGCGGCGAAGTCGCAACAATGATTCTGGTCCCCGAAGTCGCAGCGGCGGTCGAGGCGGTCGGTGCGACCACGCCAATCCTTGCTGCGGGCGGCATCGTCACCGGGCGCCAGATGGCGGCGGCGATGGCAATGGGCGCGCACGGCGCCTGGACCGGATCGGTGTGGCTGACCACGGCGGAGGCCGAGACGAATCCCGTGGTAAAAGAAAAGATGCTGCTCGCCAGCTCACGTGACACCGTCCGATCGAAAAGCCGCACCGGCAAACCCTCGCGCCAGCTGCGCTCGCCCTGGACCGACGCTTGGGAAGCCGAAGGCGCGCCCAAACCGCTGCCGATGCCGCTGCAATCGCTGGTCAGCGAACCCGCGTTGCGCAAAGTCGATAAATTGTCAGAAGGCGGCCATGAGGGCGCGAAAGCGCTGGCGACCTATTGGGTCGGCCAGGGCGTCGGCCTGATGAACGAGGCGATGGGCGCCGGACAGGTGGTCCAGGAGTTTAAAGCCGACTGGATCGCGGCGTGTGAGCGATTGAACGGGTTCATCGGGGATTGGTGATTGTCGCCCCCGCGAAGGCGGGGGCGAC
>JAHJHL010000133.1 GCA_018823905.1 Alphaproteobacteria bacterium
CATCATTTCTCACCTTCATCGACCGGATAGCCGATTTCGCGTCGGCTGTCAGGCCGCCCAGGTCCGCGACGTCGCCGGGTTCGGCGCATTTTCGGGATCGCGCTCGACCCATTCGATCAGCAGGTCGAGCACACGGCGCAGCGCGGCATCCTGTTCGACCAGCCGCGCCTCCAGCGAAGCGATCTGCGCTTCGAGCGCCGCCAGCTGTTCGGGGTCGATCGCGGGCGATGCCGGGGCGTCGCCATCCGCTGCCGCCATCCGCGCCAACACCTCGTCGGCGCTCGGGTCGGGCGGGGTCAGCATGACCGCCTGCTCCGGCTCCGCAAAGGGCGGGCGCCCGTCGGCAGCGCGCTGCGGCCATTCGAGCGCGGTTTCGTTCGCCGCGGTCGGGGCCGCAAAGGGCGCCGACGTTGGCGCAACCGTAGCGGCCGCCGCCGCCACAACCTCTTCCACCGGCAGCGGCGCCAGCGTCGACGCATCGATGCCGCGGTCGGCCTCGATCTCGGCGACCACCGAACGCACATTCTGCGCCGTGATCCGCGTCATCTGCTCGACCGCGCCGTACAGCAGCAGGCGGCTGACCAGCACGTTGAGCTTGCGCGGCACGCCCTCGCTATAATCGAAAATTTCCTCGAACGCGTCGGGGCTGAAGCTCGGGTTGCCCGTCCAGCCGACCTTGCCCAGGCGGTGGAGGATATAGGGCTCGACCTCCTCGGGCTCCATCGGGTCGAGGTGATGCGTGGCAATCACCCGCTGGCGCAATTGCTCCAACGTCGGCGAATGGAACAGGGTCTGGCGAAACTCGGGCTGCCCAAGCAGGAAAATTTGCAGCAGCGAATGGCCGCCAAGCTGGAAATTCGACAGCATCCGCAATTCTTCAAGTGCCGAGATGGCGAGGTTCTGCCCCTCGTCGACGATCAGCAGCGTGCGTTTCCCGGCGCGCGCCTGTTCGCGCAGATATTGCTCCATCGCGCGCAGCAATTCGGCCTTGCTCTGCCCTTCCCATTCGATCCCGAACTGTTCGGCGACCAGACGAAGCAAGTCGTCGCCCTCGACCTGCGTCGACACCAGCTTGACCGCGGTCAGCCGGTTGGGATCGATCGTGTTCATCAGATGCCCGACCAAGGTCGTCTTGCCCGCACCGACGTCGCCGGTGATGACGATGAAGCCCTCACCCTGCGCCAGCCCATAGCCCAGATAGGACATGGCCTTACGGTGCGTGCCGCTTTCGAAATAGAAATGCGGGTCTGGCGTCAGCTGGAACGGACGCCCGGTGAAACCATAGAATTGATCGTACATCGCTAATATTCCCGTTGCCCAAAGGGTCCCACACGTCAGAAGTTGTAACGCAGTCCCACCAAAGCTGAACCAATAAGCTGGCTGTTGAAGCCGTCCTGATCAAAGGCATTCAGGCTGGCCGCCGCGGTCCCGGTCAGCCCGCGCCAGAAGCGCCGCGCATATGCCGCCGACAGCCCCGCCGACTGGACGTCGCTCGCCCCCGGGGCGCCATTGTCGAAATAGCTGACATAACCCGTCAGGCTGAGATCCGAATCGGCATCGAGCTGGCGCCCTGCCGACAGGAAGAGATAATAATTCTCGTCCTTGATCCCGTTCAGGCTGGCAATCGGCGACAGCTGCGGCGCCAGCAGCTTGCGCTGATCATAACCGATGCCGACACCATAGCTCCAACCCGCATAACGCGATCCGATCGTCGCCTGCACCCCTCGGCTGCGATATTGCGCCGAAGTGGCGTTGCCGAGCTGGTTGTTCAGACACCCGCCGCCTTCTTGCCCGAACACGCACGGATTGATCGTCCCGCCGATCGGGTTGCGCGTCGGATCGAACTGCGTCGGCAGCGCCGCCAGCCCGCCCGACAGACCGCGGCCCAGGCTGGATAGTCCGTCATAAACGCCGACCTGGATCGTCGTCGCATGGTCGGCGCGATAGGAGAAACTGCCGGTGTAGATCGTGTCGCCATAGCGGCGCCCGACGCGCGCGGTCGCCGACGTGCGGCGGCTCGGCTGCCACATCACCCCGGCGTCCCAGATCAGCCCGTCGGTATCAAACGACAGCTGGCGCGGGGTCGATTTGTCGGTGATGAAACGGCCATTCGCATCGCGCACCGGCACGCCATTTACGTCGAGCACCGGATCGCGCTGGCCAATCTCGATGTCTTCGTAACCCACGCCGCCCAATAACGCGACGGTCGGCCCGATCGGCATCGTCACATCGGCGCGGGCATATTTGCCCTCGAAACGCTGGTCGAGCTGGCTCGCATCCTCGCGCTCATAACCGCCCGAAAGCTGCCAGCCGAACGGCAGGTCGCCCGGCCGCGCGCCGACGCTGGCCCATGCGACATGATTGGTCGAGCTGTCGAAAATATCCTGCGGCTGGCTGCCCGGCGCCAGGATCGCCGGCTCGTCGACATCGACCTTGGTATAGCCAAAGCGATAGCCGGCGCCGACATCGAGCCCGCCAATACGACGTGCAAAGGTCGGCCCGGCATAAACCGAATAAAGATTCGCGACATTGCTCGCGTTGCCGATGAACAATCCGCTGTCGGCGCCCTGCCCGTCGGCACGGGTGCGGGTGGCAAGCGCGCCGCCCTCCAGGTTCAGACCACGAGCGACCTCGATCCGGCCGCGAGCCAGCCCGCTGATCGTATCGGAATCGCCGATGTCGTCGCCCCAGCCGAAACGATGTTCATAGCGCAGCGTCGCGGCCAGTTCGGCGCGCGTCGTCACGATCGCGGCATCCACCCCAACCGCGACATTGGTATAGGTCAGGACGTCGCCGCCATTTTTCAGGTCGGCGGTCAGCACCTGGCCGACCTCCAGATAGGGGCTGACATCGACCTGCCGCTGGTTGCGGCGACCCTCGGCGCGCTTTGCAGCGCGGCCGGGTTCGGCCGCCGGAGCGCTGCTCGGCGCATCGCTGGCGGCTGGTCCGGGATCGCCCGAAAATTGCGCCTGCGCGCCCGTCGCGGTTCCCGCCAGCAGCAGCGCCGCAAGCGCGCCCGCGTGGCGCAAAGTGGTGGTGGTGCGCATCACGCGCCTCCTTGTCCGTAATAGGTGCCGAAGCGGCGGCCGCCGGGCGAAAATTTCACGCCGTTGAGGAGCAGCTGGATATGCGGACACGCGCCCATCAGGCCGATCGCGTCGCGCAGGGCGGATTCCAAAGTTTCGTCGGCGCGCACGACCATGATCGTCTGGCCGACATGCCCCGCGAGCACCGCGGCGGGCGACGCCGCCAGCACCGGCGGCGAATCGATAATCAGGATGCGCCCCGGCACCCCCTGTTCGAGCTGCGCCAGCAAAGCATCGGTGCGCGCCGAGGCGAGCAGCTCGGTGTCGTGCATATGCCCGGTTCCCGCGGGCATGACCTTCAGCCCCGGAATATCGGTCTGGATCAGGCAATCGCCCAGCGGCAGATGCGCATCGGCGAGCGCGTCCATCAGCCCCGGACCATCCTCCAGCCCCAGCGCTTCCAGCACGCTCGGTTTGGCAATGTCGGCGTCGATCAGCAACACGTCATGGTCGGCCTCGACCGCCAGGCTGAGCGCCAGGTTGACCGCGGAGAAGGTCTTGCCCTCGCCCGGATTCGCCGATGCGATCAGCACGCGGTGGCCGCGCGGCAGGATCGGGCGATTGCCGACACCGCCGAAATTGCGGATCAGCTCGCGCTTCACGATGCGATATTCTTCGGAAATTCCGGTGACCGGGGTGCCCGGCACGATCATCCCGCGCGACGCTAGCCGCTCGCGGTCGATCGTTCCCTGCCGCGTCGGAACGATCGCGGGGGCCGCCTTGGCAATCTCTTTGCGCGGCGAAGGCTTCGGCGTCGGTGCCGTTTCGACCGCGGGAGCAGCCTCGAAGATGGGTTCGACGCTTTCGGGCCGCAGCACTTCGGCGACCGGTTCGGCCTTGACCTTCTTTGCCTTTTTGGGCGCTTCGGGCGGCAGGCTCGACACGTCGATCGTCGGTGCATTGGCGGCGGGATCGAGCCCGAACATATCGGCCGCGCGCTCGAGGAGCGAGGGCGGGCGCTTGACTTTGCGTTGGTCGTTCATGTCATCGTCCCCCGTCACGCAACCATGCCGCGCTGGATGAATTCGGCGACCAGCAACAGGGCGTAGAGCCCGACCAACGCGCCCCCGCCGCTTGCCAGCCACACCAGTTTCTTGCGCCGTTCGACATGGCGTTCGGGGGTCACCACTTCGGTGATCGATCCGATCACCGGCAATCCGCTGGCGCGCTCCAGCTTGGCCGCGGTGGCATAGCTGGCGCGGACCTGGCCAAGCCCGAACGCCGCGCCGACGCCGCCGCCGATCCCGGCCAGCAGGACGAGGGTCAGGAACAAAGGCCGGTTGGGCGCTGCGGGGCTGGTCGGCTTGGTCGGCGGATCGAGCAGTTCGATCTTGATCGCGTCGGTTTCGGTCTGCACGTCGCCGCGCATCCGCACCTGCTCGCGCTGACCCAGCAGCTTGTCGTATTGTGCCTTGAACGCGGTATATTCGCCGTTGATCCGGTCATATTCGGCGGCGATGCCGGGGTTCTGGATCTGCTGCGAGGTTATCCGCGCGATGTCGCCGCTCAGCTGCGCCTTGCGTGCGTTGAGCGCGCTCACCGTCGCCTGCCGCTCGGCGCGCATCGCCGCGAGCGAAGCATAGGCCGGGTTCTGCGAATTGCCTCCGCCACCGCCGCCCGCACCTTCGCGGTCAGCCATGGCTTTCAGCGAGGCGATCTGGCTTTTCAGCGCGATGACGTCAGGGTGCGCGTCGGTCAGCCCGCGCGACCGCATCGACGACAGTTCGTTCTGCGCGCCCGCCAGCTGCTGCCGCGCGACGCCGCCGCCGACGCTACCCATGCCGGGAACGTTGATTGTCGCGGGGGTCGCGGCGAGCTGGCCGTTCGCCGCCGCCAATTGTGCCTGCGCCGCAACCAGTTGCGAATCGATCTGGCCGAGTTCGGCGCGCGCCGCTTCGACGCGCTGCGCCGGCGAACCGGCGCCCCCAGGGATCAGCCCGATATTCTGCGCCTCGAACGCCGCCCGCCGCGCTTCGACTTCGCGCAGCGCCTTTTCGCGGTCGGCGATCTGCGCATCCAGGAATTTCAGCCCTTCGCGCGCGTTCATCCGGCCGCCGCGCAGTTGATCGTCGCGGAACACGGTGATCAGGCTGTCGAGTACGCCCGACGCCAGCTTGGCATTGTCGGCGTCGGACAGGCTGCCGACCCCGATGCTCGAGGTGATTTCAAAGATATTGTCCTGCTGCGGGATCACCTTGATATTCTTTTGCAGCATCGCGACCGCGCTGGCCTTCTCGCGCTCGCCCGCACCCG
Organism: Alphaproteobacteria bacterium; assembly: GCA_018823905.1. Lineage (GTDB taxonomy): Bacteria > Pseudomonadota > Alphaproteobacteria > Sphingomonadales > Sphingomonadaceae > Sphingopyxis. The sequence continues at coordinate 5,340 of JAHJHL010000133.1, forward strand.
CGGGGATCAGGCCGGTGGTGGCAGCAACTTTTTCGAGGTTGCGCGCGCTGGTCAGCGTTTCGCGGATCTGGTCGATGCGCTGGCGCCCACCGAACGCCCCCCCTTGCGGATCGTCGGGCAGAATATCGTTAATCTCGACGAGCAACCGGGCGCGCGAATCATAGCGGTTGGGGATCGACGCGATTGCCAGCCAACCCAGAATGCAAATCCCCCACGCCACCGCCAGTACGAGCCACCGGCGCGTCCAGACGCTGTGCAGCGCCACCCGGAATTCGTCGTAAAGGCTAGTCATCGGTTGCGGTCAATCCTTGGGAGATGAGTCGGTTGGTGCGGTCGGTCTGGTTCAGAACATGCTTTCGGGGATGATGATGACATCGCCGGGCTGCAACCGCACATTGGCCTTGATATCGCCGCGCTTGATCAGGTCGTTCAGCCGCAGCCCAAATTCCTGCTGCTTGCCGCTGCCCTTGTCGAAACGGACGAGTCGTGCCTTGTTTCCAGCCGCATATTCGCCGAGGCCGCCGACTGCAATCATTGCGTCGAGCACCGTCATGTTGGCACGGAACGGAATCGAGGCCGGTTTTTCGGTCGCGCCGACGACACGCACCTGCTGCGAAAAGGTGCTGTTGAACGTCGTTACGATCACGCTGACGATCGGGTCGGTGATATATTGGCTGAGCTGGAGCTTGATGTCCTGCTGCAACATCGTCGGCGTCTTGCCAACCGCAGGCATGTCGGTGATCAGCGGGGTGGTGATCCGCCCGTCGGGGCGCACCTGCACCTTGCCGCCAAGCTCGGGGTTACGCCAGACAAAGATCTGCAGCTCGTCGAGCGGGCCGATGATATATTCCTCGCCCGGACCCTCTTGATTCTGCACGAAATTCGCGCTGGGCAGCTGCGGCGCGCTGCTGCCACCGCTGGCGCAGCCGGAGAGCGCGGTCGCCGCGATACCGGAAACGAGCGCAGCGCGGGCGACGCGAAGCGAAGGGAACGAAGCCATAATCAATCAACCTTTCGTGCCGCGGGCCGCCGCCGCGGCGCAAATCCCCGCGACGACCGTCATTGCGTCAGCTTCCGCTCTTGCGCGAAAAGGGTGAACATAGGGTTAGTATTGCGATAGGTTTGACTAGCACATCGGCAGAACTGTCCCGTTAAGGAACAGCTTTTGCCCGATCAGATCAGCATTTCGCGCGCCGGTCCCTGCCCCAGGAACGCCGCCGGGCTTGCGCTGGCACCATATGCCCCCGCCTGAAAGATCGCGATCAGGTCGCCAATGTCGGCGCGCGGCAGCCCGACCTGATCACCCAGCCGATCGAGCGGGGTGCAGAGGCAGCCGACGACCGAGACGGTCTCGACGGGCTCGCGGCCAAAGGCGTTCGCGACCGCGATCGGATAATTGCGGCGGATCACCGTCCCGAAATTGCCGCTCGCCGCGAGCTGATGATGCAGCCCGCCGTCGGTGACCAGAAACGTCTCGCCATGGCTCGTCTTGCGGTCGACAACGCGGGTCAGATACACCCCCGCCTCGGCCACCAGCCAACGCCCGAGTTCCATCGCAAAGCGGCTGTCCGCGAGCACCGTCGGCCGCGCCGCGAGCGTCTCGCCCAGCGCCGCCCCGACTGCCGCCGCATCGACCGCGGTGTCGCCGGGGAAATAGGGCACCCCCATGCCGCCGCCCAGATTGACCAGCGACGGCGTCGCGCCGATTTCCTCCGCCAGCCGCGCCGCCAGCGCGACCGTCTGCGCCTGCGTATCGGCGATCGCCGCGGCATCAAGTGCCTGCGATCCCGCGAAAATATGGAAGCCCTGCCAGTCGGCACCCGCCGCGATCAGCCGCCGCACCAGCGCCGGAACCTCAGCCGCATCGACCCCGAACGGCTTGGCACCGCCGCCCATCTTCATCCCCGATCCCTTGAGATCGAAGTCGGGATTGACCCGCACCGCCAGCCGCGGCGTCACCCCGATCCGCGCCGCGATCGACAGCGCCCGCGCCGCCTCCCCCGCCGATTCCAGGTTGAGCGTCGCCCCTGCGACGATCGCCGCCTCCAGCTCGCGGTCGCGCTTGCCGGGTCCGGCAAAGCTGATGTGCGCCGCCGCCATGCCGCTGTCGATCGCGGCTTTGAGCTCGCCCGCTGACGCGACGTCAAACCCGTCGACCAGCCGCGCCATGAAGGCGAGCAGCGGCGCATAGGGGTTCGCCTTCATCGCAAAATGAAGCTGCACCTCGCAGGGCATCGCCGCGCGCCATTGCGCCACCCGTGCGATCAGCATCGCGCTGTCATAAACGAACAACGGCGTATCGCCCGCCATATCGGCGAGCGCATCGGCCCGGTCACCGCCGATCAGCAGCACGCCGTCTTCATCGGCGGCGTAACCCGGCGGAATGGGTCCGTGCGGCTTCATGCCGTCACCTTCTGCGCCCATTCGGCGGCAATCGCCACCCGGTCAAGCTTGCCATTGGGATTGCGCGGCAGCGCATCGCGCCATTCGATCACCTGCGGCTGCATGAAATTGGGCAGGTTCTGGCGGAGATAGGCGGCAAGGCCCGCTTCGTCGGCAACCCCGCCCTTGCCGCGCACGATCAGCACAATCGCCGCGCCAAGCCGCGCATCGGGCACCCCGAACGCGACGGCTTCGTAAATCAGCCCCGACGCCACCGCGACATCCTCGACCTCGGTCGGGCTGACGCGGTTGCCCGCGGTCTTGATCATCGCATCGTCGCGCCCGACGAAATAGAGCAGGTGGTTGGCGTCGCGGCGCACCGTATCGCCCGACCATACTGCGGTCCCGCCATATTCCGACGCACGCGGCGCTGGCCGAAACCGCTCGGCGGTCCGCTCCGCATCCTGCCAATAGCCCTGCGCGACCAGCGGCCCGCAATGCACCAGCTCGCCCGGCTCCTCATCGGCGGTGACCGTCCCGTCAGCGCGGCACACCAGAATCTCGGCATGCGGGATCGCGCGGCCCATCGATGTCGGATGATCGGCAACATATTTCGGCTCGAGATAGGTCGATCGAAACGCCTCGGTCAGCCCGTACATCGGATAGATGTCGGCGTTCGGGAATGTCGTCCGCATCGCGTCGATCAGCGACGGCGTCAGCGCCCCGCCGCTGTTGGTCAGCCGCTGCAAATGCGCCGCCGCCTCGGCAGGCCACTCAGTCTCGACCAGCTGCACCCAC
>JAHJHL010000012.1 GCA_018823905.1 Alphaproteobacteria bacterium
ACTCCCCTCCCGCAAGCGGGAGGGGTTGGGGGTGGGCGCGAGGTCGCGAAGGCCCACCCCGCTGCGACTAACGAGCAAGCTCGTAAGTCTCACTGCCCCTCCCGCCTGCGGGAGGGGATCGCTACTTCCGCGCCCGCCAATCAACCACCGACCACCCCATCTGCGGCGCCAATTTCTTCAACCCGCGCGACGGCGTTGTGGCCACCGCCTCGTCGGCAAAGCGCAGCATCGGGTGATCGGACACATGGTCCGAATAGGCGCGGATATGCGCGGCATCGCGGGTGATCGCGTTCGCCGCCATCCAGCCGTCGATGCGCGCGAACTTCGCATCGCCATAGCAATTGTCGCCCGACAGCCGCGCATGGATATGGTCGGCGCCGTCAGGCTCGTCGAGTTGCGTCGCCAGCACATCGTCGATGCCCAGCCGCCGGGCGATCGCATCAACGTACAGATGGAATGACGCGGTCGCGAGCACCAGCCGGTAGCCCGCTTCTCGGTCGGCGGCGATCTGGTCAAGCGCCGCGGGGTGCAGCCCTCTCGCAACCACCTTGTCGGCATAGCTTTCGGCCAGCGGCGCAATTTCGGCCCGGGCAAAGCGCTGACCGACCAGCAGCCGCAGGTTGATCGCCTTCAACCGCGACCGGTCGATCAGGCGCAGCGCATAGGCAATCCCCGTCAGGCCGACGAGCGGCAACAGCAGCAACCGCCATTGCTGCCGCCGCCGCGCAACATGGATCAAGAACCCGCTGTAAGTCCCTGATCGGGTTATCGTCCGGTCCATATCATACATCGCGACGCGGTGCGCATAGTCGGGAGGCGGGGCGATCGGCGGCGTTTCCATCCCCCGATCATAGAAGCGCGCCGCGTCCGGGCCAAGGGGGCGGGATTAACTTGCCGTGGTGGGGCAAATAAGACAATGTCCTCCGCACGATGGTGGCCAGAGCGGATTTCGAACAGAGCGAGGGTGCGGGTGGCACCGACATCCGCTTCACCGGTCGGCTGACGCTGGCCCGGCTCGGCGATTTGCCGACGCGGCTCGACGCGCTCGGCCCGATCGCGACGCTCGACCTGTCGGCGCTCGAACGCATCGACACCGTTGGCGCGTGGATCGTTACCCGCACCGTCAAAGAACATGGCGCCAAAGTCACCGGCGCCAGTCCCGAAGCGCAGCGGCTGCTGGATGCGCTGGCCAGCGACAAGAGCGAATATCGTGTCCACCGCGACCGCCGCCCACCGTTGACCCGCATGCTCGAACAGGTCGGCACCGCCAGCGTCGGGGTGTGGAACGAGCTGCTCGGCATCATCGGATTTTTCGGCGCCATGATCATGGCGCTCGGTACCCAACTTCGCGCGCGGCGGCGGCTCCGCTGGCACGCGATCGTTACCCGGTTCCAGACCGTCGGCCTCGATGCGCTGCCGATCATCGGCCTGATGACCTTCCTGATCGGCATCGTCGTCGCGCAGCAGGGCGCGGTGCAGCTGCGCCAGTTCGGGCTGGAAGTGTTCACGATCAACCTTGTCGGCCGCTCGTCGGTTCGCGAACTGGGTCTGCTGATGACCGCGATCATGGTCGCGGGCCGATCGGGATCGGCGTTCGCAGCGCAGATCGGCACGATGAAACTGACCGAAGAAATCGACGCGATGCGGACGATCGGCGTCTCGCCGATGGAGGCGATCGTGCTGCCGCGCGTCGCCGCCGCGACGATATTGATGCCGCTGCTCGGCTTTTACGCCAGCATCTGTGCGATCATCGGCGGCGGGGTGTTCTGCTGGATCGGGCTCGATATTCCGCCGGTCACCTATGTCCAACTGCTGCGCGACATCGTCCCGATGACCGATTTCTGGGCGATGCTGATCAAGGCGCCAGTGTTCGGCATCCTGATCGGCGTGACCGGCTGTTACGAAGGCATGCAGGTGCGCCAGAATGCCGAGGAAGTGGGCAAGCGGACCACCTCCGCCGTGGTTGCCGCGATCTTCCTCGTCATCGTGCTCGATGCGATGTTCGCGGTCTTTTTCTCGTCGATCGGATGGAATTGATGAGCGAAGACGTCGACGATCAGGTTGCCGAAGAGCTTGCCGCCGCCGACGCGGTGCGGCCCGGCGACTTCGACAATGCGATCTGCATTCGCGGCCTGGTCAACCAGTTCGGCGACACAATCATTCACGACCATCTCGACCTCGATGTGCGGTCGGGCGAAATCCTTGGCGTCGTCGGCGGATCAGGCACCGGAAAATCGGTGCTGATGCGCTCGATCATCGGTCTCCAGACCCCCACGTCGGGCGAGATCGAGGTCTATGGCAAGACACTCGACACCATCTCCGACGAAGAAGAATCGCGCGATCTGCGCCGCCGCTGGGGCGTGATGTTCCAAGGCGGCGCGCTGTTCTCGACGCTGAGCGTGGCAGAGAATATCCAGGTACCGCTGCGCGAATATTATCCGCGCACCGATCAGAAATTGCTCGACGAAATCGCCGCGTACAAGGTCGCAATGGTCGGGCTGCCCCCCGACGCCGGGCCGAAATATCCTGCCGAGCTGTCGGGCGGCATGGTCAAGCGCGCGGGGCTGGCACGCAGTCTTGCGCTCGACCCGGCGCTGCTGTTCCTCGACGAGCCGACCGCCGGACTCGACCCGATCGGCGCCGCCAAATTCGACGAGCTGATCCGCGAGCTTGCCGACACGATGGGGCTGACCGTCTTCCTTATTACCCACGACCTCGACTCGCTCTATGCGACCTGCGACCGTGTCGCGGTGCTCGCCGAAAAGAAGGTGATCGCGGTCGGCACGATCCCGGAACTGCTTGCCACCGAGCATCCCTGGATACAGGATTATTTCAACGGACCGCGTGGCCGCGCTGCGGCCGGCGGGAACCAAACCGCACAGCGGCGATAGGAACAGCTGATGGAAACTCGCTCGAACAACGTCCTCGTCGGCGGCTTTGTCCTGATCTTCACGGCGGCGCTCGCCTTTTTCATCGTCTGGCTGGCCAATGACAGCGGCGGCGAGAAGCGCGAATATGACGTCTTCTTCAAACAATCGGTCGATGGGCTGAACAAAGGTTCCGCGGTGCAATTCTCCGGCGTCCCGTCGGGACAGGTGCGCGAAATCGCGCTGTGGCCCGACGACCCGCAATTCGTCCGCGTTCGCATCGAGGTGAACGAGGGCGTCCCGGTGCTGCAAGGCACGACCGCCGCGATCGAGGGCGTCGGTTTTACCGGCGTGTCGCAGATTTCGCTCGACGGCGCGGTCAAGGGCGCGCCGCCGATCACCGACAAGGGACCGGCGGGCAAGCCGGTCATCCCGACGCGCGTCGGCGGGTTGGGCGAACTGCTCAACACCGCGCCGCAATTGCTCCAGCGCCTGTCGACGCTAACCGAGCGATTGGCCGAACTGGCCGACGATGAAAATCAGGCGAGCATGCGCGGCATCTTGAACAATGTCGAAGCCTCGACCGCGATCCTCGCGCGCAACGGCCCCGCCATCGAACGCGCGCTTGCCGACACGCGCATCGCAATCCAGCAGACCGGCGTCGCCGCCGAACAGATCGGCAATCTCGCCGCCGCAACGCAGGGGACGATCGACCGCAATGTCGATCCCGCCATGGCCAATCTGCGCAACACGCTCGCTTCGGCGAACGAATCGATGAAGACGCTCGAAGGCGCGATCGCCGATGCGCGGCCCGGCCTGCAGACCTTCAGCCAGACGACGATCCCCGAAGCCAATGCGCTGATCCGTGACCTGCGCCGTACCTCGGCCTCGCTGTCCAGCCTGACCGACAAGCTCGACCAGCAGGGCGCCGGCGCCGTTCTGGGCGGCAGCAAGCTGCCCGATTACAAGCAATGAGGACCAAGCCAATGATCCGCCGCTTCCGCACGCCGCTGCTCGCCGCCGCTTTCGCCGTCTCGCTGTCGGCCTGCATCGGCCTTGGCGGCAAGACCCCACCGTTCCTGCTGACGCTCGATGCGGCGGCCGCGCCGTCGGCGGGCGCCGCCCGCACCGCTGCGGACGCGTCGACGTTGACGATCCTGATCCCGACCGCACCGCAGAAACTGCGCACGACGCGCATCCCGGTGCAGCAGGACAATAGCAGCGTCACTTACGTCAAGGACGCGCAATGGGTCGAAGCGCCGCAACGATTGTTCCAGCGGCTGGTGTCCGAAACCGTCTCCGCCAGCACCTCGCGCGTCGTGCTCGACGAAGGGCAATATCTGACCGCGCCGGGCGAACAGCTCGCGGGGCAGTTGATGGAATTCGGCGTCGATGCGCGGACCGGCGAAGCGGTCGTCGTCTATCAGGCGATGCTGGTGTCGGCGGGCGGCAAGACCGTCAGCCAGCGCCGTTTCGAAGCGCGCGAAGCGATCGGCGACGAGGTCGAGGCGAAGCTGGTCGGCGAAGCGTTGACGCGCGCGGCGAACAAGGTGGCGGGTGAAGTCACGGGATGGCTTGGAGGGTAGGCGCCCCGCTTTGAATGGCAGATAGCGACCCATTTCGGTCCTTATTGATTGCGCTAGCTTTTGGGGTGGAGGTGTCGGTGTTCTACTATCTCGAACCTGAAGTCGCGGGCGGTCTTGGCCCGAAGTCAGAGACGCACCGCGATGACGGCAAACTCGTCGTTACTCGTTTGAACTACGAGTTCGACGGGTGGCTCGGCGACGCTCTGCTCGAAACGACGCCCTGCTTTATTGTGACGGACGAAGCGCGGCAGTTTATTGATCGTGCGGCGTTAACTGGTGTCAGCTTTTCCGATGTGGAGATTACCCGGTCCGGCTTGTTCACCGACTTGTATGGCGAAAAGGCTTTGCCGCATTTTTGGTGGATGATTGTCGAAGGCGAGCCGGGAGCGGACGACTTCGGCATGTCGAGCGAACTTCGGTTGGTCTCGTCAGAGCGGGCGTTATCGATTTTGCGACAAGTGGGACTGATGCACGCTGTAGTTGAACCGGTTCGTGGCTGAAGGCAGCTAACCACCCCAAAGCCGACCCTCCACCTCAATTAGGTCTTTCCTACATTATCCGGCTGTGTCAGCGTTCATCCAGCTCTTTCACCTGGTTATCAATCCGGGGTTTTTGGCGTTTCCAGCGGAGCATCGATGGCGGCGCGTACAAGGCTGAACTTTCCTGAACTTTGAATTTTCGGGAGGCCTGCGCCCTACCCCCGGAACATCGCTCGCCTACCCCAGCAAACTCTTGCTCGCCTGCTCGGTTACATCGCGCGACAGCCCCGGCTGCGCCAGTATCCGCTCCAGCTCGGCCTTCATCATCGCGGCGCGCGCGTCGTCGAAGCGTTTCCAGCGGCCGAGCGGGGGGATCATCCGTGCCGACGTTTGCGGGTTCTTCGGGTCGAGCGCGATGACCAGATCGGCGATCAGCCGGTAGCCCGCGCCATCGGCCTGATGGAACGCCGCCTGATTGCCCGACAGCGCGCCATAGAGCGACCGTACCCGGTTCGGGTTGGCCAGCGTGAAGTCGGGATTCTGCGCCAGTTCCTTCACAGCGTCGACGGTATCGGCGCGCAGCGACCACGCCTGCACCTGGAACCATTTGTCGAGCACGAGCGGATTGTCGCGGTAGCGCTGGTAGAAGATGTCGAGCGCCGCCACCCGCTCGTCGCTGTCGCCATGCGCCAACGTTGCGAGCGCCGCCTGTCGTTCGGTCATCCCGTCGGCGTCGGAGAAAATCCGGAACGCCAGCGCTGGCACGTCGTCCATCGCCGTCGCCGCCAGATAGGCGAGCGCGACACCGCGCAGGCGGCGGGCGCCCTTGGCTTTGCGCGACAGGTCGGTCGCGGGCGGTGCGGCGCCCGCGAGGATCGCGCGCCACTGGCTTTCCAGCGCGGTGCCGATCGCGGCCTGCAACGCCAGCCGCTCGCGGCGGATCGCGTCGGGATCGACCGTCACCATCTGGTCGCCGATAAAGGCTTCGCTGGGCAGCAGCACCGCCTCGGCAACGAACGCGGGGTCGCTTCCCGCGCCCGCCAGCGTCTGGCCGATCGCATTGATCACCGCTTGTTGGCCGCGCGCCTCGCCAGACACCGCGGCAACCAGCGTGTCGAGCATCAGCTGCTGCAACGCTTCGTAGCGCGCAAAGGGATCGTCGTCGTTTGCGGCGAGCCACGCCAGCTCGCCGTCTTCGCGGGCGAAATCGACGATGACCGGTGCCGAGAAACCGCGGTTGATCGACAGTGCGGGGCGCGCCGCAAAGGCGCCGAGCGGCACGCGCTGCGTCGTACCGGTCAGGATAACCAGCGTTTTGGGCAGGGCCGCGCCGCTGCCGTCCATCGCGAACGCCGCAAGCTTCAGCGGCATCATCATCGGCTGCTTGTCCTCCTGTCCTGGGGTCGGCGGCACCGTCTGCGTCACGTCGAGCGTCCAATTGCCACCCTCCGGCACCAGCGACAAGGTCAGCCGCGGCGTCCCCGCCTGACTGTACCACAGGCGGAATTGGGTCAGGTCGATGCCCGCGCCCTCTTCGATCGCGCGGACAAAATCCTCGCACGTCGCGGCCTCGCCGTCGTGGCGGTCGAAGTAGAGGTCGGTGCCGTTGCGGAAGCGTTCGGCGCCGACCATCGTCGCCATCATCCGGATGATCTCGGCGCCCTTGTTATAGATGGTCGCGGTGTAGAAGTTCGAGATTTCCTGAAAGCTGTCGGGACGGATCGGGTGCGCGAGCGGCCCGGCATCCTCGGGGAATTGCGCGGCGCGGAGCAGACGCACGTCCTCGATCCGCTTGACCGGGGGCGACCCCATGTCGGCCGAGAAACATTGGTCGCGATAAACTGTGAAGCCCTCTTTCAACGACAGCTGGAACCAGTCGCGACAGGTGACGCGGTTGCCCGACCAGTTGTGGAAATATTCATGCGCGACGACGCCTTCGACCCCGTCATAATCGACGTCGGTCGCGGAGTCGGGGTCGGCGAGGATATAGCGGGTGTTGAAGACGTTCAGCCCCTTATTCTCCATCGCCCCCATGTTGAAATCGCTGACCGCGACGATGTTGAACAGGTCAAGGTCATATTCGCGGCCATAGACGCGCTCGTCCCACGCCATGCTGTCCTTCAGCGCCTGCATCGCGTGGCCGGTGCGATCGAGGTCGCCGTCGCGCACCCAGATGCCCAGCTCGACCTTGCGCCCCGACATCGTCGTGAAGCTGTCGCGGTTGACCACAAGGTCGCCCGCGACCAGCGCGAAGAGATAGCTCGGCTTCGGCCACGGATCTTCCCACAGCGCCCAATGATTGCCGCCCGCGCCGTCGCCCTTGGCGATGCAATTGCCGTTCGACAGCAGGATCGGGAACGCCGCCTTGTCGCCCTCCATCCGAACCTTGTAACGGCTGAGCACATCGGGACGGTCGGGGTGAAAGGTGATGCGGCGGAAGCCCTCGGCCTCGCACTGGGTGCACAGCATGCCGTTCGACGCATAGAGCCCCATCAGCTGGGTGTTTGAGGCGGGATTGATCAGCGTGTCGATCTCGACCGTCGCCGCGGTCCGCTCGCCCAGATCGACGATCAGGTCGGCGCCGTCCATGCGCCAGTCGTTCCAGCTCTCGCCATCGACGCGCACTGCCGCGGGGGTCAGCCCGTCGCCGCGCAGGACCAGCGGGGTCGGCGCATCGGATTGGCGGACGACCGACAGCGCCGCGGCAACGCGCGTCGCCTCGACCGCCAAGGCGAAATCGAGCGCGACGTCGGGCACCTGCCAGTCGGGCGGGCGATAATCGCCGCGGTGGATGGTGACGGGGACGGCGGGGGTGGAAGAGGCATCGGTCATGTTTCGGGTCTAGGCGCGGGGCGCGGGGCGCG
>JAHJHL010000134.1 GCA_018823905.1 Alphaproteobacteria bacterium
AGAGTCACGTGCCTCTGCACGCGGCCGCTATCGGCCTTGCGTCACGTTGCTAGCGGCCCCCGCCTGCGCGGGGGCGACGATCTGCTATTTCGACAGGTCGCGCAGCAGACTATCCCAATGCGCCAACGCGGGGGCGATGGCGTCGACGGGGACGCGCTCGTTGAGGCCGTGCGCAAAGCTGTCGCTCGCTTTCGAGAACAGCCCGGCCACGCCGTAGCTTGGCACCCCGGCTATCCGAAAGTGGTAGCTGTCGGTCGCCCCGGCGCTCATCGACGGGATGATCGGCAGGCCGGGCGCGCGGGCGTGGACGGCTTTGGTCACCGCCGCCATGACGTCGGGACGCAGCGGCGAGGCGTCGCTGGCGCTGGCGTCGGGATCGGGCTTTACCACCACCGCGGGGTCAGCGATCAGCCGTTCCAGCTCGGCGCGCACGCTTTCGACCGGGACGCCGGGAAAGATGCGGCAGTTGATGTTCGCGGTCGCGCGCTGCGGCAGCGCATTTTCGGCATGGCCACCCTTGACCAAAGTCGGCACGCAGGTGGTGCCGATCTGGCCGACATATTCGGGGTCGGCGCGAATCTTGGCGATCGCGTCCGCATCCTCCGGGTTGGCGGCGAAGGCCTTGAGCGCAGCGCCCATATTGCCACCGACCTGGTCGGCGACGATCGGCATGCCGACCTTGGTCAACTCATTCTGCTGCGCGGCGAATTTGTAGGCGCCCACCTTGGTCAGCGCGTTCGACAGCTGGACGATCGCGTTGACCGGCGACGGGCGCGAGCTGTGGCCGCCGGGATTGGTGACTTCGAGGGTGAAGTCGGCATAGGTTTTTTCGCCCGCTTGCAGCCCATAATATTGCGGTTGGCCGTCCTCGGCGATCGTCCCGCCGCCGCCATCGCCGTTCAAGGCAAATTCGGCGCCCTTGTATTTGGCCGCAAGCGCGCGCGTCGTCAGCATCTGTGTTTCTTCGTCGCCCGACAGCAGCAGGATGATCGAGCGGTTGGGTTTGAATCCCTCTTTCTTCAGCTGTGCCATCGCGGCGACCATCATCGAGACGTCGAACTTGTTGTCTTCGGACCCGCGGCCGAAAATATAGCCATTCTCCTCGACCGGGACGAAGGGATCGCGCGTCCAGTCCTTTGCATCGGCCTCGACCACATCCATATGGCCGAGCAGCAGGATCGGCTTTTTCTGGGTCGTGCCGGTGAGCGTCGCGGCGAAGGTTGCGGTTTCGCCCATCGGGGTGATTTCGATATCGCTGTCGGCATAGCCCGCGGCTTTGAGCACCCCGGCATAATAAGCCGCCAGTTCGGGCACCTTGCCGCGTCCCTCGACCGTCGGGATCGCGATGCTGTCCTTCAGGATCTGCTTCGCGGTATCGGCGTCGGCGGGTTTGGCGTGGGCGGGCGCGGCGGCGAGCAGGGCGGCGGCGAGGGCGAGCGGGGCGGTCAGGTTGCGCATGGAAACGGACTATGGCGGGTCAGGGGCCGACGGCAAGTGGCAATCGCTGGCACCGCCCCGCGACCGAATGCCGCATGTCGGGAAACGACCGGTTGCGGGCATCAGCGATCCTCCCCCAACGGGGGAGGGGGACCACCCGAAGGGTGGTGGAGGGGCACAGGAGGCTACCGCAGCGCTAGATGGAAAAGGCCGCATTTTTTCTGATGTCGCTGTAGCGCACTCTATCAGCGCGAACGCAAACCGCCGGTGCCCCTCCACCAGCTTCGCTGGTCCCCCTCCCCGTTCCGGGGAGGATCGGCGTCGGCGACGGCCGCTCCCCACTCCAAAACGGACATCACCGAAAAAGGGACAGATCAGCCCGCCTGCCACCCCTTCGGCGCCTGTGTCTTCGGCTTGAATCGGCATAGGTCGGCGACCGGGCAGCGCCAGCATTCGGGGGTGCGCGCCTTGCAGATATAGCGGCCGTGGAGGATCAGCCAGTGGTGGGCACCGACGCGGAAGGGGGCGGGGGTGCCTTTTTCGAGCGCCTTTTCGACCGCCAGCACCGTCTTGCCCGGCGCCAGCCCGGTGCGGTTGCCGACGCGGAAGATATGGGTGTCGACGGCGAAGGTTTCGGCGCCGAACGCGCAGTTCATCACGACATTGGCGGTCTTTCGCCCCACCCCGGGCAGCTCGACGAGCGTGTCGCGGTCGGCGGGGACTTCGCCGCCATGGTCGCGGGCGAGGATTTCGGAGAGGGCGATGACGTTTTTCGCCTTGCCGTTGAACAGCCCGATCGTCTTGATATGCTCTTTCAGCCCCGCCTCGCCGAGGTCGACCATCTGCTGCGGCGTCGTCACCGCCTGAAACAAGCGCCGCGTCGCCTTGTTCACCCCGACATCGGTCGCCTGCGCCGACAGCACGACGGCGACGAGCAGCTGGTAGGTGTTGCCATAGGCCAGCTCGGTTTCAGGCGCCGGGTTGAGTTCGGCGAGGCGGCGGTAGAATTCGAAAATTTCGGCTTTCTTCACCGCTCGGGCAGTCCCAGCACCTGCGGCATCGTGTAGCGCCCCGGCTTTTGCGCGGTCAGCCACAGCGCCGCCTTTACCGCGCCGCGCGCGAAGATCATGCGGTTTTCGGCGCGGTGCGACAGGGTGATCATTTCTTCCGGCCCGGCAAAGATCACGTCATGGTCGCCCGCAACGGTGCCGCCGCGCAGGCTCGCAAAGCCGATCTTGCCATGGCCGCGGGCGCCGGTGACACCGTCGCGGCCGCGTTCGGAGCAGGTCGTAAGGTTGATCCCGCGACCCTCGGCGGCGGCTTGCCCGAGCAGCAGCGCGGTGCCGCTGGGCGCGTCGAGCTTCATCCGGTGGTGCATTTCGACGATTTCGATATCATATTCGGGGTCGAGCCGCGCCGCCGCCTCGCGCACCAGATGGGCGAGCAGGGTGACGCCGAGCGAGGTGTTGCCGGTCTGGAGCACCGCGATGTCGGCGGCAGCATCATCGATCAGATAATGGTGACGTTCTTCAAGACCCGTGGTGCCGATGACGATCGGTTTCTTCGCCGCGACGCAGGCGTCGAGCGTCGCTTCGAGCGCGGCGGGGGAAGAGAAATCGACGAGGACGTCGCTGTCGCTGGCGAGTTTCCGGACGTCGCCGCCCTTGTCGATGCCGCAGCGCCGCTGCCCCGCTTCGGAAATCGCCGCGGCGAGCGCGACGCCCATCCGCCCTGCGCTGCCGATAATGCCGATGCTGGTCATGAGCCCAAATCCCCGTTCGCCCTGAGAAGGGCCGTCCTTGTTCTGTCACCGCCATACGAGGAAGGACGGTCCTTCGACAAGCTCAGGACGAACGGAAGACAGGACAGCCCCATCCCTACGAAAGGGGTTAGCCTTGGAGGGTTTCAACGATGGGTGTCTCGACTTCGCTCGACACGAACGGATAGAGAGGACGTATGAGCGACATCAACAACATCGTCATCCTGACCGGCGCCGGGGTGTCGGCCGAAAGCGGCATCGACACGTTTCGCGACGGCGGCGGATTATGGGAACAGCACCGCGTCGAGGATGTCGCGACCCCCGAGGCGTTCGCGCGCGACCCCGATCTGGTGCTGCGATTCTATGATGCGCGGCGCGCGTCGATCCAGACCAAGGTGCCGAATGCGGCGCATGCAGCGCTGGCGCGGCTCGATGCGGAATGGCCGGGCGAGTTGCTGATCGTGACGCAGAATGTCGACGATCTGCACGAGCGTGCCGGGGCCAAGCGGCTGATCCATATGCACGGCGAGCATCTGAACGCCTGGTGCGCGGCGTGCGATGCGCGGCTGCGCTGGACCGGGCCGCTGCTCGATCGTCCCGCCTGTGCGGCGTGCGGGGTCGTCGGCACCTTGCGCCCCGACATCGTGTGGTTCGGCGAGATGCCGTACCGGATGGACGAGATTTACGCGGCGCTGAACCGCGCCGACCTGTTCGTGTCGATCGGGACGTCGGGCGCGGTGTATCCGGCGGCGGGGTTCGTGCGCGAGGCACGGGCGGCAGGGGCGCGGACGCTGGAGCTGAATATGGAGCCGAGCCAGGGGAGTTACTGGTTCAGCGAGGCGCGGCATGGTCCGGCGGGGGTGTTGGTGCCGGAGTGGGTGGATGAAGTGTTAGGCAGCAACGGCGGCAGGTAACGACCAATTGCCGACATAAGGCATATTCCTCTCTCCCCTTGAGGGAAAGACACGAAGGCTTGGCAGCTTGCTGCCTAGCCGCAGTTGAGAGGGGTTTCTGGCCCGCTGGCGCTCACCCCCTCACCAAGCTTCGCTAGC
>JAHJHL010000135.1 GCA_018823905.1 Alphaproteobacteria bacterium
CCACAGGGCCGTAATGCGCCTCGGCATCGGTCGAGACGCCGACGCGCAGCGCGGCGATCGCGGGGATCAGTTTCTCGCGGAGGCGATTGGCGGTGTCCTCGCCGACCGGGACGACGACCGGCAGCGCCATGCAGCGTTCGCCCGCCGAGCCGAAGGCCGCGCCGGTCAGGTCGCCCACGACCTGGTCGAGATCGGCGTCGGGCATGACGATGCCGTGGTTCTTCGCGCCGCCCATTGCCTGCACGCGCTTGCCGTTCGCGACGCCGCGGTTGTAGACATAATGCGCGATGTCCGACGAGCCGACGAAGCTGACCGCGCCGATATCGGGATGATCAAGGATCGCGTCGACCATTTCCTTGTCGCCATGGACGACCTGACAGATGCCCTCCGGAAGGCCGGCTTCGAGGAAGAGTTCGGCGAGCCGCACGGGGACCGACGGGTCGCGCTCGCTCGGCTTGATGATGAAGGCGTTGCCCGTCGCGATCGCGACGCCCGACATCCACAGCGGGATCATCGCGGGGAAGTTGAACGGGGTGATGCCCGCGCCGATGCCGATCGGCTGGCGCATAGAATAGACGTCGATGCCGGGGCCGGCGCCCTGCGTATATTCGCCCTTGAGCACATGCGGGATGCCGCAGCAGAATTCGATGACTTCGAGCCCGCGCTGAATGTCGCCCTTTGAATCGGCGATCACCTTGCCATGCTCGCTCGACAGCATGTGCGCGAGCGCGTCCATATTGGCTTCGACGAGGCGCTTGAACTCGAACATCACGCGCGCGCGGCGCTGAGGATTAGTGGCCGCCCAGGCGGGCTGCGCCGCCTTGGCCGCCGCGACGACATGATCGAGCAGCGCGGCATCGCCCAGTGCAACCTGCGCCTGCACGCTGCCATTATTGGGGTCGAACACATCCCCCTGGCGGGCGCTGCCGCCGGCTCCGCCGACGATGTGGTGATCAATCTGTCGCATGGTCGAGTCTCCCGTTTCTGGTTGCCGTTGCAACAGACGATGTACGCGCCATTTGCAAGGGATAGACTTGCAGCAAGTATCTGCATATTCGCAGGTCATGGACTGGGATAACCTGCAAATATTCCTGACCGTCGCCCGCCAGGGCACGGTGGCCCGCGCCGCGCAGGCGCTGCACCTCGACGCCACGACGGTCAGCCGCAGGGTGAGCGCGCTGGAAGGCGCGTTGCAACAGACATTGTTCGAACGTGCGCCGAGCGGTTTCATTCCGACGGCGGCCGGGCGCGCGCTCGTCCCGCATGCCGAGGCGATGGCGGCGGCGGCGGCGCGGATCCATATGGCCGAGAGCGGCGCGGGATTGTCGGGACAGTTGCGGGTCAGCGTGTCGGAGGGGTTCGGGGGCAGCTTCATCGCGCCGCGCCTCGCGCGGTTCACCACTGCGCACCCTGAACTCGAAATCGATCTGGTCGCTTCATCGGGCTTTCTGAATCCGTCGCGGCGGGAGGCGGATATGGCAGTGCTGCTCGCGCGGCCCAGAAAAGGTCCCCTGATCACGCGCAAGCTGTCGGATTACAGCCTCGGTCTCTACGCCCCCGCCGATCGCAGCGACTGGCAGGATGCGGCAACGGCGATGCCGCTGTCACGGGCGGGCATTCCCGTGATCGGTTATATGCCCGACATCCTTTATGCGCCCGAACTCGATTATCTGGGCGAGATCGAACCGGGGCTGCGCGCGACGATCCGGTCGTCGAGCATTTTGGCGCAGCGGCGGATGATTGCGGGCGGCGCGGGGGTTGGGGTGCTGCCGTGCTTCCTTGCGGCGGGCGATCCGGCGCTGGTGCGGGTGCGGCCCGATCAGGTCATCGGGCGCAGCTTCTGGCTCGCGCTCCACCGCGACGTCGCGCCGCAGCCGCGCATCCGCGCGTTTATCGACTGGCTGGATGCAGAGGTGCGCGAGAGCCGGGGGTTGTTGGTGCACGGATGACCAGCAATAATGGGCGGGAGAAAATTGTCGTAATTTGTCGCAAATCCCGCATTGCGCTTGCCAGCGACAAACCAATCGGTTGAATAGGCGCGATTCCTCCCCCGCCGCGCGGCGCGCCGATACGAGAATAACCATTATGCCGAAGAAGAGGTCGCTGCTGCTGGCCGGAGCATTGTGCGCCGCGACCCTGTCGCTCGGCGCTTGCTCGGGTCAGGCGGACGAAAGCAAAGGCGGTCGCGGCGCGCCGCAGGTCGGCTTTGTCGTGGTCAAGGTCGAGCCGGTGCCGGTCACGACATCGCTCGGTGGGCGCACCGTCGCGTTCGAAACCAGCGAAGTCAGGCCGCAGGTCAATGGGCTGATCCGCCGCCGCCTGTTCACCGAAGGCGGCTTCGTGCGCGCCGGGCAGCCACTCTACCAGATTGATGCCAGCCTGTATCAGGCCGCGGTCGAGCAGGCGGCCGCCAACCTCGCCAGCGCCCGCGCCAGCGCACAGGCCGCCGACGAACGCGTCCGCCGGTTCGCGCCGCTCGCCAAGATGCAGGCGATTGCCGAGCAGGATTATACCGACGCGCTCGCCGAGGCGCGCGTTGCGCGCGCCGCGGTCGCGCAGAACAATGCCGCGCTCGAAACTGCGCGCATCACGCTGCGCTACGCAACGATCACCGCGCCGATCAGCGGCCGCATCGGCCGCAGCCTCGCGACCCCCGGCGCACTCGTCAGCGCCAGCCAGGCCACCCCGCTGACCACGATCCAGCGTATCGACCCCATCTATGTCGACATGCAGCAGTCGAGCGCCGAGCTGATAACGCTGCGCCAGGCGATTGCCAGCGGCGGCGTGTCGCAGGGCAGCGCCGCGGTGCGGCTGCGGCTTGAAGACGGCAGCGCCTATGGCCTGACCGGCACCGTCGAATTTTCCGAAATGACGGTCAATGAGGCGACCGGCACCGTGACCCTGCGCGCGCGCTTTCCCAACCCGAATGGCCTGCTCCTGCCAGGCATGTTCGTGACCGCAATGTTCGAGCAGGCGATCGATCCGACCGCAATCCTGGTACCCCAACCCGCGGTCCAGCGCGGTTTCGACGGGTCGGCCTTTGTCTATCTGGCGGGCAAGGATAACAAGGCGGTGCGCCGCAAGATCGCGACGGCGCGGACGGTCGGTGGCAGCTGGATCGTCACCGACGGGCTGCGCACCGGCGACCGCGTCATCACGCAGGGGGTCGGCAATCTTCGCGACGGCGCCGACATTCGGGCCGTCCCGGCCAGCCGTCCGCAGCGGGTGGGGGCGCCCGCGGCGGACAAAGCCGCAGAAAAGGCGAAATAGCCCCTCATGTCCCGCATCTTTATCGACCGGCCGATCTTTGCCTGGGTGCTGGCGATCGTCGTCATGCTCGCGGGCTTTGGCGCGCTGCGCTCGCTGCCGATCGAACAATATCCCGATATCGCGCCGGTGCAGGTCAATATTCGCGCCAGCTATCCGGGCGCGTCGGCCGAAACGGTCGAGAACAGCGTTACCCAGATCCTGGAGCAACAGCTGACCGGGATCGACGGCCTGCTCTATTTCAGTTCGCAGTCGAGCGCGAGCGGACAGGCCAGCATCACCGCGATCTTTAACAAGGGCACCGATCCCGACATCGCGCAGGTGCAGGTGCAGAACAAGATCGAGTCGGCGGTGTCGCGCCTGCCGGCGCAGGTACAGCAGCAGGGGGTGCGGGTCAGCAAATCCAATTCGGATATTTTGTTGATCGTCAGCGTTTTCGACAAGACCCGGACCCGCTCGAATTACGATGTGTCGGACTATCTGACCACCAACATCCAGGATCCGCTGTCGCGGGTCGAGGGGGTCGGCGACGTCAATATTTTCGGATCGCCGCACGCGATGCGGATCTGGCTGAACCCGCAGCGGCTGGCCGCGGTCTCGCTGATGCCCGGCGACGTGATTGCCGCAATCTCGGCCCAGAACAGCGAGGTCGCGGCAGGCGAGGTCGGCGGCCTGCCATCGCCGCAGGGCCAGCTGCTGACCGCCACCGTCACCGCCCAGTCGCGCCTGCAAACCCCGGAAGAATTCCAGAATATCGTCCTGAAAACCCTGCCCGATGGATCGGCGGTGCGCGTTCGCGATGTGGCGCGGGTCGAGATTGGCGCTGAAAGCTACAGCTCGGTCGGGCGGCTCAACCGCCAGCCGAGTTCGGGCATGGCGATCTCGCTGTCGCCGGGCGCCGACGCGCTGGCGACGGTTGACCGGGTGAAGGCGCGGATGGTCGAGCTGTCCCGCAATATGCCCGACGGCCTCGACTATGCCTATATCAATGACACCACGACCTTCATTCGCCTGTCGGTAAGCGAAGTGCAAAAGGCGTTGTTCGAGGCGATCCTGCTCGTCATCATCGTCATGTTCGTGTTCCTGCAAAGCTGGCGCGCTACACTGATCCCGGCGATCGCGGTGCCGGTGGTACTGCTCGGAACCTTCGCCGTTTTTTATCTTGCGGGTTTCACCATCAACACGCTGACCTTGTTCGGCCTGGTCCTGGCGATCGGGCTGCTCGTCGATGATGCGATCGTCGTCGTCGAGAATGTCGAGCGCCTGATGGAAGAAAATCCCGGCATGAGCGCGCGCGAGGCGACGATCCAGTCGATGAAGGAATTGCAGGTCGCACTGATCGCGATCGGGCTGGTCCTGTCGGCGGTCTTCCTGCCGATGGCCTTTTTCGGCGGTTCGACCGGCGTCATCTATCGCCAGTTCTCGATCACCATTGTGTCGGCGATGGCGCTGTCGGTGTTCGTTGCGCTGATCCTCAGTCCGGCGCTGACCTCCACCCTGCTCAAGCAGCGCGACCATGGCGAACCGCCGCCGCCGCGTTTCCCGCGCGTCGATGCCGCACTGACGCGCGCAAAGACCTGGTTCAACACCAGTTTCGAACGCACGACCGACCGCTATGTCGGCAGCGTCGAGCGCGTCGTCGATCGCAAATGGCGTTTTCTGGGTATTTACGCGATCATCCTCGTCCTGCTGGCGTTTCTGTTCCTGCGCCTGCCCGGTGGTTTCCTGCCCGGCGAGGATCAGGGCCGCGTCCAGATCCAGTTCCGCCTGCCCGCAGGCGCCACGCAGGCGCGGACGCTAGAGGTGCGCGACGCAATCGAGGACCATCTGCTCAGCGCCGAAAAGGCGAATATCGAATCGCTGTTTATCAACGCCGGCGGCGGCGGCGGCGGCGCGTCGGGCCAGAATACCGGCCGCGGGTTCGTCAACCTGGCCAATTGGGACGACCGCCCCGGCAAGGAAAACACCGCCGATGCCATCGCCGCGCGGACCCGCCAGGCCTTTTCGGGCCTGCGCGACGCGCAGGTCTTTGCCCTCGTCCCCGGATCGGTGCGCGGGCTGGGCGATTCGTCGGGCTTTACGATGCAGTTCCAGAACCGCAGCGGCATGACGCGCGAAGAATTCGCCGCCGCGCGCGAGCGGCTGATTGCCGCGGCCAACGCCAATCCCAAGCTGACCTCGGTGCGGCTGAGCGACCTGCCCGACCTGGCGACGCTGAAGATCGATATCGATACCCAGCGGCTGACCGCTTATGGTTTGACCAACGCCGATGTGAACAGCACGCTGTCGACCGCCTGGGGCGGCCGCTACGTCAATGATTTCATCGACGAAGGGCGGGTGAAGCGCGTCTATGTGCAGGGCGACGCGCCCTACCGCTCCAAACCCGAAGACCTCAGCCAATGGTATGTGCGATCGGCCGACGGCGAGATGTCGCCCTTTTCGGCTTTTTCACAGATCAGCTGGTCGACAACCCCCAGCACGACCTCGCGCTTTCAGGGCATCCCCGCGTTCGAAATTTCAGGCGAGCCGACCGCCGGCACCAGTTCGGGCGAAGCGATGGACGAGATTGCGGCCTTGGCGGCCGAAATCCCCGGCACCAGCGTCGCCTGGTCGGGCGCCTCCTATCAGGAACGGCTGTCGTCGGGGCAGGCACCTTTGCTCTATACGCTGTCGCTGCTCGTCGTCTTTCTATGCCTCGCGGCGCTTTACGAAAGCTGGTCGATCCCGGTCGCGGTGCTGCTCGTCATTCCGCTCGGGCTGGTCGGCGCGGTCATTGCCGTGTCGCTGCGCGGGCTGGAAAATGACGTCTATCTGCAGATCGGGTTGCTGACGACGATGGGGCTGGCGTCCAAAAACGCGATTTTGATGATCGAGTTTGCCGAACAGGAAGAGAAAAAGGGCAAACGCGTGATCGAGGCCGCCATCGCCGCGGCGCGCATTCGCCTGCGCCCGATCCTGATGACGAGCTTTGCCTTCATTTTCGGCGTTCTGCCGCTCGCGCTCGCTTCGGGGGCGGGCGCGAACAGCCGCATCGCGATCGGCACGTCGGTGATCGGCGGGATGTTGACCGCGACCCTGCTCGCGATCTTTTTCATTCCGCTGTTTTTCGTGCTCGTCCGCCGCGGGGTGCGCGATGGGATCGCGGCGGTCCGCACACGCTTTGGCAAGGGCCAAGCCGACGGCGGCGCCGAGGTTCCGGCATGATCGGCACCCGCGCCCTGTTGCTCGCAGGCACGCTGGCGCTCGCGGGCTGCTCGCTTGCCCCCAAAACCGTGCTGCCCACACCGCCGATCCCACAAAGCTGGCCGGTCGGCGACGCCTATCTGTTGCAAAGCGAGGCGGCGCTGCCGATCCTCTCCTACCAAAGCGTCTTTACCGACCCGCGCCTCCAGTCGCTCGCCGAGCAGGCGCTGACCAATAATCGCGACCTGCGCGTCGCTTATGCCAATGTCGCCGCAGCGCGCGCGCAGGCGCGCGTCACCCGCGCGGGCCAATTCCCCGCCATCGGGATCAGCGGCGGCGCGGGTTATTCGGACAGTAATGGTGCGAGCGGCAGTGGCGATTTCTCGCTGCGCGGCGGCATCACCGCCTTCGAGCTCGACCTGTTCGGCAAGCTCGCCAATGCGACCGAGGCCGACCGCAACCGCGCGCTGGCGACCGAGGCCGCGTCACGCACCGTGCGCCTCGCGCTGATCGCCAATCTGGCAGAGGCGTGGGCGACCTATGGCGCCGACCGCGACCTGCTCGCCATCGCGCAGGATACCGCCGCCAACGCGCGCGAAAATGTCCGGCTGACCCGCGCCCGCCTCGACGGCGGCGTCGCGCCGCGCACCGATCTGCGGCAGGCCGAACAGATTTTGGCGACCGCCGAGGATGCGATCGCGGCGCAGACGAGTGCGCTGGCGCAGGACGAGAACCTCATCCGCCTGCTCGTCGGCGGCGATGTCGATCGCGCACTGCTGCCCACCGGGCTCGCCGACGTGACGCCTGCCATCGCGCCGCTACCCGCCGGGGTGAACTCGCAAATCCTGCTCCGCCGCCCCGATGTGATCGAGGCCGAATATGGCCTGCGCGCCGCCGACGCCGACATCGGCGTTGCGCGCGCGCAGCTGTTCCCGTCGATTTCGCTCACCGGACTGCTCGGCTTTGCCAGCAACGCCCTGTCCAGCCTGTTCGACAGCGGATCGTTTAGCTGGTCGGCGGGCGGCGATGTGACCGCGCCGATCTTCGACGCTGGCGGTCGCCGCGCGGGGGTCGCGGTCAGCGAGGCGCAGCGCGATGCCGCGCTGGCGGGCTATGAGGGCGCGATCCAGACCGCGTTTCGCGAAGTCGCCGACGCGCTCGCGGTGCAGGGTACGATCGCCGAGCGGACGCGCGCCGCGGCGGCGAACACTGCTGCCGCCGCCGACACCGCGACGCTTACCGACGCGCGCTACAAGGGCGGGGTCGACAGCTTCCTCGCCAGCCTCGACGCACAGCGCAGCTTGTATGCGGCGCGGCGCAGCGAAATCGCGACCCAGCTGCTGCTTGTGCAGACCCGCATCGCGCTGTTCCGTGCATTGGGCGGCGATAGCGGCGCGGGGGCCGCAACGCCCTAACCTTCGTCATGCCGGACTTGATCCGGCATCCACCGCAACATCGGCAAGATGGACCCCGGATCAAGTCCGGGGAGACGAAGAAGGCATGGTGGACTCTCCTTGACATCCCCCCTTGCTCGCGCGCTAATGGAACAAATCAGGAACATATATGCGCGAGTCGTCTCAACCTCTCGCCGGGCTGCGTCAACGCATCGCCCGGCTGGCTGCCACTGGTGGCCCCGAAAGCCGCCCGGTCGAAGACTGGCTGGCGTCGGGACATGGCGCGTTTGATGCAGCGATCGGCGGCGGGTTGATGGTCGGTCGCACGCATGAATTCTTCGCCGCCGACGCGCTCGATGGGGCCAGTGCCGCGGCCTTTGCGGCGCTCCTCGCGCTGCGCACCCCGGGCCAAGCACCGCTCTTGTGGCTGCGCACCGTCGATGCCGGACGCCGCACCGGGCATATCTATGCCCCCGGCATCGCCGAACTCGGCGGCGATCCGGGCCGCTTGCTGCTGATCGAGACCGCCGACCCCAAGATGCTGCTCGCCTGCGCCAATGATGCGGTGCGCTGCGCGGGATCGGCGGCGGTGATCGTCGAAAGCTGGGGCAAATTCCCGTTGCTCGACCTCACCGCCGGTCGCCGCCTGACGCTCGGCGCGCGCGATGCGGGGACGACGCTGTTGATGCTGCGCCTGAATGCCGCGCCGACGCCGAGCGTCGCCGAAACGCGCTGGAGCATCGTCGCCGCACCGTCGCGCGCACTCGAAGCCGACGCCCCCGGCGCCCCGGCCTTCGACCTTGAACTGCTGCGCTGGCGCGGCGGCCCTGCCGGAACGCGCTGGCGACTCGATTGGGATAAAGATGAGCAAGCTTTCCGGGACACGGCGCTATCTGGCGCTGTTCTTCCCCTGGCTGCCCGCCGAGCGGTTCACCCGCTCGGCGCCGAAGCCGCCTGATCTCCCACTCGTCTTTGCCGAGAAGCAGCGCGGGGCGCTGCGCCTCGCAAGCATCGATGCGCGCGCGCAGGCGCTCGGGCTTCGTGTCGGCATGCCGCTCGCCGACGCACGGGCGCAGGTGCCCGATCTGGCCATCGTCCCGCACGATCCCGTCCTCGACCAGAACTGGCTCGACCGGCTCGCGCAGGGCTGCGCGCGCTACACTCCGCTCGTCGCGCTCGATTCGCCCGACGGGCTGATCCTCGACATCACCGGCTGCACCCATTTGTTCGATGGCGAAGCGGGGTTGATCGACGACATCGACCGGCGGCTGACCCGGCTCGGCATGACCCTGCGCCATGCCCTCGGCCCCACCGCCGACGCCGCGCGGGCGCTGGCGCGCTACCAGACGCGCCCCGCGCCCGACGAGGCCACCGCGATCCGCCGCCTGCCCGTCGCCGCGCTCGAACTCGACGCCGAGGCGGCGACCGCGCTCGTCCGCGCCGGGCTCAAGACGATCGGCGATCTGGCGGCGCGGCCGATGGCGAATATCGCCGCGCGGTTCGGTGCCGATGCCGCGACCGCGCTGCGCCGCCTGCTCGGCGATGCGCCGAGCCCGCTCGACCCGCGGATCACCCCGCCGCCGGTCGCCACCGAACGCCGCTTCGCCGAACCCGTCGCCAGCATGCCGCATGCGACCCAGATCCTCACCGAACTGGTCGACGAAGCGATCGCGGACCTGACCGAACGCGGCAAGGGCGGACGCCATTTCCGCGCCACCTTTTTTCGCAGCGACGGCCTCGCGCGCAGCATCGCGGTCGAGACCGGCCATCCCACACGCGACAGCACCCTCGTCATGCGCCTGTTCGCCGAACGGATGGATGCGTTGCGCGATCCACTTGATCCCGGTTTCGGCTTCGACATGATGCGCCTCGCGGTGCCGCGGCTCGAAGCCCTCGCCGCGACGCAGCTCAAGCTTGAGGGCGGGGAAGTGCGCGCCGCGGCGATGACCGAACTGATCGACCGGCTGGCGACGCGGATCGGCCGTGGCGGCGTGCGCAAATTCGCCGCTGTCGATACCCACATCCCCGAACAGGCGCAGCTCGCCTTGCCCGCGATCGACGCCCCACCGCCCACGCCCTGGTCCGTCACCGAACCCGGCGAGCCGCCGCTGCGCCCCTTCTATCTCTTCGACCCGCCGCAGGTGATCGAAGTGATCGCCGAGGTGCCCGACGGCCCGCCGCACCGTTTCCGCTGGCGCCGCGCGACCCACGCGATCCGCCGTTATGAGGGGCCGGAACGGATCGCGAGCGAATGGTGGCGGCGTAAGGACAATGCCGGGCTGACCCGCGACTATTACCGCGTCGAGGACGAGCGCGGCCGCCGCTACTGGCTCTTTCGCCACGGGCTGTACGACGAAAAGCCCGATCCGCGCTGGTATATCCACGGGCTGTTCGCATGAGCGAGGCGCCCGCACCCGAACCCGCCTTCGCCGAACTGGTCGCCGCGACCAACTACAGTTTCCTGCGCGGCGCCTCCCACCCCGCCGAGATGGTCGCCGAAGCGATTGCGCTGGGCATGCCCGGCATCGGTATCGCCGACCGCAACAGCGTGGCGGGGGTGGTGCGGGCGCTGACCGGCTTGCGGAAGCTGGGCGAAAAAGCCGCTGAAGGAGGGATGGAGCTTCCACCCTTTAAACTCGTTGTCGGCGCCCGGCTCGTTTTCGACGATGGCACCCCCGACATCATCGCCTATCCGACCACGCGCCACGGCTGGGGCCGCCTGACGCGCATGCTCACCATCGGCAATCGCCGCACCACAAAGGGTGATTGCGTGATGAAGCTGAAGAATCTGCTGATCCACTGCGAAGATATGATCCTGATCGCGATGGCGACCAAGAAGGATGAACCGATCTTGCTCCGCCTGGCCAAGGTCGCACCGGGCTCGCTCTGGCTCGGTGCAACGATGCCCCGTGGCGGTAGCGACCGCCGCCATCTCACCGAACTGAGCGCCTTGGCCGATCGTGTCGGCATTCCCCTGCTCGCGACCAACGACGCACTTTACGCCGCGCGCGAACAGCGGCCACTGCATGATGTCATCACCTGCATTCGCAAAGGTACCAATCTAAACGACGCCGGCCGCCTGCTTCGCGCCAATGGTGAGCGCCACTTGAAGTCGCCGCAGGAAATGCGGCGCTTGTTTCGCGTCTGCCCCGAAGCGGTCGACGAAAGCGCGAAGATCCTCAATCGCATCGCTTTCTCGCTCAAAGACCTGAAGTATGAATATCCGAACGAGCCGGTCCCCGAAGGTTGGGAACCGCAAAGCTGGCTTGAACATAGGGTGATGGAAGCCGCGAACAGGCTCCATCCGAACGGATTGCCCGACCGTTGGCAGGCGGTGCTCGATGAGGAGCTTGGCCTGATCGGGAAATGCAAATTTGCCTGCTATTTCCTGACCGTCCACGACATCGTCCATTTCGCTCGCACGCAAGACCCGCCCATTCTTTGCCAAGGGCGCGGGTCGGCTGCCAATTCGCTCGTCTGCTACCTGCTCGAGATCACTTCGATCGATCCGATCGCGAACAACCTCCTCTTCACCCGCTTTCTCTCCGAAGAACGCCGCGAGCCCCCCGACATCGACGTCGATTTCGAACACGAACGGCGCGAGGAGGTGATGCAATATATCTATCGCCGCTACACGCGGCGGCGCGCGGGCATTGCCGCGACGGTGATCCATTACCGCCCGCGCAGCGCAGTGCGCGAAGTTGGAAAGGCATTGGGCCTTAGCGAGGATGTTACCCAGCGGCTCGCCGACACGACGTGGGGCAGCTGGGGCAGCGAGATGCCGGTCGAGCGCTTCGTCGAAGCGGGCCTCGATCCGGAACAAGACGATATTGCACGCCTGCAATGGATCGTCGCGCAACTGCTCACCTTCCCGCGCCACCTGTCGCAGCATGTCGGCGGCTATGTACTTACCGAGGACCGGCTGGATGAAACGGTGCCGATTCACAATGCCGCGATGGAAGACCGCACCTTCATCGAATGGGACAAGGATGACATCGATGAGCTGAAACTGATGAAGGTCGATATCCTCGCGCTCGGGATGCTGACCTGCATCCGCAAATGTTTCGATCTGATGCGGTTGCACGGCCTTGGCGACCACGCCCTCAAATCGGTCCCGCCGGAAGACCCGGTTGTTTATGACATGCTTTGTAAAGGCGACAGCATCGGGGTCTTTCAAGTCGAAAGCCGCGCCCAGATCAACATGCTGCCGCGCCTGCGTCCGCGCGAATTCTACGACCTGGTCATCCAGGTCGCGATCGTTCGTCCCGGTCCGATCGAAGGCGATATGGTCCACCCCTATCTGAAGCGCCGCAATGGCGAAGAAGCGGTGGACTTTCCTTCTCCCGCACCGCCGCATGACCCTAACGAGCTTTACAACCTGCTGCGCAGGACGTGCGGTGTCCCTCTCTTCCAGGAACAGGCGATGAAGCTCGCCATCGTCGCCGCCGAATTTACCCCCGACGAAGCCAATGGTCTGCGACGTGCCATGGCGACCTTCCGAAATGCCGGGACGATCCACCAATATAAGGAGAAGATGATCGGCGGCATGGTGCGCCGCGGCTATGAAGTCGATTTCGCGGCCCGCTGCTTCAAACAGATAGAGGGCTTCGGCAGCTATGGCTTTCCGGAAAGCCACGCCCAGTCCTTTGCCAAGCTCGTCTATGTATCGTCCTGGCTGAAATGCCATCACCCCGCCGTTTTCACCTGCGGCCTGCTCAATTCGCAGCCGATGGGCTTCTACGCCCCCGCGCAGCTGGTGCGTGATGCGCAGGAGCATGGGGTCGAGGTGCGCGAGGTCGATGTGAATGCGAGCGGTTGGGACAACAGCCTTGAACCGCGCGCCGACGGCGACCTCGCGCTGCGGCTGGGATTGCGGCAGGTCGACGGGTTTCGCGAAACTTGGGCGGCGCAGATCGTCGCGGCGCGGGCCACGCCCTTCACGACCGTCGAGGAACTGGCCCGCCGCGCCGACCTGCCCGCGCGCGCGCTGCGCCTGCTCGCCGAGGCCGATGCCTGCCGATCGATGGGGCTCGACCGCCGTCCCGCGCTGTGGGATGCGCGGCGCGTCCGGCAAGGCGTGCTGCCGTTGTTCGGCGCTGCCGAGGCCGACGAGCTCGGCGCTGAAGACGACGCGCAGCTGCCCCCGACCCCGCTCGTCGAAAATGTCCTCACCGATTACCAGACGACGCGGCTGTCGCTGAAAGGTCATCCGATGGCGTTTCTGCGCGGTGATTTCGCACGCGAAGGGGTACTGAGCGCCGCGCAGGTGATGGCGGCAAAGAACGGATCGATCGTCCGCACCGCAGGGGTCGTGCTGATCCGCCAGCGCCCGGGCAAGGGCAATGCGATCTTCATCACGCTTGAGGATGAGGGTGGGGTCGTCAACATCTTGCTGTGGGCGCGCCATTTCGAACGCTATCGCCGCGCCGTCATGGCGTCGCGGCTAATGCTGGCCGAGGGCGAGGTGCAACGGAGCAAGGAGGGGGTCATCCACCTGATGGCGACGCGCATCGTCGACCGCACCGCGATGCTCGATACGCTAGGCGACGGGCGCGAAGTCCGCCCCGACCTCTGCCGCGCCGATGAAGTGGCGCATCCGCAACTGCCGCGCGGCTATGCGACGAAACACGGCCATCCACGCGACGTGCGCATCCTGCCCAAGTCGCGCGATTTTCATTGATGGTCGCCGACTGACGTCGGCGAACGGCACCAGCCCGCTCCCCCACCCGGCCTCCCCAACGATAGTAACCTAAGGGAGGCCGGGTGGGCGCGCGGGCTGGTGCCGTTCCTGTTCGGCTACGCCGAACAGACAAAAAGTTGATGCCCCGGCTGTGGGGGCCGGGGCATCGGATCAGGCTATCTAAGGGACCAACCGAATATAGCCTGAAAGTCGTTCGCGGATGTTAGCCGCGGAGCAGGTTCATCACGCCCTGCTGGCTCTGGTTCGCCTGGGCGAGCATCGCGGTCGATGCCTGCGACAGGATCGAGGCCGCAGCCAGCTTGGTCGATTCCGCCGAGAAGTCGGTGTCTTCGATGCGCGACTTGGCGGCTGCCAGATTCGTGACAGTCGACGTCAAATTGTCGACAGCCGATTCGAGACGGTTCTGCTGCGCACCAAGGTTGGCGCGCTGGGTAGCGACCGTCTGGATGCCCGTATCGAGCAGACCCAGCGCCGTCGCGGCGCCGGCAGCCGTCGACAGATCGACTGCGCCGACCGCAAGACCGGTGGCGGTAAGGTCGCCGATCGCGATGTTGACCGTCTGGCCCGAAGCCGTACCGGTCTGGATGTCGATGCTCGCGCCGCCCGACAGCAGGTTGGTGCCGTTGAAGGTGGTGCGGGTCGCGATATCACCGATCTGTGCGATCAGCGCGGTGACTTCGGTCTGGATCGCGGTGCGGTCGGTCGCGGCGTTGGTGCCGTTGGCCGACTGGACAGCCAGTTCGCGCATACGAACGAGGATGTTCGAAATGCCGCCCATCGCGCCTTCGGCGGTCTGCGCCAGCGAAATGCCGTCGTTGGCGTTGCGAACGGCCTGCGTCAGGCCGCGGACGCTGGCGTCCATGCGGGTGGCGATGGCGAGGCCGGCGGCGTCGTCCTTGGCGCTGTTGATGCGCTTGCCGCTCGACAGGCGTTCCATCGCCTGCGACTGCGAGCGTTCGGCAACACGCGAGTTATTCTGGGCGCGAAGCGCGCTCACATTGGTGTTGATGACAGTCATTGGTTGTTCCTTTCCGGCCTCGATGGCCATTCCCGTGATGTGAGGGCTCGAGGAGCGGTCACGGAAAGCAGTAACGGCGGGGCGCGGCGGCGGTTAAGGTCGCGCCGTCAAAAAAATGCCGAAGGTTGTCCACGGCGACGGACGAGATAGTTTAACCAACTGAAAACTATCGATTAAATCTTTTGGCATGGCCTTTGCATTGTTCTTTGCGTGCGGCGCACCGCTGCGCACAGGACGGATGGAAAGCAATGAGCACGATTGACCCGAGCCGACTGCTGCAGATGCGCAGTTCGATCCTCAATCAGAACCAGGCGCTGCAACGCGCCGCCGGTCGCGGCGGCATTGGCGGCACCGAGGGCGGCGTCGATGGCGCTGGCGGAACCCCCGATTTCGGCGCGGCGATCAACAACGCGCTGCAACAGGTCAACGCCCAGCAATCCAAGGCGAGCGAAATCACCGAAGCCTATGAGCGCGGCGACACCCACGACATCGTCAGCGTGATGATCGAGCGGCAGAAGGCCTCGCTCGGTTTCGAAACCACGTTGCAGGTCCGCAACAAGCTGCTGTCCGCGTATCGCGACATCATGAACATGCCGGTTTAAGCCATGGCCGACACCCAGATCCTCACCCCCGTTGACGACGGCCACGCGAACCGCCTGCCCGCCCCCGCGTTCGGCAACCGCCTCGCGCCGCTGACCGGTTTCGTCCGCCAACCGGCGGTGCAGCGCGCACTGCCCGCGATTGCCATGACGTCGGCGATCGGCATCGCCGCGCTTGCTTATTTCACCATGCAGTCGTCGCCGCAGGCGCAGCTGTTCGCCGGGCTCGACGACATGGACAAATCGGCGGTTGCCGAAGCGCTCCAGACGCAGGGCATCGCGCACAGCATCGACGCGAGCACCGGCGCACTGACCGTTGATGCCGACAAATTGCATCAGGCGCGCATAGCGCTGGCCGGACAAGGCCTGCCCAAGGCGGCGCCGAGCGGCGACAGCCTGATCGCCGCGCTCCCCATGGGATCGAGCCGCGCGATCGAAGGCGAAGCGCTGCGTTCGGCGCGCGAAGCCGATCTGGCGCGCACGATCGAGACGATCGACGCCGTGAAAAGCGCGCGCGTCCATGTCGCCGCCGCCGAACCCAGCCTGTTCGTCCGCGACGATAAACCTTCGACCGCGTCGGTGATGCTGACGCTGCAGAACGGCCGCTCGCTGAGCGACGGTCAGGTGCAGGCGATCCGCTTCCTCGTCGCTTCGTCGGTCCCCGGCATGAACGCCGATCAGGTGTCGGTGATCGACCAGCGCGGCGCGCTGCTGTCCGACACCGCGTCGGGTAGCGACATGAAAGCGTTTCAGTTGCAGGTGCAGGTCGAAGACCGCTTCCGCCGCGCGCTCGATACCTTGCTCGGCCCGATGCTTGGCGCGGGCAATTATAGCGTCGAGGTTCACGCCGACGTCGACATGTCCGAAAGCCAGGCGACGCGCGAAAGCTTTCCCGAAAACGACCGCGCGATGACCAGTGAACAGATCACCCGCACCGTCAGCGGCGCAGGCGATGCCCCCGCCGTCGGCATCCCCGGCGCGCTGTCGAACCAGCCGCCGCAAGCGACGACGGTCACCGCCAATGCGCCGACCCCGACGCCGACCGCTGCCCCGACCCCCGGCACCGAAAGCAACGAAAACGCCGCGCGCGCCTTTGAAGTCGGCCGCGAGATTTCGGTGACGCATTCGCCGCAGGGCAAGATCCGCCGCGTGTCGGTCGCCGTCGCGCTCAATCAGGGCAAGAAGGCGCTGACCCAGGCCGACATGACCAAGATCGACAGCCTGGTCAAAGGCGCGATCGGGTTCGACGCGACGCGCGGCGATCAGGTCGCGATCAGCCAGCGCCCGTTCGTGCAGGTCGAAACCACCGAGCCCGCCTTTTACGATCAGGCGTGGTTCCTGCCGCTGGTCAAACAGGTCGGCGCGATCTTTGTCGCGCTGCTCGCCTTTCTGTTCGTCGGCCGTCCGCTGATCCGCGCCGCCAAGGAACGCGCCGCAGCGCGCGCCGAACGCGATAGCGCGCTTGAAGAAACATTGCTCGCCGCCACCGACGGGCGCCCCGCACTCGCCAGCCCCGCCGCGGGCCGCGAAATTACCCTCGAAATGATCGAACAGGCGCCGAGCTATGAAACGCGCGCCAATCTGGTCCGCGCCTTTGTCCGTCAGGATTCGGCGCGCGCCGCACTCGTCGTCCGCCAGCTGATGCAGGAGGGCGCCCGTGCCTGACGCCGCCGAAACCATGGCGCCGCCCGCGAACCAGACCATCGAAGGATCGGCCGCCGCCGCCATCCTGCTGATGTTGCTCGACGAAAATGAAGCCGCGACGATCCTGAAGCACCTCGATCCCGACGAAGTCCGCCAGCTTGCCAAGTCGATGTTCGACACCGCCAACGCCAGCGAGAAGCAGATCGGGCAGGCGCTCGACCGCTTCGTCGTGCGCAGCCGCGACGTCAGCGCGCTGGCGATCGGTGCTGACGTCCGCATCCGCACCGTGATGAATCAGGCGGTGGGTAATGTCCGCGCCGACAATATCCTCGCCGCGGTCGCGCCGCAGCGCAGCGCCGCCTCGCTCGAAATCCTCCGCTGGATGGACGTCGAGGCGATCAGCGGCCTGCTGGCGCAGGAACATCCGCAGGTCGGCGCGCTGATCCTATCCGTGCTCGTCCCCGACGTCGCCGCGCGGGCGATCGAAACGCTCGACGAAATCCTGCAGGCCGACCTGGTGCTGCGCGCCGCGATGCTGACGTCGGTCCCCGCCGCGGCGATCGAAGATCTGGAATCAGTGCTCGCCAGCGCCAATGTCGATGGCCAGCGCGTCGCCAAACAGGCGATCGGTGGCCCCAGCGACGTTGCCAAGATCATGAAGAAAATGCCAAAGTCATTGAGCGAACGCACGATCCGCGCGCTCAAGAAAACCGACAAGGCGCTCGCGCAAGCGATCGAAGAAGAGATGTTCATCTTCGAAAACCTGCGCGATCTCGACAAAAAAAGCCTCAGCGCGGTGCTGCGCTCGGTCGATGCCGCGCAGCTTGCGGTCGCACTCAAGGGCGCCGACGAAGAGATGGTCGAGCTGTGCCTCGCCACCATGTCGCAGCGTGCGGCGGAAACGATCCGCGACGAAATGGCCGAAATGACGATGGTCAAGCGCGCCGACGTCGATGACGCGCAAAAGAGCGTGATGACGATCGTGCGCCAGATGACGGCGTCGGGCGAAATCATGATCGCGGGCGGGGGCGACGATTATGTCTGATCGCACCGCCGAAACCGGCTTTGCCCCCGTCACCCTCGCCGAAGCGATGGCACGCAGCAGCGGCTTTCGCCCGCTGGCCTTTGGCGGTGGCGCCCGCGCGCCGCAGACCGCCGACGGCAGCGCCAGCGAACTCGACCTCGACGACCCCTTTGCCCGCGGCCTGGCCGAAGGGCAGCGTGTCGCCGAGGCCGCCTATGTCGCCGAACGCCACCAATTGCTCGCGCTGCTCGCCAATGCCGAAGCGTTGCAGGACGAACCGAGCGAAGAGCTCGCGCAGCTGATCGCGCGCACCGTCGAACGGCTGGTGCATCAGATCGTCGCCGACGCGCCGATCGACGCGGCGTGGCTTCAGGCGCAGGCCGAAACTGCTGCGGCGCTGGTCGCCGACGCCGACAAGGCGCGCACCTTGTGGGTTCACCCCGAGGATGCCGCGCTGCTGGCCGATTGTCCGCTGCCGCTGGCGCTGGCCAGCGACCCGGGGATGATGCGCGGCACCGTGCGCATCGAAACATCGACCGGCTGGATCGAACATGGCCGCGCCGTCTATCTCGACGAACTGTGCGTGGCGCTGGGCGAAGGGGCGTCCGCATGACGCGCCGCCTGGCCCTCTCCGCGCAGCAGCTGCTCGATCCGATCGACCTGACCAACGCCAGCCCGCGCCGCATTGGCACGCTCGTGTCACACGAAGGTATCATGCTCGAAGTGTCGGGGTTCCCGCAGCCGCTGGGCAGCAATGTCCGCATCAAGTCGGCGAACAACGACTATGTCTATGGCGAGGTTGTCGGCTTTCGCGGTCAGAGCAGCCTCGTCCTCCCCTTTGACACCAATATGCCGCTCGTCACCGGCGCCCCGGTCGAACCGCATGGCGCCAGCTCCATGGTCGCGTGCGGCAAGGCACTGCTTGGCCGCATCATCGACGCGCAGGGCAATCCGCTCGACGGCCGCCCGCCGGTCAAGTCGCAATTCCAGTGGCCGCTCGCCGGACGCAAGGTCAACCCGCTGCGCCGCGGCCGCGTCACCCGCCCGCTCAACATGGGCGTGCGCGCGATTAACGCGCTGCTGACCGTCGGCGAAGGCCAGCGCGTCGCGATCATCGCGGGGTCGGGCGTCGGCAAATCGGTGCTGATGGGCCAGATGATCGCCGGGACCGAATGCGACGTCATCGTCGTCGGGCTGATCGGCGAACGTAGCCGCGAGGTCAGCGACTTCGTCGAAACCAAGCTGCCCCCCGAGGTCCGCAAGAAGGCGGTCGTGGTCGCGGTTCCCGCCGACCATCCGCCGCTGCTGCGCCTGCGCGCCGCGATGCGCGCGACCGCGATCGCCGAGGCATTTCGCGCCGACGGCAAGAAGGTGCTGCTGCTGATCGACAGCCTGACCCGCGTCGCGCATGCGCAGCGCGAGATCGGGCTGACGCTGGGCGAGCCGCCGACGATGAAGGGCTATCCGCCGTCGGTGTTCGCGCTGATCCCGTCCTTGTGCGAACGCGCCGGGATCGACCGCGAAACCGGCGGGTCGATCACCGCGCTCTACACCGTGCTCGCCGATGGCGGCGACATCGACGATCCCGTTGTCGACAGCGCCCGCGCCATCGTCGACGGTCATATCATCCTGTCGCGCCAGCTCGCCGAACAGGGCGTCTATCCAGCGATCGACGTCGCCCGGTCGCTATCGCGCACGATGGTCGATTCGGTCGATCCCGAACATGCCGCCGCCGCCGCGCGCTTTCGCCAGCTGTGGTCGGCCTATGAAGAGAACCGCGATCTGATGCTGATGGGCGCGTATGTCGCGGGCGGCGATCCGGTGCTCGACACCGCCATCGCGTGCCACGCCGACCAGCTCGCGTTCGTGACCCAGCCCGCCAAGGCGCAGGTCGATTACGATATTTCCCGCCAGACCCTGATTGAAGGATATTCCGCATGACCGCCCGTACCGCACGCCGCAAACGTATCATCCGCGTGCGCACCGTCGAACATCAGATGGCCGAGGCCAATCTGGCGCGCGCCAATGGCGAACTCGCCAGCCTGGTCGAACTCGCCCGCCGCCTCGAAACGCTGCGCGTCGACCTGGCGATGGCCAAGGGCGCGGTCGCCGGCGGCGCGCTCAACACGATCGGCGAACTCGCGATGCGGCTCGACCTCGCGCAGGAAAATCTGACCGCGCCCCTGGTCAACGCCAGCGCGCGCCGCGACCAGGCCGGGGTGCTCGCGCAAAGCGCGATGGCCAAGGAAGAGTCCGCCGTGCGCCTCTACGAACGCAGCCGGAAATCGGCCGAAGCCGAGGCCGAACGCCGCCGTGACGCCAACCGTCCGCACCGCGCGCGCGGCGGAATGCGCCTGCGCCTGATCGAAGGCGGCGCGTCATGATGGGCGCCTCTCTCCCCAATCCGCAGGTCTCGACGCCCGCGGGCTTTGCGGCCTTCCTGAGCACGATCGGCCAGACGCCGACGGGTGGCGGCGAAGACGGTGGTTTCGAGCAGCTGCTCGCGGCCATTCCGGCTGTCGATGTTGCTGCGGCCAAGGCCACGCTCGTGACGCCGGGTGCCGTCGTGACGCCGACGGCGGTCGTGACGTCGGCCGCCATCGCGGCTACGACCGTGGTGGCCCCTACGGCTGCTGCGAGCGACGGGGCCGCCATCGATGTCACCGTCGAGGCGCCGGTTGCGAACCCCACGAACGCCGCGCCCAAGGTCGACCCCGATACGGTCGCCGCGTCGGCGGCAAAATTGCTGATCGAATTGAACGGCAGCGCCGCCAAGCCCGAAACGAAATCGCTCAAAGCGGTCGAGACCGAGGTCAAAGCCGATGGCACAGCGGCAGCCGAGAATGGCTCCGATAGCGCCAAACCCGCCGAAACGATCGCGGCGCCCGCCACGGCGGCAACCCCGGTTCCCGTAGTTGCGCTGCCGATCGCTGCATCACCTGTCGCCGTGGCGGTGGTTGCTGCGGTCGTGGGCAAGCCCGTGAAGGCTGGCGACACCATCACGCCTCCGACCGCTGAGGTTGAGGCCGTCGCCACCGCGCCGACCACCGACAAGCCGCGCAGCGCCGAAGCGAAGCCCGCTGCGCCCGAGATCGAAACGGCAATCGCCGCGCCCGCCGCAGGCAAGCCGCGCGCCGCGCCGCTGCCTGGCCCCGCTTTCACCGTTGCCGAGCCGGTCACCGCCAAGCCCGCCGACGCGGCGCCGTCGATGGCGATCCAGTTCGCCCAGCCGATGACGACGGGTGCCGCGATGCTGGCCGGCACCGCCGCGCCGGTCACGATGGCCGAACGCGTGCTCGACCTTAGCAGCGATGGCGCGTGGATCGACCAGCTGGCGCACGACATCGCCGCGACCAAATCGGACAGCGGCGACATCAGCTTTCGCCTGATGCCGCGCCACCTCGGCCGTCTCGACGTCGCGATGGTGATGGGGGACGAAGGCATGTCACTGAAACTCGACACCCAGCATGAAGCCACCGCGACGATCGTCACCGCGGCGCAGGGCCGCCTGGTCGAAGACCTGCGCCAGCAGGGCGTGCGCGTCTCCGCCAGCGAAGTCACCTGCACCCCCGGCGACACCGGCCGCCAGATGCAGGGCCAGGCGCAGGGTCAGGGCCGCGGCGCCGCGCAGGACGTCAGCCATCTGATCGAAACCGTTACCGAGCGCGTCAAGGCGCGCGATCCCGAAGAGGCCGCCGACCGCCGCGGCCGCTTCGCCTGACCATAAGGGATATGACGATGACCAAGGATAAAACCGACGCCGCGCCCAAGCCCAAGGGCAAGTTCAAGAAGCTGTTGTTCATTGGCGTCGGCGCGCTCGTCCTGATCGGCGCGGGCGCCGGTGCGGGCATCTATTTCGGCGCGCTGTCGGCGCATGAGGCCAAGCCCGAGGATCATTATCCCAAGCTGGTCGTGCGCAGCAGCGGCGAAGAAGAAGCGCCGGCCGCCGAAGGCGAAGGCAAGGAAGCGCCGCCCAAGGTCGGCACCGTGTCGGTGCCCAACGACAAGTTCAAGGTCGACCCGCGCAAATATGAAGTCACTTATTTTGCGATCCCCGACGCCTTCACGACGAACCTCGCCGACGGGTCGGGTTTCTTGCAGGCAGGTATCAGCCTTTCGACCTTCTATGACGGCAAGGTTATCAATAATATCAAACGCCAGGCAGTGCCGATCCGCTCGGTCGTGCTTATGGTCCTGTCCGAACAGGATCCGGCGCTGCTCTCGACATCGCAGGGGAAACAACGGCTGCAGCGGCAATTGACCGCGGCAATCAACGATGTGCTGCGCGAGAAAGAAGGTTTTGGTGGTGTCGACAATGTCTATTTCACGAGCCTGGTGATCCAGTGAGTGTTCGCGAGAAATCCGTCAAAGCCGTGAAGCCGCCGGCCGCCCCGACCACCGAGGCGGTTGACGCCAAGGCGTCGTTGCTGCTGCGCAAGGCGGCAGACAGCTATGCCTTTCCGGCGCTCGACAGCGTTGCGGTGCAATTCGGGCGCAGCCTGCGCGAGTTGATCCGCGCGCTTGGCGTGCCGTCGGTCCAGGTCGAACGCGGCGAGGCGGAAACGATCAGCTTTGCCGACTGGACCGCGGCGACCGCGCCCGCGATCTTCTGGCGCTACCACGCACCGCCGCTCAAGGGACCGGTGCTGCTCGCGGCGCCGCGGCCGTTGCTGCTCCAGCTCGTCGACATTTTCTATGGCGGCAAGGGCGCCCTCGCCGCCGAACGCGAAGAACTGACCGACGCCGAGGATCGCTTTGCATCGCGGCTCGGCCGCGACATGGGGCTGCAACTTGCGGCGGCGTGGGGCGACAAGCTGACGCTGGAACCCGAGCTCGACTGCGTCACCGGCGATCCGGCCAAGCTCGCCGCGGTGCGCGCCGACGACGAATTGTTCGTCCAGCGCTTCATCCTGCGCGGTGCGCCGTTCGAGGGGCGGACGATCGCCTGCGCCTATCCGCTCGCCGCGCTGCGCGGCATCGCGGGGGCCGAGCCCGTCGCTGAACTGCCCGGCGCCGCCAACCCGGTATGGGCGGGCGCGCTCAACAAGGCGCTGCGCGATGTGCGCCTGCCCGTCCGCTCGGTGCTGGCGCGCCCCGAAATCAGCCTCGTCAAGCTGCTCGCGCTCGAGGTGGGCGACATCATTCCGCTCGGTATGCCGCGCCATGTGCCGGTGACCGTCGCGGGCCGCAGCTTTGCGGTCGGCAGCATCGGCGAGGCCAATGGCAACGCCGCCATCATGATCGAACATATCGAAAAAGGACCGAACCATGACTGACCTCAGCGACGCGCCGACGGCGCCCCGCGCCGACCGCCGCGACAATAAGAATATCGCCGCGGCGCCCAATTTCGACCTGCTCGCGGGTGTCTCGCTGCGCGTGTCGGTCGAGGTCGGATCGACCTCGATGACGCTCGCCGAACTGCTCGCGATCGACGAGGGCAGCGTGATCGAACTCGACCGCGCCGCGACCGACCTGCTCGACATTTACGCCAACGGCACCCTCATCGCGAAGGGCGAAATCGTCAGCGTCGATGGCCGTTACGGCATCCAGGTCGCCGAAGTCGTCGCCCCGGC
This sequence comes from Alphaproteobacteria bacterium, assembly GCA_018823905.1. Lineage (GTDB taxonomy): Bacteria > Pseudomonadota > Alphaproteobacteria > Sphingomonadales > Sphingomonadaceae > Sphingopyxis. The sequence goes on from JAHJHL010000135.1 coordinate 23,404, forward strand.
GCGCGGCCTCGAAGGCTTCGAGCGGAGAGGCTGATGTTCGAATATATCCTCCGCCTGCTCATCCTGTTGCCGCTGATCGGTGGCATGGCGTGGGGCAGCCTGTGGCTGTGGAAGCGCGTCCAGATGGGCGTGCCGCTGGTCGGCGGCGCGGCGAAAGCGCGCGCGGTCGAAATGGTCGATGTGCTGCCGCTCGGGCCGGGGTCGAAACTCGCAGTGGTCGAATTTGCCGGTCAGCGGATCCTGGTCGCGGTGTCGCGCAACGGCATCACGCGGATTGCCGACGATAGCCAGGGCGATTTCCATGCGGACTGATCGCCTTTTCTGGCTCCGTGCCGCCGCACTCGCCGGGGGTGCCGCGCTGCTCTGCGCCGCGCCCGCCGCTTATGCGCAGACCGCCGACGGCCTCAGCCGCGCGGTGAACGACATCGGCGGCGATGGCCGCCCGCTCAGCCTGTCGCTGCAAATCCTGGTCCTGATGAGCCTGTTGACGGTGCTGCCGTCGCTGCTGCTGATGATGACCAGTTTCACGCGCATCATCATCGTGCTGTCGATCCTGCGCCAGGCGCTTGGACTGCAACAGACGCCGCCGAACCAGGTGCTGGTCGGGCTCAGCCTGTTCCTGTCGCTGTTCGTGATGCAACCGG
>JAHJHL010000136.1 GCA_018823905.1 Alphaproteobacteria bacterium
CCATCGCTGGCGCCGGGCGGGACGCGGCAGGTCGCGCACCTTGCAAAAGCTCTTCGCCTTCAATGTCGGAGTGCTGAACGGGTTGATCAATCCTCCCTGTCGCGCAGCGATGGGGAGGTGGCAGCGCGAAGTGCTGACGGAGGGGCTTTTGACGCACCGCCGCGGCCCCTCCACCACCGCCTGCGGCGGCGGTCCCCCTCCCCATCGCTTCGCGACAGGGAGGATTATTCTCATTCAAAATGGCAGCTTGAAGCCCGGGGGCAGCGGCAGGCCGCTGGTCATCTTGCCCATTTCTTCGTTGCTGACCCGGTCGGCCTTTTCGCGCGCATCGTTGAACGCTGCGGCGAGCAAATCCTCGAGCATCTGCTTATCCGAAGGCACGATCAGGCTGTCGTCGATGTTGATCGACTTGATCCGGCCCTTGGCACTGGCGAGAATCCGCACCAGCCCGCCGCCCGAAACGCCCTCGACCTCGACACTGTCGAGCTTCGCCTGCGCCTCCTGCATCTGCGCCTGCACCGTGGCCGCAGCTTCCTGCGCCGCCTTCATCATGTCTTCGATCGATTTCATGGATTGGACTTATGGCGATTGTCGGCGGGGTCTTCAAGGCTGGCGTCGGGAAAAGCCGCCAGCGCGGCCTTGACGACCGGCAGTTCGCGGATCCGCGCTTCATTGTCCGCGGCGGTCGCGGCGCGCATTTCGCCCAGGCTGGGCCGGGCCTCGCCCTCACCCGCACGGACATGCCAGCGGCTGCCGGTGGCGGTCAGCAGCGCTTCGCCCAGATCGCGCGGGAACATCGCGGACAGCGCCGGAACGGCCGCGAAGACCAGCTCGCCCGGCTCGAGGGTGATGACCCGCAGATGATCATGGACCTGCACCGCCAGCCGGTGATTGCCGCTGCTCTCGAGCAATTGGTGAATCTGCGCGATCGTCAGCGAGGTCGCCGGAACCTCGGCGGCTAGCGCCGCCTCGGCAACGGGCGCGGCCGCGGCAGTTTCTTGCTCGGGAGCGGCGGGCGGCGCTGTGAGCGGCATCGTCGGCACGCGTCCCGATTCGAGCAGCTTTGCGAGTTCGCCAGGGTCGGGCATCGACGCGGCATAAATCACCCGGAGCAAAAGCATTTCGAGATGCTCGAGCGGATTGTTCGCGCGCAGCACCTCGTCATGCCCCTTGATCAGCAACTGCCAAAGCCGGTTGAGCGGCGCGAACCCCAGCTTTTGTGCCCAGTCGCCGATGCGCTCGCGGTCTGCCTCGGCCAGCGCGGGGTCGTCGTGGCGCGACACTTTCGCGAGCGTCACCGCGTGGGTCAGATCCATCAGCCCGCGCACCATCGCGACGGGTTCGATGCCGAGGGCATATTGCGCGCGTGCCAAATCGATTGCCGCACCGCTGTCGCCGTCCAGGATCGCCGCCATTAGCTGGGCAATCGAGGTGCGGTCCGACAGGCCGAGCATCACGCGCACCTGCGACGCGCCGATCATGCCGCCGCCATCGAGGTCGGCATGGGCGATCGCCTGATCGAGAATCGACAGACCGTCGCGCACCGACCCTTCGGCAGCATTGGCGATCAACCAGATCGCCGGCGCCTCGGCTTCGACGCCTTCTTTCTGGAGGATGGCGCTGAAATGCGCGAACAGCATGTCGGGGGTGATGCGGCGCAGGTCGAACCGCTGGCAGCGCGACAGCACGGTCACCGGCACCTTGTTGACCTCGGTCGTCGCGAACAGGAATTTGACGTGCGGCGGTGGCTCTTCGAGCGTTTTCAGCAGTGCATTGAAGGCGTTACGCGACAACATATGCACTTCGTCGATGATGTAAATCTTGTAGCGCGCCGACACGGCGGCATAGCGCACCGCCTCGATAATTTCGCGCACATCGTCGACGCCGGTGTTCGACGCGGCGTCCATTTCTATGACGTCGATATGGCGCCCTTCGGTGATCGCCCGGCACGGTTCGCACACGCCGCACGGGTCGATCGTCGGCCCGCCCTGCCCGTCGGGGCCGATACAGTTGAGCGCCTTGGCGATCAGGCGCGCGGTCGACGTCTTGCCGACCCCGCGCACCCCGGTCATCAAAAACGCATGCGCCAGCCGGTCGCGTGCGATCGCATTCCCCAGCGTGCGGACCATCGCATCCTGCCCGATCAGTTCGGCAAAGGTTTGTGGGCGATATTTGCGCGCGAGGACGCGGTACGGGCCGGATGACGCCTGCGGCTTCACCTCGGGCAGGTCCATTCCCAGCATCGGGGGTTCGTCGTCGGCGGAATCGCTCATGGCATCGTCTTAGGGACGGCGCGCGATCTTGTCGAAGGGGGAAATTGGGTGGGAGCCGGAACGACCCGCGGCGAATTCGTTGCGGCTGCTTCCTTCCGGACCTGACCGGGTTGGCGAAGACCACGTCCGCCCGACTCCCGCGGCGCATATGGCGGCGGCGCGGGTAAAATGCAAGCCGGCGTGTTAGCGCGGCCCCTGCATGTTGCGGCTTTCGCCCGGAATATGGACGGTCAGCCCGTCCATCGCCTCTGTCAGCAGGATCTGGCACGCTAGGCGGCTCGTGCGGCGCACCCCGGCGGCGAGGTCGAGCATATCCTCTTCCATCTCGGTCGCGGGCGACAGTCGCTCGAAATCTTCTTTGGCGACAATGACATGGCAGGTCGAACAGGCCATCTGCGCTTCGCACGTCCCTTCGAGCGGCATCATA
>JAHJHL010000137.1 GCA_018823905.1 Alphaproteobacteria bacterium
CTCGCTTCGCGAGCGGTCCCCCTCCCCATGGCTTCGCCACAGGGAGGATCAGGCCCAACCCCTCAATTCGCCGCTTTGGTCTCGTCGATCTTCTCAACCCACTCAGGGTAAAAGCTCGGCTCGCGCGCCGACCATCCGGGGGCGGTCGCGGCGGCTTCGCTGATCGACTGGAGCAGCAAGCGCCGTTTGTCGGGATGGAGATGCGGTAGCGACGCCGCGGCGCAAAAGGCGCCGGGCAGCCACGGCCGCGCGTGCGCGCCGAGCAGGCGCTCGTACAGGAAACGGTAGGAAGCAAAGCCCGGCAGGCGGTCCTGCCCCAGATCGAACGCCGACACCGCGACGAGCGGCGCCATGAAGCCTTCGAGCGCGTCGAGGCCGCTGTCGTCGGGAATATGCGCGCGGATGTCGGTTATCCGCTGATAGACACGCGCCTGGACGCGGATCGCGGTTTCCTCGACCATGTCGCGCGACCAGCGCGCGATCGCATCGTCGCGTTCCAGCCCGATGTCGAGCGAGCGGCGGATGTACCGCTGCGTCGCCGCCGGAAAGGCCGCAAATTCCTTGATTTCCGCAATCGACAGATCACCGGCTGCCGGTCCCGAACGCGTCGCCATGGTCGTGCTCCTGCACGGCGCCCGAGGAGCCATCCCCCCGGAGGCCTGCAACTCTGCAATGTGCCACTAAAATAGTTAGCGGCGGGTTAACCATGGTGTCGGCGATCGTTCAGCCAGTCGAGGGGCGTTGCGCGGCGGCGCGAGCGGGCCTAATCAGCGTGCCTTGAAACCATAAGACACTTGCAGGTCCATCATGTCGCACACACCGCAGCCGGTCATTTCCGCAACCGGCCTTTTCACCCCCGCCGAACGCATTGCCAACGAAGAACTTGTTGCGAGTTTTAACGCGTATGTTGCGTTGCACAATAGGGAAAATGCCGATGCGATCGCGGCGGGCGAAGTCGCCGAACTGACTGAGTCCAGTGTCGAATTTATCGAAAAGGCGAGCGGCATCGGATCGCGCTTCGTCGTCGACAAGGCGGGCATTCTCGACCCCGCGCACATGGCACCGCGCCTGCCCGAACGCAGCAATGACGAGCTGTCGATCCTGGCCGAAATCGGCGTCGCGGCGGCGAAGGATGCGCTGGCGCGCGCCGGACGCGATGCGGCTGATGTCGACGCGGTGCTGTGCGCGGCGTCGAACATGCAGCGCGCCTATCCGGCAATGGCGGTCGAAATTCAGGACGCGCTGGGCATCGATGGTTTCGGGTTCGACATGAACGTTGCGTGCTCGTCGGCGACCTTCGGGATCCAGACCGCCGCCGATTATATCCGCGCGGGCCACGCGAAAAGCGTGCTGGTCGTGAACCCCGAAATCTGTTCGGGGCACCTGAACTGGCGCGACCGCGACAGCCATTTCATCTTTGGCGACGTCGCCACCGCGATCCTGATCGAGGACAAAGATATTGCTCCCGCGGGGCATTGGGACATCCTGGGTACCAAGCTCAAGACGGTGTTTTCGAACAATATCCGCAACAATTTCGGCTTCCTCAACCGCGCGCATGGCGGCATCGATCAGGACGGACCAAAGAGCGACAAATTGTTCGTCCAGGAAGGCCGCAAGGTGTTCAAGGAAGTCGTGCCGATGGTCGCCAACATGATCGTGGAGCAGATGGAGGTGCTGGGCCTGACCGGCAGCGACATGCGCCGGCTGTGGCTGCATCAGGCGAACACCAACATGAACCGGCTGATCGCGCAGCGCGTGCTGGGGCATGAGGCGAGCGACGACGAGAGCCCGACGGTGCTCGACACCTATGGCAATACGTCGAGCGCCGGGTCGATCATCGCCTTTCACCTGAACCATGAGGATATGGTTGCGGGCGACACCGGGCTGATCTGTTCGTTTGGCGCGGGCTATTCGGCGGGCACGGTGTTCGTGCGGAAAACCTGACCGCCGTTTGCGACGGCCAACCCGTTACGGCACGAAGGTCGTGAACAGGTAGATCGCGAACAGCATCAAGTGGATCACGCCCTGCAATACCGTGGTGCGCCCATTTGCCAGCGTCTGCGACGCGACGATCAGCGACAGGAACAGCAGCACGGTCGATTTGGCATCGAGGCCAAGGCTGATCGGCAGGTCGGTGACGATCGACAACACCGCAACTGCGGGGATGGTGAGCCCAATCGTCGCCAGCGCCGAACCCAGCGCGAGGTTCAAGCTGGTCTGGAGCCGGTCGGCCTTTGCCGCGCGCACCGCCGCGAGCCCCTCGGGCGCCAGGATCAGCGCTGCGATCAGCACGCCAAGCACCGCGGGCGGGGCGCCCCAATCGGCAAGCAGCATCCCCATCACCGGCGACAGATTTTTGGCGAGGAGCACAACCGCGACAAGGCTGGCGAGCAACAAGGCGCCAGAAATGGCGGTGCGCTGAATGGTGGGCGGTTCGGCGTGGGCGTCGGGGACACCGTCGCCGTCGGCATCGGCGTCGGGTTCAGGCAGGAAATAATCGCGGTGGCGCACCGTCTGGACAAGCGCAAAGGTCGCGTAGAGGATCAGCGACACGACCGCGACAAAACCAAGCTGCACCGGCGTGTAGTAGGAACCGGGGGCGCTCGACGTGAAATTGGGCAGCACCAGCGTGACGACGGTGAGCACGGTCAATGTCGCGAGCGCGGCGCCCATACCGGTGCGCTGGAAGCGTTGTTCGTGGTGGCGGATCGCGCCGCTGAGCAGACAAAGGCCGAGCAACAGGTTCACGATGACCATCACCGCCGCGAACACCGTGTCGCGCGCCAGCGTCTGCGCCTTTTCAGGCTCGGCCTGCATCAGGGTGAGGATCAGCCCGACCTCGATCACCGTCACCGCGAGCGCGAGGATCAGCGTGCCGAACGGCTCGCCGACGCGGTGCGCAATCACCTCCGCATGGTGAACCGCCGCGACGACCGCGCCCATCAGGATGATCGCAACGAGCCAGGCATTGAGCGGCATCGCCAGACTGGCGAGCGCGGCAACGAAACCGAAGATCGGGAAAAGTTCGTTGGCGCGGTCGGCGAGGCGGAGTTTGGCGGTCATCGGGCTTCTATTGCAGGCCCGCTTCCGCCTGACCAGCCCCGATGCGGGGAGCTCCGTCAGTGCGCGCGGACGGGCAACCCGGCCGCCGCGAGCCGCGCATGGGCTTCGGCGATCGTCGCTTCGCCGAAGTGGAAGATGCTGGCGGCGAGCACCGCGCTGGCACCGCCTTCCATCACCCCCGCAACGAGATGGTCAAGATTGCCGACCCCGCCCGATGCGATCACCGGCACGCTGACCGCATCGGCGATTGCGCGGGTGAGCGCCAGGTCATAGCCGTCTTTGGTGCCGTCGCGATCCATGCTGGTGACGAGCAGCTCGCCCACACCCAGCGTGGCAAGCCGGACGGCGTGCTCGAGGGCGTCGATGCCTGTGGGTGTGCGCCCGCCATGGGTGAAGATTTCCCAGCGACCATCGGCCACGCGCCGCGCGTCGATGCTGCCGACGGCGCACTGGCTGCCGAAGCGGTCGGCGATGTCGGCGACGAGTTCGGGGCGCGCGACAGCGGCGCTGTTCACCGCGACCTTGTCGGCCCCCGCGAGCAGCAGCGCGCGCGCATCGTCGGCGCTGCGCACCCCGCCGCCGACGGTGAGCGGCATGAAGCAGACCTCGGCGGTGCGGCTGTCCATGTCGAGCAACGTGCCGCGCCCCTGATGGCTGGCGCTGATGTCGAGGAAACACAGCTCGTCGGCGCCCGCGGCGTCATAGGCGCGCGCCGCCTCGACCGGGTCGCCCGCGTCGCGCAGGTCGATGAAGTTGACGCCTTTGACGACGCGGCCGTCGGCGACGTCGAGGCAGGGGATGACACGGACGCGGACGGTCATGCGGACAGTCTCTCTGACCCGTTCGTGTCGAGCGTAGTCGAGACAGCCCGAAGGGGAGCGCCCAGCCAAGACGTGTCTCGACTACGCTCGACACGAACGGAACGGGGGATGTTTCTCATCGCCGCCCCGCCGCAATCGCCTCGGCCAGATCCAGCCGTCCGTCATAGAGCGCGCGTCCGGTAATCACGCCTTCGATGCCGTCGGCGACATGCGGGCGCAGCGCGTGGATGTCGCCAATGTCCGCGACCCCGCCGGATGCGATCACGGGAATGGCGACTGATCGCGCGAGCGCGACGGTCGCCTCGACGTTGCACCCCTTGAGCAGCCCGTCGCGGCCAACGTCGGTGAAGAGCAAAGCCGCAACCCCCGCATCCTCGAAGCGGCGCGCCAGATCCTCGACGCGAAAGTCGGACACGTCGGCCCAGCCCTCGGTCGCGACCATGCCATCGCGGGCATCGACCCCGACCACGATCCGCCCCGGCAGGTCGCGCGCGGCGGATTTGACGAATTCAGGGTCTTTCAGCGCCGCGGTGCCGATGATCACGCGCTCGACGCCGAGCGCGAGCCAGCGATCGACGCCGGAACGGTCGCGGATGCCGCCGCCGACCTGTACCTTGCCCGGGAAGGCGGCGATGATGCTTTCGACCGCGGCGCCGTTGACGCTGGCGCCCGCGAAGGCGCCGTCAAGGTCGACGACATGGAGGTGGCTCGCCCCGGCGTCGGCGAACAGCCGCGCCTGCGCCGCGGGGTCATCGCCATAAACGGTGGCGCGCGCCATATCGCCCTCGGCGAGACGCACGACCTGCCCGCCTTTAAGATCGATCGCGGGGAAGATGGTCAGGGCCGCCACTTCAGGAACCTTTCGAGCGTCGCGAGGCCGTAAGCCTGGCTTTTTTCAGGATGGAACTGGACGCCGACGATGTTGTCGCGACCAACGGCGGCGGTGAAGTTACCGCCATGGCTGCTCGTCGCGAGCACGTCGGCGGTATCAGCGAAATGATAGCCGTGGAGGAAATAGGCCTCGCCTGCCGCGATCACCGGATGCGCGGCGCTGGGCACGACGTCGTTCCACCCCATATGCGGGATGCGCAGCCCCGGCGCGGGGGCAAAGGCGCGGACGGTGCCGCCGATCCAGCCGAGCCCAGCATGGCGCCCATGTTCCTCGCCCGCGTCGGCGAGCAACTGCATGCCGACGCAGATGCCGAGGAAGGGGGCTCCGTGGCCCCGCACCCGGCAGTCCATCGCTTCGACGAGGCCGGGGATTGCGGTCAGCCCGTTCATGCAGGCGGCAAATGCCCCGACGCCCGGCAGCACAACACGGTCGGCTTTCGCGATGACATCGGGATCGGCGGTCACCGTCACATCAGCAGCGCCCGCTGCGACGAGTGCATTATGCACCGAGCGAAGATTGCCGGCGCCATAGTCGATCAGGGCAATGGTCACTTAATTCCCCTCCCGCTCGCGGGAGGGGTAACGGAGCTTGCCAGCTTGCTGGCTAGCGCAGTGGGGTGGGCAGCGGAGTCGGAGGCATGGCCCACCCCGCTGCGACTAGCGAACAAGTTCGCAAGTCTCGCTGCCCCTCCCGCTTGCGGGAGGGGGGAGTTCACAGCACACCCTTCGTGCTGGGGATCGCATCGCCCTTGCGCGGGTCGATCTCGACCGCCTGACGCAGCGCGCGCGCCAGCGCCTTGTATAGGCTTTCGGCGATGTGATGGTTGTTCTCACCATACAGCGTCTCGATGTGCAGTGTGATCCCGGCGGTCTGCGCGAAGCTGTGGAACCAGTGCGGGAACATTTCGGTGTCCATCTCGCCCAGCCGCGGCTGCGAGAAGCCGGATTTGTAAACGCAATGCGGGCGCCCCGAAATGTCGAGGACGCAGCGGGTCAGCGTTTCGTCCATCGGCGCATGCGCCTCGCCATAGCGCGCGATGCCGCGCTTGTCGCCGAGCGCCTTCGCCACCGCTGTGCCGAGCGCCAGCGCCGAATCTTCGACGGTATGGTGCTGGTCGATGTGGAGATCGCCCTTCACCTGCATCGAAATGTCGATCAGCGAATGGCGCGACAATTGCTCGACCATATGATCGAGGAAACCGATGCCGGTGGACACCGCATAATCGCCAGTGCCGTCGAGGTTGACGGCGATCGCGATGTCGGTTTCTTTGGTCGTGCGCTGGACGGTTGCGGTTCGCATGTCCTGCCCCATAGCAGCCACTTTTCGCCATGCAAGGCGACTCTACCCGCCTCGATCCCCCCTAGACCCCCCTTGACCGACGCGCCCGGTCCGTTCATCCCCCTGCCCCATGACCGATGACGTTCGCGACAGCCTGATTCCCTATGATGAAATCGTGCAGGACGCCCTGCGCGCTGTGGTCGGCCGCGTGCTGCGCCAGATCGAAGGCTACGACAGCCTGCCCGGCGAGCATCATTTCTATATCACCTTCAAGACACAGGCCGCGGGAGTTAACATTCCGGCGCATCTGATCGCCAAATTCCCCGACGAGATGACGATCGTCCTGCAGAACCGCTTCTGGGATCTGAAGGTCGCCGACGATTATTTCAGCGTCGGCCTGTCGTTCAACCAGACACCGTCGATCCTGACCATTCCCTATGCCGCGATCACCGCCTTCGTCGATCCGTCGGTCGATTTCGGCTTGCAGTTCCAGGTCAGCGACGACGATGCGGTCCAACCGGAACCGCATGATGAGGCCGACAACGACCGCCCCGACGTGACGAACGAAGACGGGTCGAACGTCGTGACGGTGGATTTCGGCAAACGGAAATAACGCCGTGGCGTCGCCATGGCCTCCCAGCCGGTTCTGGCAATATTGGGCGCTCGCCGGGATGCTGGTGCTGACCGCTGCCTTCTGGTGGAGCGTCGAGGGAATGACGCTGTTCGAAGACGGTGCCGCACGCGGTCAGGTTGCCGACGGCCTGCTGCGCTTCAGCCTGTTGATCCTGACCCCTGCGCTGATCCTCGTCTGGCTGCTCGCCGCCTGGCTGCGCCGCCGCGTCGGTGAAACCGGATATTGGAAGATGCTGGCGCTGGTGGCGATGATCTGGGGCGGCGCTGTGCTGGTGACCCGGACGTTGGCGGGATGACCGCGACGCGAATCGAAAGCGACAGCATCGGTGACATCGAAGTCGCCACCGACGCCTATTGGGGCGCGCAGACCGAACGCAGCCGCCATAATTTTGCCTTTCCGGCGCACGAGCGCATGCCGCTGCCGATCGTTCACGCGCTGGCGCGGATCAAGGGTGCAGCAGTGCGGGTCAACCGCGCCCATGGTCTGGATGCCGGACTGGCCGACGCGATCGCGGCCGCCGCCGATGCCGTCGCGGTGGGACGATATGACGATCAGTTTCCGCTCGCGATCTGGCAGACGGGAAGCGGCACGCAATCGAATATGAACGCCAATGAGGTGATCGCGGGGATCGCCAACGAAGCGCTGACAGGGGCACGCGGCGGCAAGGCTCCGGTCCATCCCAACGACCATGTCAATATGGGCCAGTCGTCGAACGACAGTTTCCCGACCGCGATCCATGTCGCGGTGGCGGTCGAAACCACGGCACGGCTGCTGCCCGCGCTGATCGCGCTGACCGATGCGCTAGCGGCAAAGGCAGCGGCATGGGACCACATCGTCAAGATCGGCCGCACGCACCTTCAGGATGCGACCCCGCTGACGCTGGGGCAGGAGTTTTCAGGCTATGTCGCGCAGCTGATCGCGTGCCGCGCGCGAATCGAGGGGGCGCTGGCGCATAATATCTGCAAGCTGGCGCAGGGCGGGACCGCGGTCGGTACAGGGCTGAATGCACCCGCGGGGTTCGACACCGACATGGCAGCGGAGCTGAGTCGGGCCACCGGGATTGCGTTCGAAACGGCGCGCAACAAGTTCGAGGCGCTGGCGTCGAACGACGGGCTCGTGTTTTTCTCCGGCGCACTGAACACGCTCGCCGTCGCATTGACCAAGATCGCCAATGATATTCGCCTGCTCGGGTCCGGGCCGCGCGCGGGGCTCGGCGAGCTCGACCTGCCCGCCAACGAACCCGGCAGCTCGATCATGCCGGGCAAGGTCAATCCCACCCAGTGCGAGATGCTGACGATGGTCGCGGGGCAGGTGATCGGTAACACCCAAGCGGTCACCGTCGGCGGGATGCAGGGGCATCTGGAGCTCAATGTCTTCAAGCCGCTGATCGGCGCCAATGTGCTGCGTTCGATCGAGCTGATGGCGATCGGGATGGCGGGTTTCACCGAACATTGCGTCGCGGGGTTGGAACCCAACCGCGCCCGCATCGACGAGTTGATGAACCGCTCGCTGATGCTTGTCACTGCACTCGCCCCCGAAATCGGTTATGACAAGGCGGCGAAGATCGCGAAGCACGCGCATGAGACTGGTAGCACGCTCAAGGAAGCCGCACTCGACCTTGGCTATGTCGATGCGGTGACCTTTGACCGGTTGGTCGATCCACGGACGATGCTGGGGCCGGAACCCAAAGCCCCCGCCGCGGATTGATAGGGGAGAAGGAGATTTGGGCATGATAGGCAGGATCGTCGGCGGTGTCTTGGGCAGCGCAATCGGCCGGACAAAGGGCAATCATCCGGTGGCCGGCGCGGTGATCGGCGCAGGCGCGCTGTTCGCGGCGCGACGGCTGTTTCCGCAGCGCTATGCCGCGATGGCGGCTTGGGCCGCAGCGGGCTATCTGACCAAGAAATGGGCCGAGCGCGCCGAAGCGCGTCAGGCCGCCGAAGCCGCGCATGCGACCGATCCGCAGCTGGCGCAGGCGGGCGTCGTCGACAGCTACGCCGGTACCGCGGACCTTGCCCCCGACGGGCAGACGATGGGCGATGCCCTGCCGCCCGCGATCCCGCTCGACGACCAGCGGCCCACCGCCATCCACTGAGCATGAACCGGTACCTTGCCATGGCGGCCTCTTACTGTATTGCTTAAACAATACACAAACGAGGAAGTCGCCGATGGTAAGGAATATATGGGTTTGGGCGGTGCTGGCGAGCATCGCTGGCGGCAGCGCTTGTCCGGTCGCTGCGCAAACTGGCGACGCGGGACCGGTCGCAGCGAGTACCGGCCAAGCGACGCAGGATCAGGCTTTCGCCGCCGATTTCGAGCGCTTTCTCGATCAGGCGATGGCCCGCTTTCCCTTGATGCCTGCGATTTCGGTCGCGATCGTCCATCGCGGCGTTCCGGTGTTCGTCAACGCCAAGGGCCGCGCTGACATCGAAGCGGGCATCGCCGCGACACCCGACACGCCCTTCTATATTGCTTCGTCGACGAAAAGCTTTGTCGGCACCGCCTTCGCGTTGCTCGACGCGCGCGGGACGATCGACCTCGACTGGACGATGCACGAGTTGGCGCCCGACGTCGCCTTTGCGCCGGACATTCCTGCCGACAAGATCACGCTGCGCGACTTGCTGTCGCATCGCCACGGGCTGGCGGGCGACGCAATGGCGTTCCGGCTCGCCTATAGCGGCGATTATGACGCGGCGACGCTGTCGCGCTTGCTGGCGCAGATCAAACCCGACCCCGAGACCCCGTTCGGAACCTTCCGCTATGGCAATATCGGGTACAATATCGCCGCGCTGCTGGTCGAGCGGCGCATCGGGCGGCGCTGGCAGGATATTGTGCAGGGCGAGTTGCTCGGGCCGCTGGCGATGACCGAAACGCTGACCGAAGGGCTTGCCAAGCGCAGCGGACCGCCGGTTGCGGCACCCTATCGCGCCGCCGAGCGCCTGTATCTGGTCAAGGACGACCGCACGATGCATGCCGCGGGCGGCATGTACGCAAGCGCCACCGACATGGCGCGCTGGCTGGCCCTGCAGTTGAAGGATGAGGGCGAGCTGGCGCGTGCCGCCGCGGCGGCACGCGCGCCGGTGGCGACGCTTGATGCCAGTTTCGGGCCGTTCCGCCGGACCGGTTACGGGCTGGGTTGGTACACCGGGCCTTATGCGGATCAGACGCTCTATCACGCCTTCGGTTCGTTCGTCGGCGCGCGCGCGCATGTGTCGGTGCTGCCCGCTGCCGGACTGGGGGTTGCGGCGGCGACCAATGACGAGGGCGCCGGGTTTCGGATCGTCGATCTCGCCGCGCTTTATGCCTATGACTGGTATCTGCACGGCGCCGCGCACGCCGATGCCAAGGCGGCCGAGCAAATGGACGCATTTGCGGGCCAATGGGCGAAACAGGTCGACAAGGTCGCGGCGCAGCGCGCCGAACGCGCGGCGCGGGTTTCGCAGCTGAGCCTGTCGCCCGCCGCCTATGCGGGTGATTATTGCAACGCCGATTTCGGTACGATCAGCGTCACGCCGCAGAGCGCGCAGCTCGATCTGGCGATGGGGCGCCTGCACGCCCGCAGCGAAGCGGGCACCGCGCCCGACACGGTGCGCGCCGAACTGATCCCGGGACAAGGCGAAGAGTTGCGCTTTGTCGTCGCAGGCGGCGTAGCAACGGCGATCGAGGCTTTCGGTAGCCGGTTTGCCCCCTGCATCGATAGAGGCGGACAGGCTACTCCGCCGCCTGCCACTCCTTGATCGCCTCGACCGGCGACACGAGCATCAGCACGTTCAGGGTCAAATTGTCGCGGATCGTCCACAGGGTGAATAGTTCGAAGACGATCGCGATGGCGACGGTAACCCACCAGCGCATCCGGCTGGCGGCGAGGAAGCCCGCGATCATGAACAGCGCGTCGCTGACCGAATTGAGGATCGAATCGCCGCTGTAGCCGAAGGCCATCGTCACTTCGCGATAACGATTGATGATGATCGGCGAATTTTCGAGGATTTCCCACGCCGCCTCGATCCCGATCGCGAGCGCGAGCGCGACCCAGAGGGGCTGGCGCGGCAGTAGCCAGCGGCCGAGGCCGTAGAAGATGAAGCCGTGGATGATGTGGCTGAAACTGTACCAGTCCGAAATCTGCTGGCTGTTCTGATCCGACTGCACCGTGCCGTGCCACAGGCTGATCGTGCCGCACGGGCAGATCGGCGGGCGGCCCATCGCGAACAGGATCGCGGTGAACACCACCAACAATGCCGAGGCGACCAGCCAGCCCTTGCGCGAAATACCTGCCATGCCCTGTCCCCTTCGCGCTTGACCGCTGGCGCGCCTTTCGCGAATAGCGGCCATGGCTGAAAGCGTCCACCTCGACCGCCGCGGCGTGTTGTTCGTCCTCTCCTCGCCGTCGGGCGCGGGCAAGACCACCATTTCGAAAAAGATGCTGGGGGTCGATCCCGACATCGCGCTGTCGATCTCGGCCACCACGCGGCCGCCGCGCCCCGGCGAGGTCGATGGCAAGGATTATCATTTCGTCGACACCGAGACGTTCAAGCAAATGGCGGCCGACGGCGAGTTCCTTGAATGGGCGCATGTCTTTGGCCATCGATACGGGACGCCGCGCGCGCGGGTCGACGAACTGCTCGACGCGGGCAAGGACGTGCTGTTCGACATCGACTGGCAGGGCGCGCAGCAGCTGTATCAGGAGGCCGGCCCCGATGTGGTGCGCGTCTTCGTCCTGCCGCCGACGATGGAAGAGCTGGAGCGCCGCCTGCGCGCGCGCAACACCGACAGCGATGAAGTGATCGCGGCGCGGATGGCGCGCGCCGCGAACGAGATCAGCCACTGGGACGGTTATGACTATGTGCTGATCAACGACGATGTCGATGCCTGTTACGGCGAGGTGATGGCAATCCTGCGCGCCGAGCGATTGAAGCGGCGGCGGCAGATCGGGCTGATCGGTTTTGCGCGCGACCTGATCCGGTCGGTGCCGGATACCGATACGACGATCGAGGATTGATCGCCTCTCCCTTGATGAGGGAGGCAGCGAGTCCCGGATCAAGTCCGGGGCGCAGCGGCTAGGGGTTCGGTCTCGGCCTGAAACAACGGCAAGATGACGCGCCGTCACCCTCATCCAACTTCGCCTAATCGCCTGCGGCGATAAGGCTGCGTATCCTTCTCCCATCAAGGGAGAAGGGATCAGGCCGGCGTCACCAGATTGGCGGTTAGCTCTGCCACCATCTCTTCACGCAGCGGCTTGGCCTGATTGTCGGTGCGGCACACGACCACGGTGTCGCAGGTCGCAATGCAGCGGCCGTTCTGGAACATCGCCTGGACGATCGTCCAGCTCGAGGTGCCGAGCCGACCGATGCCGGTTGCGATTTCGACCGGATCGGGAAAATTGCCCTCGGCCAGATAGTTGATCTCGACCGCGGCGACCATCGTGCGTTCGTTGGCCGGGCGCTCACCGAGCGGGCGGACTTGGCGGTTGAGCAGCACGCGCCCGCTTTCGAACAAGGCGGCGAAAGCGACATTGTTGAGGTGGCCGTTGATATCCATGTCCTGAAACCGCGTCTGGAATTCGGCGCACACGGGGTAGCTGGCGGCATTCAGCCGCCAGCCTTCCGGTTTCGGCATATCAGCGCGGACCCATGCGGATGCCGCCGTCGAGGCGGACGTCCTCGCCGTTGAAATAGCCGTTTTCGATCATGGCGAGCGCCAGCGCGGCATATTCGGGCGGATTGCCGAGCCGCTTCGGATTGAGCACCGAGGCGCCCAGCGCGTCGCGGACATTCTGCGGCGCGCCCGCGAGCAGCGGGGTGTCGAAGATGCCGGGCAGGATCGTGTTGACGCGGATATTCTCGCTCGCGAGGTCGCGCGCGATGGGGAGCGTCATGCCGACGACGCCGCCTTTCGACGCGGAGTAAGCGGCCTGACCGATCTGGCCGTCCTCAGCCGCGACGCTCGCGGTGTTGACGATCGCGCCGCGGTCGCCGTCTTCGGTCGGGTCGAGCGTCATCATGCCCGCCGCCGACTTGGCGATGCAGCGGAAGGTGCCGACGAGGTTGATCTGGATGATCCAGTTGAACGCATCGAGCGGGAAATGCTTGATGCTGCCGTCTTCTTTCGAGCGGCTCGCGGTCTTGATCGCGTTGCCGGTGCCGGCGCAATTGACGAGGATGCGCTCCTGCCCGATCGCTTCGCGCGACTTGGCGAAGGCGGCGTCGACCGACGCGTCGTCGGTGACGTTGCATTCGCAGAACACGCCGCCGAGCTCGGCGGCGAGGGCTTTGCCCTTTTCTTCCTGCAGGTCGAAGATCGCGACCTTGACGCCCTTGGCAGCGAGCAGGCGCGCGGTGGCGGCGCCGAGGCCCGAGGCGCCGCCGGTGACGACGGCGGATACGGTGGAATCGAGTTTCATATTGGCTTCTCCCTTAAATCGTCGCCCCCGCGAAGGCGGGGGCCGTTGGCAGCCTTGCGCTACCCCGA
>JAHJHL010000138.1 GCA_018823905.1 Alphaproteobacteria bacterium
CCTCTCCCCTTGCGGGAGAGGGATGTGAAAACTTGGCAGCTTGCTGCCTAGTCGAAGCTGGGTGAGGGGTTGCGGTCGAAGACCGCGCGAGCCTGCGGCTCGCAGACCCCTCATCCAACTGCGCCTAGTCACTTCGTGACAAGGCTTCGTATCCTTCTCCCGCAAGGGGAGAAGGGACTTTCTCACAGCATTCCCAGCTCTAACCGCGCTTCGTCGGTCATGTTCGCCGGCGACCAAGGCGGATCCCAGACGAGGTTGACCTCGGCATCGCCTACCCCCGGCACCGCGCCGACGCGCAGTTCGACCTCGGCCGGCATCGATTCGGCGACCGGACAATGCGGCGTGGTCAGCGTCATCGTCACCACCGCGTGGCCCTCGTCGATCTCGACATTGTAGATCAGCCCGAGGTCATAGATGTTCACCGGGATCTCCGGATCGTAGATGTCTTTCAGCGCGTTGACGACCGCTTCGTACAGGTCGCCGCCGACGCCGTGCGGGTCGACCGCCGCGGGCTTGGCGGCCAGAAAGCCTTCCAGATAGTCGCGCTTGCGCTCGAGCTTCGCCGGTGCCGTCTCGACATCCTCGACGCGCGCCTTGGGCGGCGCCTCGACGCTGGCGACTTCCTCCACCTTGATCACCCGATCCTCACTCATCCGAAAATCCTCTCGACGCGGGCCAGGCCATCGATCAGCGCCGCCACATCATCGTCCTTGCTGTACACGCCAAAACTCGCGCGCGCGGTCGCGGCGACGCCAAGATGCTCCATCAGCGGCTGTGCGCAATGGTGTCCGGCGCGGATCGCGACCCCGCTTTCGTCCAAGATAGTGCCGATGTCGTGCGGATGCACCCCCGCCATCGAAAAACTGACGATTCCCGCGCTGTTTTCAGGACCGTAAAGGGTGATGCTGTTCTTGCGGGCGAGCGCCTTGCGCAGCGTGTCGACAAGCGCGCATTCATGCGCATGGATCGCATCGATGCCGATGCTCTCGACATAATCGACCGCGGCGGCGAGTCCGATCGCCTCGACGATCGCGGGCGTGCCGGCCTCGAAGCGGGTGGGGGCGGGGGCATAGGTCGTCTTCGCGAAGGTGACGCGGTCGATCATCGACCCGCCGCCCTGCCACGGCGGCAGACGATCGAGTTTGTCGCTCCACAGCACGCCGATGCCGGTGGGGCCGTAGAGCTTGTGCCCCGAAAAAACATAATAGTCGCAGCCCAAAGCCGCGACATCGACGGGAAGGCGCGGCACGGCCTGGCAACCGTCGATCAACAGTTCGGCGCCGACGCGGTGCGCCAGCTCTGCCGCGCGCGCGACGTCGAGCGGGCTACCGAGCACGTTCGACACATGCGCGAAAGCGACCATCGTGTGTTCGGGGGTCAGCAGCTTCTCGGCCGCATCAAGGTCGATGCAACCATCGGCGGTCAGCGGGCAAACATCGATTTGCCAGCCCGCCAGCTGCCACGGCACGATATTGCTGTGATGCTCGAGCACCGACAGCAGTACGCGGCCCTTCTTCGGGTGCGAGTACGCGACCAGGTTGATCGCCTCGGTCGCGCCGCGCACGAACACCATCTGATCTTCGCGTGCGCCGATAAACGCCGCGATCCGCCGCCGCGCCGCTTCATAAGCCAGCGTCATGTCGGCCGAGCGCGAATAGACGCCGCGGTGCACGGTCGCATAGTCGCGGCCCATCGCATTCACCGTCGCGTCGATGACGGCTTGCGGCTTTTGCGCAGTGGCGGCGGTGTCGAGATAATGCCAGTTGTCCGCGAGGCCGGGGAACTGGCCCCTGATCCCGTTCGTGTCGAGCGAAGTCGAGACACGTTGGCGCCCGGCTTCACGTCCCTCGACTTCGCTCGGGACGAACGGGGAGGAAAGACTATTCACACCAACTCCCCCAGCTTCGCCAGCGCCAATGCTTGCAGCTTTTCCGCATCCTCGGCGCCATCGAACACCCCTGCAACAAACGCCTGCAGCATCAGCTTCTTCGCCTCGCCGGGTGGCAGGCCGCGCGACTGGAGGTAATAGAGCGCCATGGCGTCGAGTTCGCCGATCGCGCAGCCGTGCGCGCATTTCACATCGTCGGCGTAAATCTCCAGCTCGGGCTTGGCGTTGGCGGTCGCGCTGCGGTTCAGCAACATCGCCTTCACATCCTGCGCGCTGTCGGTCTGCTGCGCATCGCGCGCCACCGCAACCTTGCCCAGATAGGTGCCGGTCGCCGTACCGCCGAGCACCGAACGCACCACCTGCCGCGACGTCGCGCCGGGTTCGGCGTGGGTGATCGTCGTGACGATCTCCAGATTCTGCTCGCCGCCGCCGATCTGCGCCGCGCCGAGATGGAAGTCCGCGCCTTCGTGGAGCGTCACCGTAAGTTCGATGCGGCCATAAGCGCCGCCGATGTTGAGCACATGCAGCGAAGCCACCGCACCCTTGCCGAGCACCAGCTCGATTTGCCGGATTTCGCCCGCATCCTGCACGATCGCGCGCGCGAAACTGCCGCCCGCAGGCACGATGATGCTCTCGGGCGCGGGCAATGGCCACGCCGCGGTTACCGCCTCAATGTCGCTATAGCGCCACGCTTCGTCGCGGCGCGAGGGGAGGGTGCTCATAATCCCTCTCCCTTTGGGGGAGAGGGCTGCGAAGACTTGGCAGCTTGCTGGCTAGTCGAAGCTGGGTGAGGGGTAAGCGATCGCCAAGCGATCGCGCGAGCCAACGGCTCGCCCACCCTCATCCAACTGCGCCTAACCCGCTTCGCGGCTAAGGCTCCATACCCTTCTCCCCTCAAGGGAGAAGGGAATAGGGCGCGCGCGCTCATCACGCCATAATCTCCGCATAACCATGCTCTTCCAGCTCGCGCGCCAGTTCGGGCCCGCCAGACTTCACGATCCGGCCTGCCGCCAGCACATGGACGAAATCGGGCTGCACATAATCGAGCAGCCGCTGATAGTGCGTGATCAGCAACACCGCCTTGTCGGGGCGCCGCATGATGCTGTTGATCCCGTCGCCGACGGTGCGCAGCGCGTCGATGTCGAGGCCCGAGTCCGTC
>JAHJHL010000139.1 GCA_018823905.1 Alphaproteobacteria bacterium
ACCCCTCGCTTCGCGAGCGGTCCCCCTCCCCATGGCTGCGCCACGGGGAGGATCGGGATGCTCACCGTCACAAAACCGCCGCCAAACCGTCGCCAAACCGACGTCACTTTGAATCGCACAGTGTAACAAAACTCCTGTCTAGGCCGTGGGCAGCCAAAGGCTGTTTACGGAGTGTGACATGGCATCGATTTCGACCCTGCCCATCCCCGCGCGTTTTCCCGATCCCTTCACCACCGACCCGCATGTCCCCGAACGGCTGATCGGCGAACGGCGGAGCTATCGCGCGGTGTGGGTGAGCGACATCCATCTCGGCACCCGCGGGTGCAACGCCGCGATGCTGATCGACTTTTTCGATCATGTCGATTGCGAGACGCTATACCTCGTCGGCGATATCATCGACGGCTGGCGGCTCAAGAAGCGGCATTTCTGGCCACCCGAGCATAATGATGTTGTCTGGCGCGTGCTGAAGCGCGCCAAGCGCGGCACCCGCGTCGTCTATGTCCCCGGCAACCATGACGAGATGGTCAAACCCTTCGACGGCTTCGATTTTGGCGGGGTCGAGATCCGCCGCGAGGCGATCCATGAAACCGCCGACGGGCGGAAATTGCTCGTCGTCCATGGCGACGAATTCGACGCGGTGATGCTGGCGCACCGCTGGCTCGCCTTTGTCGGCGACGCCGCCTACACGGCGCTGATGAAGTGCAATGTGGTGGTGAACCGCATCCGCAGCGCATTCGGTCTGCCCTATTGGTCGCTGTCGATGGTCGCCAAACACAAGGTCAAGAACGCGGTCCAGTTCATCGGCCGGTACGAAGAAGTCGTCGCGCACGCCGCGCGCTCGCGCGGGGTCGATGGGGTGGTCTGCGGCCATATCCACAGTGCCGAGATGCGCGAGATCGAAGGCACCGAATATTATAACGACGGCGACTGGGTCGAAGGCTGCACGGCGCTGGTCGAGCATCATGACGGCACGATGGAAATTTTGCATTGGGCCGAGGAAGTCGCGGCGCGCGCCTTGCCGACGGTCCTCGAACTCCCCGCCCCGGCGCGCGCCGCATGAGGATACTGATCGTCAGCGACGCGTGGGAGCCGCAGGTCAACGGCGTCGTGCGGACCTTGCAGGCAACGATCGCCGAACTGCGCCGCGCGGGACATGAAGTCGGGGTTGTATCGCCCGACCTGTTCCGGTCGGTTCCATGCCCCTCCTACCCAGAAATCCGCCTTGCCTTTGCCGGCTGGCGCAAGGTCGGGCGGCATATCCGCGCTTTCGCCCCGCAGGCGATCCACATCTCGACCGAAGGCCCGTTGGGGCTGGCTGCGCGGCGCTGGTGCCTCCGGAACGAATTTCCCTTCACGACCGCCTATCACACGCGCTTTCCCGAATATGTCGCGGCGCGGCTGCCGCTGTCGCCAGCGTTCGTCTGGCGCTTCATCCGCTGGTTCCACCGCCCCGCGCGGCACATCATGGTGGCGACGCGCAGCCTGGCGCGCGAGTTGACAGCGCAGGGGCTGGGCCAGACGATGATGTGGGAACGCGGGGTCGATCACGCGCTGTTCCACGCCGATCGTGCGCCGCACCCCGCCTATGCCGACCTGCCGCGACCGATCCAGCTCTATGTCGGGCGTGTCGCGGTCGAGAAGAACATTGGCGCGTTTCTGGATATTGACCGCCCGGGGACAAAAGTCATCGTCGGCGACGGCCCCGCGCTTGCAGCACTCAAGTCCCAGCATCCCAGCGCGCTTTTCCTCGGCAAGCTCGGCGGCGAAGCGCTCGCGGCTGCCTATGCAGGCGCCGACGTTTTTGTCTTTCCCAGCCGCACCGACACCTTCGGCCTCGTCGTCATCGAGGCGCTCAGCTGCGGCACCCCCGTCGCCGCTTTTCCTGTTCCCGGCCCCGGCGACATTATCCGCGATGGTGCAGGCGCGCTTGACGAGGATCTGGGCCGCGCGATCGACACCGCACTAGCCTGCGATCGAGGCGACGCCGCGGCGCTCGGCGCGCGATACAGCTGGGCCAGTTGCACCGCACAGTTTGCCAAGGCGCTGTCCTTCGTTCCCGGCGAACCGACGCCCGCCAGGCCGACCAGCGCCGCAGGTCTTGCCGCCTAGAAGGTCTTGCGCCACTCCAGCTCGATATAGCGGCCCAGCGGGTCGATATAGCCGGGCTGATAGTTCAGCGGCACGATGCCATTCGCATCAGTAATCTTGCGCTGCGCATCGAACAGATTGTCGACCGACAGGCGCAGACGCGATCCCTTCAGGAACGGCAAGGTCTCGATCAGTTTCGGTTTCTGGTTCAGATCGACAAAGAAGCGCAGGTCGAAAGTTGCCAGATCGCCGAAGTTCAGGTCGCCCGCGGTGCCGCCGGTTACGGTGCTGCCGCTGTCATATTTGGCGCTGAGCCGGACACCCATGCCCTTGTAGAATACGCCGCCGTCGAGTTCGAGCAGGTGGCGGTTGCTACCGCCGCCGCTGCCGGTCGCCGACCCATCGAGCAAATCGAGTTCGGGTACGCCCGGACGGATGAGGATTGTGTCGGTCAGCTTGTACGTGTGGTAAAGCGACACCGACCAACGGCCACCCTGCGGGCCGCGGCCAAACATCGCACCGGGACCGCCGCCTCGACCACCACGACCGCCTGCCCGCGGACCACCGCCGCCGCGCGGCCGGTCGGCACCAGCACCCGGTCCACCGGCGGGGCGCGCCGCCTGCTCTGGTTGGCCAAAACTCTTGCCAAAGTTCAGACCCCAGCGAATCTGCGAATTCTCGGTCTCGTCAAAATTGACCGGGCGCTGGTCGAGCGCGATCAGGACGCCATTCGGGTCCCGGATCACGCGGTCAGGAAAGGCCGCCTCGATCTCGGGCGTCAGCAGCGGCAGGCTGTTCGACGTGTCGTTGCTCTTGTTGCGGTTGTAATTGACCGACAGGCGCAGACCTTCGACCATCGGCACTTCCCAGTTCAGTCCGAGCTTCAGGTCGCGGCGCTGCTCGGCGAGCAGGAACGGATTGCCGCCGGTCGTGGTAGTGATCTGCACCGTCTGGCCGGTCGCAAAATCATAATAAGTCACCGCCGGGGTGACCAGCGGCGCGGCGCCGAGTTGCTGGATGCCCGGTGCCGCTTCGTCGCTGTTGAAACTCGCGATCAGCGACAGATTGTCGGTAACGCCCCAGTTGAGGTTTGCGCCCCAGTTTTTGAGCGCCTCAAAATCGCTGGGATTGGCGACCTGCCCGCTCAGCGTTAGCGAGACGCGCCCGATGTTGCCGATCTCATATTCGGGATCGAGCAGCGGCAGCGTCAGTGAGCCGAACACGCTGGGCGTATCGCGTCCCAGGTCGGTCGTGGTGATCACGCCCGAGCGTTCGGACTGGCTGTCAAAGCGCAGCCCCGAATAGCTGCCGGTCATCGACAGGCGGATCGGCCCGGCCCAGCCCTCGGTTACCGTCCCCGACAAATTCGCGCTGCCGCCAAAGCTTTGCTGGCTGCTGTCGAACCGGTCGCGCGCGCCCGTCACCCGGTCGGTAAAAGTACGCTGATCGGCGTCGCCATAATTGCCCGACAGCGACCAGCGCCAATCGCCCAGCATACCGTTGACGCTGGCGGTGGTGGTCAGGTTGCGGCTGCGGCTGTCGCGTTCGAGCGGCACGTCACCGCCCGCGACGACAGGGCCGAGGAACGACAAGCTGTCGGTCTGATCCAATCGCAAATTGAGCGACGCGTCGGTCACCTTGTCCAGGCTGCGCTGGATCGTCGCATCGATCAGATAGGTATCGCTCTCGGGCAGAAGGCTGCGCGTTGACGGGCCAAGACCGCGTTCGCTTTCGGTCAGCATGCTCGACTGTTCCCAGCCGGCGTTGACATTGACCCGGCCATTTTCGCCGATCGCCAGAAAACTGCCCTCGACCTCGCTCTGGAACCGCCCGCCCTGCGTCGGAATACCGCCTTCGGCCTCGACCGCGACCTGCCGGAAATTGGGCTTGAGCACCATGTTGACGACCCGCTCGTCGGCCGAATAGCCATATTGCAGCGCGACTTCTTCGGGAAAAATCTCGACCTTGGCGATCGCCTCAGGCGGCAAGTTGCGCACCTCGCCAAAGCCACCGATGCGGCGGCCGTTGATCAGGATGATCGGCCGCCCACCGCCACGCCCGCGACCCGACCGCGTCTGCGGCGCCAGCGCCTCGAGCAGTTCGGACACGTTCGACACGCCATAGCTGGCAATCGCCGCCTCATCGAGCTCGGCCTCGGCCTTGATATCGGTTTCGAGCTGGCCGGCGAGGCGCGGCGCGGTGACGACGATTTCGTCGCCGTCGATGTCGTCATAATCGTCGTCGGGGTCGCTGGAGGCGCTGACGACCGGCGCCGATGGCTGGTCGGCAACCGCCGTCACGGCGGCGCTGGCGGGCATCGCGTCGGTTTCGGCCATGGCGGGCCAGGCAAGCGCGGCGCTGGCGGTGAGCAACAGCGCGCGCGCGGAAAGGGAGAGGTGGGCATAGGTCATTGGGGGGGAGAGCCTTTTGTTTTTTCTTGCTTCTTGTTGGCGCCGCAGGACTGAACCCTTGCTGACGCGCGCCTTTGTCGGCGGTTCATTTATGTCGCAATTGTCGCAACAATGTGTCGAGGCCACTTGCGTTACACCAACAGGCCATATCGACCGCTGGACAGCATGGCGCGCTGCCCTTATCGGCCAGCCATGCCGACTCCAGACACATCCGCCGCGCCGAAGTCCGATCATGGTGAATCCATCCTGATCATCGATTTCGGCAGCCAGGTGACCCAGCTCATCGCCCGCCGCGTCCGCGAAGCGGGGGTGTATAGCGAGATCGTTCCCTTCACGCAGGCCGAAGCGGCGCTCGAACGTATGCAGCCGAAGGGGATCATCCTCTCCGGCTCGCCCGCCTCGGTCCCCGCCGACGGCAGCCCGCGCGCGCCGCAATCGATCTTTGATAGCGGTCTTCCTATCCTGGGCATCTGTTACGGGCAGCAGGTGATGAGCCAGCAACTCGGCGGCCGGGTCGAACCCGGCGGCGCCGACGGTGAGCGCGACGGCGAATTCGGCCGCGCCTTCCTGACCGTCACCGAGCCCTGCGTGTTGTTCGACGGATTGTGGGAGGTCGGCGAGCACCATCAGGTGTGGATGAGCCACGGCGACAAGGTCACCCAGTTCGCCCCCGGCTTTCGCATCGTCGCGGTCAGCGACGGCGCGCCCTTTGCCCTCATCGCCGACGACGAGCGCCGCTATTATGGCACGCAATTCCACCCCGAGGTCGTGCATACGCCCGACGGCGCCAAGCTGATCGGCAACTTCGTCCGACACGTCTGCGGGTGCAGCGGCGACTGGACGATGGCCGAATTCCGCGCCACCAAGATCGCCGAAATCCGCGCGCAGGTCGGCGGCAAGCGCGTGCTGTGCGGGTTGTCGGGCGGAGTCGACAGCGCGGTTGCCGCGGTGCTGATCCACGAAGCGATCGGCGAGCAGCTGACCTGCGTCTTCGTCGACCACGGCCTGCTGCGCATGAACGAGCGCACGCAGGTCGAAGAGTTGTTCCGCAATCACTACAACATCCCGCTGGTCGTCGTGGACGCCGAGGAACGCTTCATGGCGGGGCTCGCGGGGGTCACCGACCCCGAGGCGAAACGCAAGTTCATCGGCGGCGAATTCATCAACGTGTTCGACGAGGAAGCGCAAAAGCTGGGCGGCGCCGACTTCCTCGCGCAGGGGACGCTGTACCCCGACGTCATCGAAAGCGTGTCGTTCACCGGTGGGCCGAGCGTCACGATCAAGAGCCACCACAATGTCGGCGGCCTGCCCGCGCGCATGAAGATGGCGCTCGTCGAGCCCTTACGCGAATTGTTCAAGGACGAGGTCCGCCTGCTCGGCAAGGAGCTCGGCCTTCCCGACATCTTCGTCGGTCGCCACCCCTTCCCCGGCCCGGGCCTCGCGATCCGCATTCCCGGCGAAGTGTCTAAAGAGCGCTGCGACATTCTGCGCAAGGCCGACGCCGTCTATCTCGACGAGATTCGCAATGCCGGGCTTTACGACGCGATCTGGCAGGCGTTTGCGGTGCTGCTGCCGGTGAAGACCGTCGGCGTGATGGGCGACGGGCGCACCTATGATTTTGTCTGCGCGCTGCGCGCCGTCACGTCGACCGACGGCATGACCGCCGACATCTACCCGTTCGACGCCGCTTTCCTCAGCCGCTGCGCAACGCGCATCATCAACGAGGTGCAGGGCATCAACCGCGTGGTGTATGACTATACGTCGAAGCCGCCGGGGACGATCGAGTGGGAATGATTCAGGCCCCTCCAGAGGGGGCCGGGACTACGCCAAAATACGCCGTAAGTATTTGATAAAATTTATTTTTATCACAGCGACATTCAGCGACAATCGGTGGGTAGCATTCAAATCCGTCGGGTGATCCGACGGTATCGCCTCCACTTGTCCATCACCAAAATCGCCGTTACCGTCAGGGATACAACAGCCCCTGACGGTAATTTTATCCGCCTAAGCCACTGGAAACAGTGTGCTTTTCGGGTCGGGAGAGGTGCGTTTTAGGGGTGACGGTAAAAATGATCGGAGACCCCTGCGATGTTGACCGATGCAGCACTCAAGCATTTGAAACCAAAAGAGAAAGCCTACAAGGTTTCGGACCGTGACGGCATGTATGTGCGCGTCGGGACGAACGGCACCATTTCCTTTCGCCTGTCCTCCGCGCCAGCACGAGGCGTGCGCTCCAGCACCCGATAGGTGCCTTCGACTGCTCGGCGCAGTGACCTCTCGGTGCCAGCACCCTTCGAGAGATGGGCCGCGACCATGCCAGGGAGGAGGTCAATGCCCTATAGTTGCGAATCCCCGCCGGTAGCAGTAGAGCGGACCCACGTGGACTGCGGCACTAAACAATCGAATCAAGGATTGGCTGTGTGCTACTGTCGATTGTCCCTGAAGACGAGTTTTCAACAATTCGACAGATTTTCCCTTTGAAATCAAAAGGGAAACGTTTTGCGGTCCTCGCGATCGGTAAGCCTGTCTGGAAAAAAATTATTCCGTGTTGAATCAATAGTTTGAAACGCCATGAACAATCGAGTGGGAGTGACGGCCTGAGCGATCAGGTCGTGGCAGGCGCACCGGGCCGCCAGCTCCAGATCAGCAGCAGCAGACCGACGATGATGAACAGGGCAAAGCCCGACAGCATCCACGCGTTGACATACCATTGCTCGCCCCATTCGAACTCGCCGCCCATGATGCGCCCCCAGCCGCGGAAATGCTGCGTGGCGCCGACAGACAGGCCGAACACCGCAAACACCGCGGAAAGATAGCGCACCAGCCAATGTGCGGGATTCGGCAGCATCAGCGACAGCCCGAGCAGGCCGATAACGGTGCGCTGGCTGCGGCAATAGGGACATTCATAGACGAGGCCGGTCAGGTCGACGGTCCAGGTCAACGCCGCGATCAGGATGGCGACGATACCCACCGCGCGGCGATGGCGCAGCAAGTACTCCGGCAGATGGTCCAGCTTATCCAGCACTTGAGATCCTCCCTCTTTCCCTCGCGACCGCTATACGCAGCCGTCGTCCGCTCGGCCAGACAATAATGTTATACTATATCATTGTGATCTGGCTTGGAGACGCATCCGCTGCTCCGCTGACCCCATCCCACCAATCGCCCAGCGCGTCGATCAACGGGACGAGCCGTCCGCCATCCACGGTCAGATCATATTCGACACGCCGCGGATAGCCCTCGAATTCGGTGCGCCGTACGATCCCCGCGTCCTCCAGCTTGCGCAATTCCAGCGTCAGCATCTTGTGCGATATCGTTGGGTTGTCGCGTTGCAGGTCGCTAAACCGCTTGGTCCCGTCGCTGAGATAATAGATCAGCAAGCTGGGCCAGCGCCCGCTCAGCACCTGCATTACTTCTTCGATCGGACAGCGCGAAACCAGATCTTTCATCATCGCCTCATGGTTACAAAAAGGTGCGTAATTTACGTCGCGTCGGGGCGCCCTATATCGGCGACCGCTGCGCAGCTCCCCCTCATAACGAAACTGGAGCAATATATTGGAACCGATCCTTATCTATGGCTTCCCGCTGGGAAGTTCCATGGGGCTTGTTGCGGCCCTCGAATGGCTGGGCAAGCCCTATCGCCTGTGCCGCGTCGACATGCTCGGCGAAATGCGTGAACCCGCATACGCCCGCATCAACGCACGGCACGAAACCCCGGCCTTGATTACCGATCGGGGGCAGCCGCTAACCGAATCCATGGCGATCGCGCGCTGGTTTGCCGCGTACGATGACGCGCGCCGGATCAGCCCCGACCCGCTGTCGCCCGACGCCGACCGGATGTGGCAGATCATGGCGTTTATCAACACCGGCTTCACCGGCGCCTTCAGCCCGCTGTGGGCGGCGCTCGAGATGGAGCCGCCGCGTCCGGCTTTGCAAGCTGCGCTCCGCGAATGGGGCAAGGAAGCGGTGATTGAACGCCACGACAAGCTGGAAACGATGGTCGGCGGCGACCCCTATCTGGTCGGCGACCGGCCGACGCTGGCCGACGCGCTGTTCATCGGGGTCGCGCGATGGTTGGACTTTCACGAAGTTGCCGATCCCGCGCGTTGGCCGAAGCTCGCGGCGCTGCGCGGGCGGTTGGAGGCCGATCCAGCGGTCATCTATGCGACGGCGCTCGAAAGCGGCGAGAAGCTGACGGGAAGCGGCCGGTGTCGCGGCCATGTCCCGCTGGCGGACGTGATCGAACGCTTCGGCGCTTGATGTGAAAAGGGCGGCGCAGTTGCGAGACTGTGCCGCCCTTGATACCAGTCGCCCATGGACAGGATCGAAACCCAGGCCTCGGGCGGCTGCCAATGCGGCGCGGTGCGCTATCATGTCACCGCGGTGCTCGACACGTCACACATCTGCCATTGCCGGATGTGCCAGAAGGCGGCGGGCAATTTTTTCGCCGCCTTGATCGGCGTTCCGCGCGACGCGATCACTTGGACGCGCGGCGAGCCTGCGACCTTCAACAGTTCGGACAAGGCCGCGCGCGGCTTTTGCCGCGACTGCGGAACGCCGCTGCTTTACGACTATTTCGAGAGCAAGCACATCAACCTGACGACCGGATCGTTCGACGACCCCGCGCAATTCCCACCGCGCATTCAGTTCGGCGTCGAGGCGCAGCTGCCGCTGTTTGACCATCTGCCGATCAAGGTTGAGGGGACGACCGAAGAGACGATGGCCGCCTATGTCGGCGCGATCAAGGCGAGCAATCACCAGCACCCGGACCGTGACACCGAGACATGGCCCGCATAGGGGCGCCGGGGTTCAGCTCACCGAAAGCCCTGCGATAGCTGCGGTCGGCGTCAGACCGAAAACCCGGTGGAACACGCGCGACAGATGCGCTGTGTCGGCGAAACCGGCATCCATCGCTGCGGTGCGGACCAACGCTCCCTCCGCCAGCTGCTGCGTTGCATATTGAAGCGCCGACCAAAGCTTGAATTCGCGAAAGCTTTGTCCCGTCGCCGCCTTGAAAGCGCGAAGCGCCCGCGTGCGCTCCATGCCGAGTCGGTGGGCCAATTCGGTCTGCGGCATCCGCCACATCGGGTCGCCATGGATTGCCTGTATCGCCGCCGCGACTGCTGGCGGCGGCGCGTGCATGCGCGGCGTGAGCTTGCTGCGCAATTCGGCTACCGAACAGCTGTCATTACACAGCGCGTCGAGCGCCAAATATGCCGAAGCACCTTTCAAGGCGATCGCCAGCGGCGCGTCGAACGGAAAGACAAGCCCATTGAGGTAGAGCACGTCGGCACCTTGCTCCGCAAAGGCGACTGTGTGCGCAATCTCGGGGCGGACGAGCAATATGTCCCCTTCGACGCACTGCCCCTCGCGCTCCAGCATCACCGGCCCCGTCCGGCCGATTAACACGGCAGTCACCAGATTGGCGTGGGTTGCGAGCCGCCGACTGCCGACAGGAAAACAGGAATCGAGATAGGGCGTGATCGCGTCGGGCATCGCTGCAACTATGCCCCCTCATCCGCGATCGGCGCAAGCCCGACTATCGCGCGATTCCGGCCTGGGCAAAGGCGGCTGTCATCTGCTGCGCATCGGGATAGACATGCTTGCTCACCACCTCTCCAGCGCGATTCACCTTGACCACGTCCACCATGTCGACATGCGCGATAAAACTAGTATGGTCGGGCAGCGCGAGCGATAGAACCATCGTCCAGTCGAAAATCCAATAGTCGCGCCCATAGATCCGCCGCCCCATCAGCTGCGAAAAATCATATGCCGCAAATAATGTGCGACAATGCGCGCGCAGCGGTTCGCGTCCGACGACAGATTCCGACCCGTCATGCAGCTGAAAAACCGTATCGTCCGAATGGAGCGAGGCGATCATATCCGGGTCTCGCGTTTCCCATCCAACATGATAGCGATCGAACAGCGCCTGGGTTGGTAGCGTCTTTTCCTGTTCGGCGGTGTCAGGCATATATCGTCTCCCCAAAAGGTCTTGCGATCTTATCGCGCCACGACGCAGGCTCGTTGAAAAAACGTGCGTTGCGCCGCGACGCGATATCGGGTGTGGAGATGTCTTCAGATTCGGAGCCCGCTATGACCCCCACCGCCAAAATCCTCCTCCTCGGCTCGGGCGAGCTCGGCCGCGAGTTTGTGATCTCGGCGAAGCGGCTGGGTTGCCACGTTATCGCCTGCGACAGCTATGCCGCCGCCCCCGCGATGCAGGTCGCCGATGGCTTCGAGGTATTCTCCATGCTCGACGGCGACGCACTGCGCGCCACGATCGAAAAGCACCGGCCCGACCATATCGTCCCCGAGGTCGAAGCGATCCGCACCGAAGTGCTTGCCGAAGTCGAGGCGGCAGGTTTCCATGTGGTCCCTTCGGCGCGCGCCGCGCAGCTGACGATGAACCGCGACGCGATCCGCGACCTCGCCGCGAGCGAACTCGGGCTCACCACCTCGACCTTCGAATATGCCGAAACGCGCGAGGAACTGCACGCGGCCGCGGTGCGCATCGGCTTTCCGCTCGTCGTCAAGCCGGTGATGTCCTCGTCGGGCAAGGGCCAGAGCACGGTCAAGGATGCGGACGGCGTCGATGCGGCGTGGGACTATGCCGCCGCGGGCATGCGCGGCGACCGGCTGCGCGTGATTGCCGAGGCGTTCATCGACTTCGATTATGAAATCACCCTGCTGACTGTCCGGCACAAGGGTGGCGTGGCCTTTTGCCCACCGATCGGCCACCGGCAGGAACGCGGCGACTATCGCGAAAGCTGGCAGCCCGCCGCGATGTCGGATGCCGCGCTCGCCAGCGCGCAGGACATGGCAACAAGAGTCGTCGATGCGCTCGGCGGCCATGGCATTTTCGGGGTCGAATATTTCGTGAAGGGCGACACGGTCATCTTTTCCGAGCTCAGCCCGCGCCCGCACGATACCGGCATGGTGACGCTGATCTCGCAGTCGCTGTCCGAATTCGACCTCCACGCCCGCGCGATCCTCGGACTGCCGATCCCGGCGATCGACGTACCCGACGCCAGCGCCAGCGCCGTCCTGCTCGCCGATCGCGACGCGGCGGATTTCGAGATCACCGGCCTCGCCGACACGCTCACCCCGCCCGACCCCGCAACCGCGATCGACGCGCGCATCTTTGGCAAGCCGGTCACCCGCCCGTACCGCCGGATGGGCGTGACGCTGGCGAAGGTGGCCGGCGGCACCACCGACGACGCGCGCGCCGCAGCCGTCGCGGCGGCGGCGAAACTCTCGATCGAATACCGCGCATGACGACAATTGCGGTCCAGCGCCTCGCCACGGGCGACGTCGAAGCGGCGCGCGACCTCAACGCGCTTTATGCCGACGCCTTTGCAGACCATGAAACCTATCGCCGCGACCACCCCGACGACGCGTGGCTTGCCCGCCAGCTTGCCAAGGACGCGATCATCCTGCTCATCGCCCGCATCGACGGCCGCATCGTCGGCGGCCTCACCGCCTATGAACTCCCCAAGCTGGAGGCCGCGCGCAGCGAGATTTATCTTTATGACCTCGCGGTCGCCGAAAGCGTCCGTCGCCGCGGCATCGCGACCGCGCTGATCACCGAACTCCAGCACATCGCCGCCGAAACCGGCGCCTGGGCGGTGTTCGTCCAAGCCGACTATGTCGATCCGCCTGCCATCGCGCTCTACACCAAGCTGGGCGTGCGCGAAGATGTGCTGCATTTCGACCTGCCGCCCGTACCGCGCGCAACGGAGGGCTGAACCCAACGGCGGGGCAGCGCTAGGCTGCTCGCCGAGCGCGGCGTACGCCATATCCAACCGCCACGCCCCGCAAGGCGATCGCGGCAGATCATCCGCGTCAGAGCATCCGCCGCCGGATCAAGCGATCGGAAAGCCAGAATTCGTGCCACAAGGCCGCTGCGATGTGGAGCAGGACAAGCGCGGCGAGCGTGTAGGCGCCGTAATGATGGATGTACCAGGCGACGGCACGACCGGTTTCATCCTCCGCCGGGGGCGTGAAGAGCGCAGGCACCTCGACCAGCCCGAACACCGTCCGCGGCGCCTCCATCCAGACCCAGATGATATAGCCGGTAAGCGGCAGAATGAATAGCAGCGCGTAAAGGAGAAGATGGGTTGCGGATGCCGCCGCTCGCTGCCAGCGCGGCCCCGGTTCGGCTGCTGGCGCTGGCCGCGCGATGCGCCACAGGAGGCGTAGCAGCATCAAAGCGACGATCGTCATGCCAAGCTGGAAATGCACGCGGATCAGCGCAAAGCTGGCGTCGTTGTCCGTCTCCTGTTCGGAGGCCCAGCCGAAGTAAAACTGGATGACGACCAGTATCGCAACCATCCAGTGCAGAATCCGCGCCGGAGCGGCGTAGCGCATTGTCGGTTGTTCCATAGCGGCCGGTTCTCCTTGTCGAGAGCCGGCGAGTACTACAGGATTCAAGCGCAATTTCGACGGTCACAATGTACCGGGTCAACCGAACCGCTTGCCAGTTTTGCGTGCCTCGATCAAAATCTGCGCGACCTCCGAAATGAAATGGCCGTCCTCGATGCAAACCCGTCGCACCGTCCTGGTCCAATCAGCGCTCATCGCGGGTACTTTCTTGCTGCCCGGTTGCGCGAAGGCGCGCGAGCCGGACGGCGGCGTCCGCGCCGGCCTCTATAATTGCGAGGGGTGCGAAGCGGTTGATGAGCGCGATCCGGCCCGATTGGGTTCGACAACCCAGATCGCCGGACCGGACGAACCCGGTCCACGCCTGCTGGTTACCGGGCGGGTCACCACGCCGGACGGAACCACCCCGGCCGCGGGCGTGATCATTTATGCGCATCATACCAATATCGACGGTCTTTACGCCAACGGCGACGATGAAAGCGAATGGAGCCGTCGCAACGGCCGCTTGCGCGGTTGGGTCAAGACCGACGCCGACGGACGATACAGTTTCCTGACGATCAAACCCTCGCCCTATCCCGACATGACGATTCCGGCGCATGTACATCTGATGATCGGCGAGAAGGGGAAGCGGCGTTACTATGTCGATGACGTGGTATTCGCAGGCGAATTCGGGGTGACCGAGGACTATCGGCGCAATCAGGAACTGCGCGGCGGCAGCGGCATCGTCACGTTGCGCGACAATGGCAATGGCGTCCTGGTTGCGGAGCGGGACATCATCCTCGAACGCCACCGGGCGTGATCCTTAACACTGGAACCTTGCCCTAGGCCGCCCCGTCCGCCGCTGCTACACCGCCGCCATGTCGGACAAGAATCATCTCTATCTGGTCGATGGCTCCAGCTACATCTTCCGCGCCTATCACCGCCTGCCGCCGCTCACCAATCCCAACGGGGTGCCGGTTGGTGCGGTATATGGCTACACCACGATGCTGTGGAAGCTGGCAAAGGACCTGCACGACGCCGACGGGCCGACACATCTGGCGGTGATCCTCGACCATAGTAGCAAGTCGTTCCGCAACGAGATTTACGACCAGTATAAGGCGAACCGGCCCGAACCGCCCGAAGACCTCCGCCCGCAATTCCCGCTGATCCGCGACGCGACGCGCGCCTTCTCGTTGCCGTGCATCGAGACGGAAGGGTATGAGGCCGACGATTTGATCGCGAGCTATACCGAAGCCGCGGTCGCCGCAGGGTGGGACGTCACCATCGTATCGTCGGACAAGGATCTGATGCAGCTCATTCGCGAGCCCGCGGGCGGCCCCCACGTCGATATGCTCGACACGATGAAGAATGTCCGCCTCGGGCTCGAAGCGGTGAACGAAAAGTTCGGAGTCACCCCCGATCTCGTCGGCGACGTGCTCGCGCTGATGGGCGACAGCGTCGACAATGTCCCCGGCGTCCGCGGGGTCGGGCCGAAGACCGCGACCAAGCTGATCGTCGAATATGGCGACCTCGAAAAAACGCTCGCGGGCGCCGAGACGATGAAGACGTCGAAGCTGCGCGACAATCTGATCGAACATGCCGATATGGCGCGGCTGTCGCGCGTGCTGGTTGAGCTGAAGCGCGACTGTCCGTTGCCCGATGCGCTCGATGACCTGAAGCTGGGCGCAATTCCGCCCTTGCCGCTCAAGACCTTCCTTGATGAGCATGGCTTCCGCTCGCTGTCGGCAAAACTCGACCTTGGCGGCACCCCCGGTGGGCCGCCGACCTTTCCGCGTGCGGACGCTGCGCCGGTAGCGAGCGTGGGCAATGCGCTATCGACTCCGGCCCTGCCGCCGATGCCTGCCATCGACCGCTCGGCGTATGAATGCGTCACGACGCTAGACGCACTCGACTGCTGGATCGCCGAGGCCCGCGCCGCGCATGTCGTCGCCATCGATACCGAAACCGCCAGCCTCGACAGCGTCACCGGACGGTTGGTCGGGGTCAGTCTAGCCACCGCGCCGGGCAAGGCATGCTACATCCCGCTCGGCCATGGCGGCACCGACATGTTCGCCGAAAAGCCCGAGCAGATTGCGATCGACGCGGCACTCGACCGGCTCCGCGGTCTGTTTGCCGACGATGCGGTGCTCAAGGTCGGGCACAATCTGAAATATGACATCGG
The DNA here is from genome assembly GCA_018823905.1 of Alphaproteobacteria bacterium. GTDB lineage: Bacteria > Pseudomonadota > Alphaproteobacteria > Sphingomonadales > Sphingomonadaceae > Sphingopyxis. The sequence continues at coordinate 15,037 of JAHJHL010000139.1, forward strand.
CGTGCTCGCGCAGCATGGCATCATCATCGCACCCTATGACGACACGCTGGTGATGAGCTTTGCACTCGACGCGGGCAAGCATCAGCACGGGCTCGACGAGCTGGCGAAGCTCCACCTCGATCACACCTGCCTGACCTTCAAGGAAATGTGCGGCACCGGCAAATCGCAGATCAGTTTTGCCGAGGTCCAGCTCGACCGCGCAACCGAATATGCCGCCGAGGATGCCGACGTCGCGCTGCGGCTGTGGAAGCTGCTCAAGCTGCGCTTGCCGATCGAGGGCGGAACGCGCGTGTATGAGATGGTGGACCGGCCGCTTGCCTCGATTGTCGAGGGCATGGAGCGCGCGGGGATCATGGTGAACCGCGACTATCTCGCCAAGCTGTCGGGCGAATTCGCGACCGAAATGCTGCGGATCGAAGGCGAAATCCACGCCCTCGCGGGCCAGCCGTTCGCGATCGGCAGCCCCAAGCAGCTCGGCGAAATCCTGTTCGACAAGCTGGGGCTGAAAGGTGGGCGCAAGGGCAAGTCAGGCGACTGGTCGACTGACCAGAATGAACTGGAACGGCTCGAACGCGACGGGGTACCGATCGCGCGCAAGATATTGGAGTGGCGCCAGCTCGCCAAGCTGAAATCGACCTATACCGACGCGCTCCAGCAACAGATCAATCCCACGACTGGCCGCGTCCACACCAGCTACAGCCTGGTCGGGGCGCAGACCGGGCGCTTGTCGTCGACCGACCCGAACCTCCAGAACATCCCGATCCGCACCGAGACCGGGCGCCAGATCCGCGACGCCTTCATCGCCGCGCCCGGCCATGTCCTGATCGCCGCCGACTATAGCCAGATCGAGCTGCGCCTCGCCGCGCATATGGCCGACGTCCCCGAACTGAAGGAGGCCTTCGCACAGGGGCAGGACATCCACGCCGCGACCGCAATCGAGCTGTTCGGCGAAAGCAACCGCGACACCCGCGGCAAGGCCAAGACGGTTAATTTCTCGATCCTCTACGGCATTTCGCGCTGGGGACTGGCGGGGCGGCTCGAGATCACCCCTGACGAGGCGCAGGCGCTGATCGCGCGCTATTTTGAGCGTTTCCCCGGCATTTCCGATTATATCACCGACACGCTCGATAGCGTGCGCGTGACCGGTTATACCGAGACGCTGTTCGGGCGCAAAACCTGGTTCCCGCGGATCAAGGCCGCGAGCCAGAACGAGCGCGCGGGCAGCGAACGCGCCGCGATCAACGCGCCGATCCAGGGGACCAGCGCCGACCTGATCAAACGCGCGATGGCGCGGATGCCCAAGGCGCTGGAAGACGCAGGCCTGTCCGACGTCAAAATGCTGCTGCAGGTCCACGATGAACTGGTGTTCGAGGCGCCCGCCGACAAAGCCGAGGCGGCTGGCGCGGTGATCCGCACCGTGATGATGGGCGCCGCCGAACCGGCGCTCACGCTGTCGGTCCCGCTCGAGGTAGAAATCGGCATCGGCAAAAGCTGGGGCGAAGCACATTGATCGCAGCGCTGTTGCTCGTCGCTGCGCTCGCCGCCGATCCGGTCGCCGCGCCCGCGCCGACCGCCACGGCGGCGGTCGCGCCGATTGCCGACACCGACCTGCGCGAATTTGTCGCGATCGCGGGGCGCAAGGTCGCCGGTCGCCCGGTGAACGGCCCGATCTCCAGCGCCGACAAGGTGCTGTTGATCGCGCGCGACGATAAGGGATTTCCCGTGGTCGCGGTCAGCACCGGCTTTCCGGCGCGCCAGTCTTTGCCCGCACCCCCGCCAAACACGCTGGCTGTCGTCCGCCTGCGCCAGCGTTACGAAACCCCCGTCCCCGGCCCCAGCGCGCGCGATCTCGCTTTCGTCGCCGCGCACCGGATGCCACTGTTCGTGATCGGCGAATGGGCGCGCCCCGCGCCGATGTGGGAGGTCGCGTGGGTCGATGGTGCGGTCCGCTTTCGCACCATCGGCGAGGTCGGCGAGATTGGTCCCTGGCAGGACTGACCGACGCCTCGGTACGCCGCGCCGACCGCGCAGCCCTTTCGCCCCCGCAACTTTCGCTCTATGACGATCCGATGACATTCGGCTGGCGATTATGTGACAGCCAGTAACGAAGGATTTCCATGAGCAAGTTCCAGCCCGTCGCGCAGGCGCCGGTCCGTATTCAGCAGAATATTCTCGCGCGCAGCGAACGCCGCCTGCTCAACTGGATCTGCCCGCGGCTGCCGCAATGGGTGACCCCCGACAAACTGACCGCGCTGGGCTTTTTCGGCGCGGTCATGGTGGCGGCGGGCTATATGCTCAGCTGGATCGACAGCGAATGGCTCGGGCTGTGCCTCGCGGGTTATGTGATCAACTGGTTCGGCGATTCGCTCGACGGCAGCCTCGCGCGCTGGCGCCAGATTGAGCGCCCCAATTATGGCTATTTCGTCGACCACAGCGTCGATGCGCTCGCGACCCTGCTGATGGTCAGCGCGATCGGGATGAGCCCCTATATGCGCTTTGACGTCGCATTGATGGCGGTGATCGGATATTTCCTGCTGTCGATCCACACCTTCATCGCCGCCAAGGTCGTCGGCGAATTTCGTCTGTCCTATATGGCGGGCGGACCGACCGAGCTGCGGCTGATGCTGATGGCGATGACGATCGCGATGCCGATTATCGGCGGCGCCGACATCGGCAGCACCAATTTCTCGGTATTCGACCTGTTCGCACTGGTCGTCTCCAGCATCCTGGTGACTTTGTTCATCGTCCAGACGTCAGCGACCGCGCGGATGCTCCGCCGCCGGGGGGTTTAGGGGCGCAAGCGCGCCTGCGCGTAGGTGCCCAGCAGCCGCAGCGATTTGGTCTGGAAATCCAGCTCTTCGAGCGCGCGGTCGATGCGTTCCTCGCCCGGCGCGCCGACGATGTCGGCGTAGAATTGCGTCGCGGCAAAGCTGCCGCCGGTCTGATAGCTTTCCAGCTTGGTCATGTTGACGCCGTTGGTCGCAAAGCCGCCGAGCGCTTTGTACAGCGCGGCGGGAATATTCTTCACCTCGAACATGAAGGTGGTCATCACCGGCCCTTCGATCGCCGCAAAATCAGCGAGCGGCTCGCGCGCCAGCACGACGAAGCGCGTCATATTGTGATCGGCATCCTCCATGCCGGTGCCGTGTAGCGTCAGCCCGTACAGCTCGGCGGCATGCGGCGGCGCCAGCGCGGCCAGCCCGACCTCGTCGCTGTCGGCAACCCACGCCGCGGCGCCCGCGGTGTCGCTATGCGCGACCGGCGCGATGTTGTTCGCGCGCAGCCAGTGACGGCACTGGCCGAGCGCCTGCTCATGGCTCATCGCGCGCGTCACCGGGCCGAGGTCACGGCTCATCAGGCCGTAGCGGATCGGCAGGAAATGCTCGCCGACGATCGACAGGCCGGATTCGGGGAGCAGGAAATGGATGTCGGCGACGCGGCCGTGCAGGCTGTTTTCGATCGGGATGATCGCACGGTCGACGCGGCCGTCGCGCACCGCATCGATCGCGTCCTGAAAGGCATAGCAGGGCAATGGCAGCGAATTGGGATCATATTCGCGCGCGGCAAGGTCGCTGTTGGCGCCGGGCGCGCCCTGAAACGCCAGCCCGCGGGCGGGCTCTGCGAGTGCTGCCACCCGCATTTTGTCGACCAGATGCTGTGCCGAAGCCGAATAACTGCCCATGACTGCCTTCCCCAATTGGAGCCGCGGCGCATAGCCGCAGGACCGAAGCGACGCAACCGGTCGCGATCGGCCATTTCATCCCCTTGCGCCGCCGTCGCCGCACCAGTAAGGGAGCGTCCAAATCAGATACGCGTCCGGCAAGCGGGCGCCAGCTAACGGGGCTGCTAGAGCATGGATAATCGCAACAACACGATCGCTGGCTGGGTGCTTTTTGCCGGCATTTGCGCGCTGGGCCTGACCATCGGGTCGGGCATGTTGTTCGCCGGTCATAACCCGGAAAAGCCCGGTTTCCCGATCGAAGACGCCGAAGCTGGCGCCGGTGCCGCCGCCGCGGTGCCGATCGCCAACCTGCTCGCCGCCGCGGATCCGGTAAAGGGTGAAGCGGTGTTCGCGAAATGCGCCGCATGCCACACCATCGCCTCGGGCGGCGCCAACGGCATCGGCCCGAATCTGTGGGGCGCGCTCGGCAAGGCGCACGGCCATGTCGCGGGCTTTGCGTATTCCGACGCGCTGAAGGGCGTCCCCGGCAACTGGGATTTCGAAGGCATGGACGCTTGGCTCGCCAGCCCGCGCAAATATGCGCCGGGCACCAAAATGTCGTTCGCGGGCCTCAGCAGCGCCGAAGATCGCGCGAACCTGATCGTTTACATGAACAGCCAGGGTTCGAATCTGCCGCTGCCCGCCCCCGAAGCCGCCGCACCCGCCGAAGGCGCTGCCCCGGCCGAAGGCGAAGCGGCTGCCGCCCCCGCTGAAGGCGCCACCGCTGCTCCGGCCGCCGACGCTGCCGGGGCGACCCCTGCCCCGGCCGAAGCCACGAAATAATGCGCATCGCGCCCGTCTTGCTGGCGGGCGCCTTTGCCCTTACCAGCTGCGGAAAAAGCGAAACGCCCCCGGCCGATAGTCCGGCGGGCGAAGCAATGCCCGTGCCGCCAATCGCGCCGACCGCCGCGATGGGTGAGCAGGTCTTCAAGCGCTGCGTCGCCTGTCACACCGTCGACAAAGGCGGCCGCAACGGCATCGGTCCCAATTTGCACGGTGTCGTTGGCGCAGCCGTCGCGGCAAAGCCCGACTTTTCCTACTCGAGCGCGATGAAGGCCAAAGCCGGCGTCTGGGACGAAGCGGCCCTCGACACCTATCTCGAAGCGCCGATGAAGGCGGTACCCGGGACGCGAATGGCGTTCGCCGGGGTTATCGACGCCGCGGATCGCAAGGCGTTGATCCTGTATCTGGAAGCGCAGTCGAAATAATTGATCCTCCCTGTGGCGAAGCCATGGGGAGGTGGCAGCGGCGTAGCCGCTGACGGCAGGGCCATGGCGCTGCTGTCTGCGCCCCTCCACCATCGCCTGCGGCGACGGTCCCCCTCCCCATCGCTTCGCGACAGGGAGGATCTAAGCGGCATTACCCCTGATCTTCAATACTCGCGTAGAAATCCTGCACAATTTGCCACGCCTCATCAGCGGTCTCGACAAATTTGAACAGCCCCAGGTCGCGCGCGCTCACCACGCCCTCTTCAACCAGCGCCTCGAAATTGACGACGCGTTCCCAGAACTCCCTGCCGAACAGGACGATCGGGATCGGCTTGATCTTGCCGGTCTGGATCAAGGTCAGCAGCTCGAACATTTCGTCGAAGGTGCCGAAGCCACCCGGGAACACGCACACCGCGCGGGCGCGGAGCAGGAAGTGCATTTTCCTGAGCGCGAAATAGTGAAATTGAAAGCTGAGGTCGGGGGTCACAAAGCGGTTCGGCGCCTGTTCATGCGGCAGCACGATATTCAGTCCGACCGACTCCTTGCCGACATCGGCCGCGCCGCGATTCGCCGCTTCCATGATCGACGGTCCGCCGCCCGAGCAGACGACGAAATGGCGACAGCCATTTTCGTCGGGCGGCACCTGGCTCGCCAGCCGCGCGAGCTTGCGCGCCTCTTCATAATATTTCGCCTTCGCCTTCAGGCGGCGGGCGATGTTGCGCTGGACGTCGTCGGTCGCCGCCGCTTCGAGCGCGTCGGCCTCCGCGGGTTCGGGAATGCGCGCCGAGCCATAGATGACGAGCATCGACTCGATCTTCGCCTCGTCGAGCAGCAGTTCGGGCTTGAGCAGCTCCAGCTGGAACCGCACCGGGCGCAAATCTTCGCGCAGCAGGAAGTCATTGTCCTGAAACGCCAGCTTGTACGCGGCGCTCGCGGTCTGCGGGGTGGTAGTCGCCTGTTTGGCGAACTGCGCGTCATCCTTGGCTTTGTGGAAACGCGAACGATGGGGTTGTTTATCTTCGGCCATTGAACAGCGGCTAGCCGCTCAGCGTGACTTTGCCAAGTCGGGCCGGTGTCAGCGGCAGTAGCCGTTGCCGCTCATGTCGAAATGGAAATGGTTATAGTGGGCAGCGTTATAATCCGGCCCGAGCACGGTGCCAAACCGGCGGCAGCCCGATTTGTGCAGCGCGCGGAGGAAATCCTGCGACGCCTTGTCGCCCTTCCACCCACCATCAAGCATGATACGCCGCCCGTCGGCGAGCACGAAGCCCGACACGTCGACCGCGTTCGAATAGGCATGCTGCGACAGACGGCCCGAGCGACCGCCATATATGTTGCGGCAGCTATAGGTGCCAAAGGTCTCGATCTTGACGACTTCCTGCCCGAAATATTTCCGCGCCGCGGGCTTCACCGCAAATTGCGCCCAGCCGGCAAAACTTTTCGCCAGCGGGCACGTCATTGCGCCCAGGTTGGTCGTCGGAGTGCCGATGTCGAGCAGCTTGACCGAGTCGATCGAGCTGCATCCGCCGCCATGATCCTGATTGGCGAGCGGCGTAAAGCGAACCCCCGCTTGCTTTAGATCAAATGCGCATTGCTGCGCCTCGGCGCTCGTAAACGAAGGCGTGCCCGTAACTTGCGGACGCTTGGGCGCGCTCGCCGTGGGCCGCTTTGGGTCACCGCGCTTCATCACGTCCGGGCTACCGAAACAAGCCGACAGCGCCAGCGCCGCGGTCGCGGCGATCAGGATCCGGGGCTGCAGGAACGACGGAATCGGCATGGCGTCAAAATACCGACAAGATGGTTAACAAGCTCTTTAGTTTTGCTTCGGCTCACCCGAAATTTCGCGCGGCCCACGCATTTTGTTTGACAGCCCGCGCCCCCGCCCTAAACGCAGCGCCGGGCCACGCGGTCCCAACGCCGCGCGAGCTCTCTGCAAGGAGAGACTACATGACTGAAGTGCCGACACCCGAATTGCGCCCTGCGCGCCCGTTTTTTTCTTCCGGACCCTGCGCCAAGCCGCCGGTCTGGTCCCCCGAAAAGCTCGCCACCGAATCGCTGGGCCGCTCGCACCGCGCCAAGATCGGCAAGACGCGCCTCGCGCTTTGCATCGACCTGATGCGCGAGATGCTGCAGCTTCCGGACACCCACCGCATCGGTATCGTTCCGGGCTCCGACACCGGCGCCTTTGAAATGGCGATGTGGACGATGCTTGGTCAGCGCCCGGTCACGACGCTCGCTTGGGAGAGCTTCGGTGAGGGTTGGGTCACCGATGCGGCAAAGCAGCTGAAGCTCGACCCGACCGTCATCCGCGCCGACTACGGCCAGCTCCCCGACTTGGGCGCCGTCGACTGGTCGAACGACGTGCTGTTCACCTGGAACGGCACCACCAGCGGCGTGCGCGTTCCGAACGGCGACTGGATCGCCGACGTCCGCGAAGGCCTGTCCTTCGCCGACGCGACCAGCGCCGTGTTCGCTTACGACCTGCCATGGGACAAGATCGACGTTGCGACCTTCAGCTGGCAGAAAGTGCTCGGCGGCGAGGGCGGCCATGGCGTCCTGATCCTCGGCCCGCGCGCGGTCGAACGGCTCGAAACCTACACCCCCGCCTGGCCGCTGCCGAAGGTGTTTCGCCTCGTCAGCAAGGGCGCGCTGGCCGAAGGCGTGTTCAAGGGCGAGACGATCAACACGCCGTCGATGCTCGCGGTCGAGGATGCGATCTTCGCGCTCGAATGGGCGAAGTCGCTGGGTGGTCTCGATGGCCTGAAAGCGCGCAGCGACGCCAACGCCGCCGCGCTCGACAAGATCGTGTCGGAACGCGACTGGCTGAGCCATCTCGCCGCCGATCCCGCCAGCCGATCGAAAACCTCGGTCTGTCTGTCGGTCGCCGGGGCCGATGCGGATTTCATCAAGAAATTCGCCGCGCTGCTCGAAAAGGAAGGCGCGGCCTATGATATCGCGGGTTACCGCGACGCGCCTCCGGGCCTTCGCATCTGGTGCGGCGCGACCGTCGACACCGCCGATATCGAAGCGCTCGGCCCGTGGCTCGACTGGGCTTACGCCAGCCTCACCGCCTAACATTTTTTTCGTCATCCCCGCGAAAACGGGGACCCAGAGCGTGCGTGGGCTGACCCCACACTGGGTTCCCGCTTTCGCGGGAATGACGAGGTAAAAGGAATATCGAAATGACCCAACCCAAAGTCCTCATCAGCGACAAAATGGACCCCAAAGCCGCCGCGATCTTCAAGGAACGCGGCATTCAGGTCGACGTCATCACCGGCAAGACCAAGGACGAGCTGATCGCGATGATCGGCGACTATGACGGCCTCGCGATCCGGTCGGCTACGAAAGTCACCGCCGACGTCCTCGCCGCCGCCACGAACCTGAAGGTCGTCGGCCGCGCCGGGATCGGCGTCGACAATGTCGACATTCCGGAGGCGTCAAAGAAGGGCGTCATCGTGATGAACACTCCCTTCGGCAATAGCATCACCACCGCCGAACATGCCATCGCGATGATGTTCGCGCTCGCGCGCCAGATTCCCGAGGCCAACGCCGGAACCCAGGCGGGCAAATGGCCGAAGAACGACTTCATGGGCGTCGAGCTGACGTCGAAGACGCTCGGCCTGATCGGCTGCGGCAATATCGGCAGCATCGTCGCCGAGCGCGCGCTGGGCCTGCGCATGAAGGTCGTCGCCTTCGACCCCTTCCTCACCCCCGAGCGCGCGATCGAGCTCGGCGTCGAAAAGGCTGATCTCGAGACGTTGCTCGCCAAGGCGGACTTCATCACGCTGCACACGCCGCTGACCGACCAGACGCGCAACATCCTGTCGGCGGAAAATATCGCGAAAGCGAAGAAGGGCGTGCGGATCATCAACTGCGCGCGCGGCGGGCTGATCGACGAAGCGGCGCTGAAGGACGCGCTCGACAGCGGCCATGTCGCGGGCGCGGCGCTCGACGTGTTCGCGCAGGAACCCCCGGCGGCCAATCATCCGCTGTTCGGCGCGCCGAACTTTATCTGCACCCCGCACCTCGGCGCGTCGACCGACGAAGCGCAGGTCAATGTCGCCATTCAGGTGGCCGAGCAGATCAGCGACTATCTGCTCACCGGCGGCATCACCAACGCGCTCAACGTCCCCAGCCTGTCGGCCGAGGAAGCCCCGAAACTGCGTCCCTATATGGAACTCGCGGAAAAGCTGGGCAGCCTCGTCGGCCAGCTCGCGCACGACAACCTCACGACGATCTCGGTCGAAGTCGAAGGTGCGGCTGCCGAGCTGAACCTCAAGCCGATCACCGCCGCAGTGCTCACCGGCCTGATGCGTCGCTATTCGGACAGCGTGAACATGGTCAACGCACCGCATCTCGCGCGCGAACGCGGACTTGATGTCCGCGAAGTGCGCCATGACCGCGACGGCGATTACCACACGCTCGTCCGCGTCACCGTGGCGACCGAAGCGGGCGACCGCTCGGTCGCAGGCACCCTGTTCAGCAACGGCGACCCGCGCCTCGTCGAGATGTTCGGGATCAAGGTCGAGGCCGATCTTGACGGCCACATGCTCTACATCGTCAACGAGGACGCGCCGGGCTTTATCGGCCGCATCGGCACCGCGCTCGGCGAAGCCGGACTCAACATTGGCACCTTCCACCTTGGCCGCCGCGATGCGGGCGGCGAAGCCGTGCTGCTTTTGAGCCTCGACTCGCCAATGCCCGAACCGCTGCTGTGGCAGCTGTGCCAGCTGCCGGGGGTGAAGACGGTAAAGGGGCTCAAGTTCTAAACCACCCGCTATTCCCGTTCGTGTCGAGCGAAGTCGAGACACCCGTTGGGAGACTATGCCATCAAGGCATCTCGACTTCGCTCGATGCGAACGGAAATTCTGGGTTGTTGAATCCCGTTTTCGACCAGCCTAAGGCCGCACCGATGCCCCGCACCCCTGCCCTGCTGCCCGAAGGCCTGCGCGACCGCCTCCCCCAACAGGCCGAGGCCGCGTCTCGTGTCACGCGCGCGCTCGTCGATGCGATGCGCGCGCACGGCTATGGCCGCGTCTCACCGCCACTCGCCGAGTTTCGCGAAACGCTCGGCGGCGATGATGATCGCACCACCCGCGACCTCCTCCGCTTCACCGATCCGGTATCGCAGCGCACGCTGGCGCTTCGTCCCGACATCACGCGGCAGGTCGGCCGCATCGCAACGTCGCTGCTCGCCGGGGCGCCGCGGCCGCTGCGCCTCTGCTACGCTGGACAGGTTGTCAAACTGCGCGCGAGCCAGCTCCGCCCCGCGCGCGAGATGCTGCAGGTCGGCGCCGAACTGATCGGCAGCGACAGTGTCGCGGCAGCGCGCGAGATCGTCACCGTCGCGATCGACGCGCTCGAAGCCGCAGGCATCGGCCCGGTCACGATCGATTTCACCCTCCCCGACGTCGTCGACCTGCTCGCGAACGGCCCACTGCCCGTCGATACTGACATCCAGCAGCTTCGCGACGAACTCGACGCCAAGGATGCAGGCGCGCTGACCCGCATCGGCGCCGCCGCCTATCTGCCGCTGCTCCGCGCCACTGGCCCGTTCGATCAGGCGATCGCCGACCTGCGCGCCTTTGACACATCAGGGGTCCTCACCGCGCGCATCGACGCGCTCGACGCGATCACCGCACCCGTGCGCGACCGGGTGACGCTGACCCTCGACCCGACCGAGCGCCACGGCTTTGCCTATCAAAGCTGGTTCGGATTCCAGATCTTCGTTCCGGGTCAGGGCGACGCGGTCGGCCGCGGCGGCGGTTATGCGATCCCGGTCGGCCAGCACGAAGAGGCCGCGGTTGGCTTCTCGCTCTATCCTGACCCACTGATCGACGCAGGGCTCGGCACCGAAGACGACAGCGACCGCCGCATTTTCCTGCCGCTCGGCCATGACCCGGCGCTCGCCGCCAGTCTGCGCGCCGACGACTGGCAGACGGTGGCGGCGCTATCCGACGCCGACGATGCGCAGGCGCTGGGATGTGGGTGGCGGCTTGGCGCCGATGGACCGGTTGCGGTCTGAGGCATGCCCCAAAATCCGTTCGTGTCGAGCGAAGTCGAGACACGCGACCGCATAGATTAGCCCCAACGTATCTCGACTTCGCTCGATACGAACGGGGATTAAAAGCCCGGGCTAAAAATCCGAAATCCCGAACCGCGGCACGCCCTGATTGACCCCCGGCGGATCGAGCACCGTCACGTCAAGCACAACCGGTTCGCCAATCCAGTGCGCCAACGTCGTATGGTCGGCCAGATCGTCATCGGTCAGCGGATGCACCAGCGCGCGCAGTCCCGTCGCTTCGATCGCCGCGACCACCGCGGCCTGCGAGCGCGCGAGGAAATGCACTTCATATTGCGCAATCGGATGCGGCCCTGCCGCCCCATCGGTCATCGCGCCGACAAACAAAATCGCGGGATCCTGGCCGAAGGTATCGCGCAGCGCAACGGCGGCGGGCCGCTCGGTCGAGTCATAATAGATGTGAGCATGATAGGGAGCGTCGGGGTTTGTCATCGGTATTCCTCTTGGCTCCGTTGCCCCTTCATTCGTCATTACGAGCGTAGCGAAGCAATCCAAAGCGGCCTTACGCTGCTCGGGATTGCTTCGCTACGCTCGCAATGACGACGGCTATTTCCCGAACACCCGCTTCAACCACGCATCCACCGTCGCGGTCGCGGCATAGGCCGAGTCGCCCAGGCTGCGGTTGATCTCGGCATGGCCCTTCAGCCCCTCGCCGGGAAAGCTGCCGTGCTCGACGCGGCTACCGCCCGCAGTCAGCGCGTCGCCCAAAGCCTTTGCCTGTCGCACCCCGTCGGGACGCTGGACATAAAGCAGCAAAAACTCGCGCGCGTTGGGGGCCGCCGCATGCGCGGTGGGAGACAGGGCCTTTTGCCGCGCCGGATCGGTGCCGAACGCCTGCGCATAGGTCTTTTGCATGATCGGCGGACCGTCCTTCATCTGTGCCGGGACATCATAGGCGGCCCCATCGTTGGGGATCACTCCCGCGATGTCAGCGAAAAACAGACCCGCGCCCTTCAGATAGCGCTCGTCGGTCCCGACCAGCGCCACCAGATGCGCGCCCGCGCTATGCCCCATCAGCACGATCCGCCGCCGATCGATGCCCAGCGTATCGGCGCGGTCGACCAGCGCCTTCACCGCGGCCGCCACGTCCGCCGCCTGCTGCTCGACCGTCGCGGCGGGGACAAGGCGGTAGTTGATCGAGGCAAAGGCATAGCCCTGCACCGGGTAATGCACCGGCTTGAAGCGCCCGGTCGCATTGTCCTTGCTGCCACGCTTCCACCCGCCGCCATGGACATAGACGATCAGCGGCGCCGGACCCTTCGCGCCCTTCGCACGCCAGATATCGAGCACCTGCAAGGGGTCGCTGCCATAGGTGATCGTCTCGCTGCCCGGCGTCTTCGGTCCTTGTTCGGCGCCCATCCGCTCGGCCATCCGCTCGCGCAGGCGGTCGCGCAGCTTCTCGCGCGCATCGCTGGCGGGCATGCCGCTCGCCACCACGGCGGTCGCCGCGAACAGGCCGATCCAGTATCGCTTGCTCATATCCACACCTCCATCGCCCCCCGGCGCGCCTGCCTTGTCCAACGCAATTGTCGCAAATTCATCCCACTGCACCTTGTCTCGCCGCCCAAATCGGCTAAGGCCGCGCCGGGTCAAATGGCCTCGTTCAGCAGGACAGCATCATGGCAAATGTTACCGTCATCGGGTCGCAATGGGGCGACGAGGGCAAGGGCAAGATCGTCGACTGGCTCGCCAGCCGCGCCGATGCCGTGGTGCGTTTCCAGGGTGGTCATAACGCCGGCCATACGCTCGTCGTCGGCGAGCAGGTGTACAAGCTGTCGTTGCTTCCCTCAGGCATCGTCACCGGCACGCTGTCGATCATTGGCAACGGCGTCGTGCTCGACCCGTGGGCGCTGCGCGACGAGATCACCAAGCTGCGCGGCCAAGGCGTCGCGATCAATCCTGAGAATTTTGCGATCGCCGACAATTGCGCGCTGATCCTGCCGTTCCACCGCGATCTCGACGCGCTGCGCGAAACTGCGGCGGGCGCGGGCAAGATCGGCACCACCGGGCGCGGCATCGGCCCCGCCTATGAGGACAAGGTCGGGCGCCGCGCGCTGCGCGTCTGCGACCTTGCGCATCTCGACAAGCTCGAACCGCAGCTCGACCGCCTGACCGCGCACCACGACGCGCTGCGCGCCGGCTTCGGCGAACCGCCGATCGACCGCGAGCGGCTCGTCGCCGATCTCACCGAAATCGCCGACTATGTCCTCGAATATGCCCAGCCGGTGTGGAAGCGCCTGAAAAAGGTCCGCAAGGCTGGCGCGCGCATATTGTTCGAAGGCGCGCAGGGCGTGCTGCTCGATGTCGATCATGGCACCTATCCCTTCGTCACTAGCAGCAACACGGTCAGCGGCACTGCCGCGAGCGGCTCGGGCCTCGGCCCCGGCGCGGTCGGCTTTGTGCTCGGCATCGCCAAGGCGTACACGACGCGCGTCGGCAGCGGCCCCTTCCCGACCGAACTCGAAGATGACATCGGTCAGAAACTCGGTGAGCGCGGGCATGAATTCGGCACCGTCACCGGGCGCAAGCGCCGCTGCGGCTGGTTTGATGCGGTGCTCGTGCGTCAGAGCTGCGCGGTGTCGGGCGTCACCGGCATCGCGCTGACAAAGCTCGACGTGCTCGACGGGTTCGACACGATCCGCATCTGCACCGGGTACCGGCTGCGCGGCAAGATCCTCGACTATTTCCCCGCCCATTCGGCCGATCAGGCGGAGGTCGAACCGATCTATGAGGAAATGGACGGCTGGCAGGAAACGACCGCTGGCGCGCGCAGCTATGCCGACCTGCCCGCACAGGCGATCAAATATATCCAGCGCGTGCAGGAACTGATCGAAACGCCGATCGCGCTGGTATCAACCAGCCCCGAGCGCGAAGACACGATCCTGATCCGCGACCCGTTCAGCGACTGAACCGATCCTCCCTGAGGCGAAGCCATGAGGAAGTGGTAGCGCGAAGCGCTGACGGAGGGGCTTTGACGCGACTGTCGCGGCCCCTCCACCATCCGCTTCGCGGACGGTCCCCCTCCCCATCGCTGCGCGACAGGGAGGATTATTTGCCCGCGACCGCTACGTCGCGGATCGCGGCAACGAAACCGACCGGGTCGTCCTCCTGAATGAAATGGCCGCCGCGCAAAGTGCGGTGCGCCATGCCCTGGGCGCCCGGCACCCGCCCGGTGAACAGCCCATCACCGCCGCGCGTGATCGGGTCGCCGTCGGAAAAACAGCACAGGAACGGCTTGTCGAACGCCTCCAGCGCCACCCAGGCGCGCTTCTGGTCAGGCACCGCGACATTGTCGCCGAGCGGCACGAACGACGGGAAAACCCGCGCCGCGACTTTCGACGCGCGGGTCGGGAACGGCGCGTCGTAAGCGGCGATCTCGGCCTCGCTCAATTCACGCTTGGCACCCGCCTTGACGATCTTGCCGATCGGGAACAGCGGACTGTAGCGCGAAAAAGCGCGCCAGATGGCGAAGGCGCGGGGAGCGGGCTGGCCTTCGGGCAGTCCACCATTCGACAGCGCGACGCCAGCAAACCGCTCGGGCATTTCGGCAACCAGCCGCAGCCCGATCAACGAACCCCAATCCTGACAGGCGAGGATCATGTTTTTGAGGTCGAGCGCCTCGATCCATTGCCGCATCCACGCAACCTGCGCCGCATAGCTGTAAGCCGCGCGGTCGAGCGGCTTGTCGGACCGACCAAAACCGATCAGGTCGGGCGCGACGACGCGAAACCCGGCATCGACCGCGGGACCGATCATATGGCGATAAAGATACGCCCAGGTCGGTTCACCATGGAGCATCAGCACCGGCTGAGCATCGCGCGGCCCTTCGTCGACATAATGAACGCGCAGACCGCCGACGATCTCGGCATAGTTTGGCGCATAGGGCCAGTCCGGTAAATCCGCAAAACGATCATTCGGCGTGCGATAAACGCGCATCATTCTCTCCCCCACCCTTGGTCGCGGCCAGCTTAGGGGACTTCCGTTGCGGCGCAAGCCGTGGCACCATCGCGCGATGACCCGTCACATTCTCGTCTTCTACGGCAGCTACCGCCGCGACCGGCAGGGTATCAAGCTTGCGCATTGGCTGGTCGATGCGATCATCGCGCGCGGTGATAGCGCCGAACTGATCGACGCCAAGGCGGTCGACCTGCCGATGCTCGACCGCATGTACAAAGAATATCCGAAGGGCGAGGCGCCGCCCGCGATGGAAGAACTCGCGGCCAAGATCCGCTCCGCCGACGGTTTTCTGTTCGTTACCGGCGAATATAATTGGGGGCCGCAGCCGGGACTGAAGAATTTGACCGACCATTTTCTCGAGGAATGGTTCTGGCGACCCTCCGCGATCGCCTGTTATTCGGCCGGCCCGTTTGCAGGCGTGCGCGCGATGATGGGGTGGCGCGACACGCTCGGCGAAATGGGGATGGCGGTCACCTCGTCGATCTTGCCCGTCGGGCGGATCGGCGGTGCGTTTGATGCCGACGGTCAGCCAACGGGCGACGATGGCGCGCGGCTGGTCAAGAGCTTCCCGCGCTTCGCCGACGACCTAAATTGGTGGATCGATGCCGCCAAGGCGCAGCGCGCGAAGGTGGACCCGCCCTATTAACCCGACTTCAGCTCGGCTTTCAGACGCAGGCTGGCGCGCCAGAAGAAGAACGCGGGGATCAGCCCCAGCCACGCCGCGCCATACAGAACCCAGCGCACGCTTTCCTGCCCGGCGAGCGGTTGCAGCGCGTCAGATAGCACCCCGAACAGGAATGGCCCGAGGCCGAGGCCGATCAAATTTTGACCAAACAGCATGATCGACGCGGCGACGGCGCGCGCGCGTGGCTGGACCAGCCCCTGCACACAGCCATAGGCGGGGCCGTAATAGGCCGAATTGAGGATCGTCGGAATGATCAGCATTGCAACCGCGACGCGCCAATCCTCCATATAATAGCCGAGGAACAGGATCGGCGCCGCGATCGCCATCCCATAAGCGGGAAAAGTCAGCAGGTGCTTTTTGTCGCGCGGCCCGTATTTGTCGGCCATCTTGCCGCCGAGCCAGGTACCGAATGCCCCCGCCAGCCCGAGCACGACCGCCATCGACAGGCCTGCTTCGGTCGTCGACAGTCCATGACTGCGAATGAAGAAGCTGATTGTCCACAGCGCCTTGCCATAGCCCAGCACGGCAACGACCGACGCCGCAATCAGGATATAGATGAAGGCACGCGAGCTGAAAATTTCGCGCAGCGCTTCGCCCGTCGATAGCGGCACGACTGCTCGCGCCGTCGCGACCGCCTCCGCCGTCCGGCTGTGCCGCGGTTCGCGCATCACGAACAGCACCACCAGCGCGAGCAGGATGCCCGGCGCGCCAACCATCATCAACGCGATGCGCCAGCCATAAAGGTCGTTGACCACGCCGCCGATGATCAGGCCGAGGAGCGAACCAATCGGCACCCCCAGCCCGTAAAAGGCAATCGCCGACGACCGCTTCTCGACGGGCACGCTATCCGAGATCAGTGAATGCGCGGCGGGAGTACAGCCCGCCTCCCCGACCCCGACGCCGACGCGGGCGAGCAGCAACTGGACGAAATTCTGAGCAAGCCCGCACACCGCGGTCATCGCCGACCAGATCGCCAGCGAAATGGCGATCAACCGAACGCGATTCGTTCCGTCCCTGTCGGCATAACGTGCGATGGGGATGCCCAGAAGAGCATAGAAAACCGCAAAGGCCGGTCCCGCCAGCAGCCCCAGCTGAGTGTCCGAAAGCCCGAGCTCGGCCTTGATCGGTTCGGCCAGGATGTTGACGATCTGCCGGTCGAGGAAATTGAAGATATAGACGATCAGCAGGATCCACAGCATCGTCCGCGTTTGCGCGGAAACACCATCTACGGATGGCGCGGCGATACCCGTGGCAAGGGCAGGCTTGTCGTTCATATCATTCTCCCGCGCTCATGGGAGCAGACCGGGGGGATCGGTGTCAACGCCGTTGCGGCACCCCGAAAATCGCCGCTTGCAATTGCCGCTACGGCTGGCAGCGTGTTGCCCATGCAAAAAATTTCGCTGCTCGCCGCTTCCGCCCTACTTACCGTCGCCCCCGCGCTGGCCATGCCGCCGCCGCTGCCCCCGGTCGAGGGCAAGGATGCCGCGACGTTGCAGGCCGAAATGACCGAGCGACGGATCAACAGCGACGTCGTCACCGCAACCTATCTCGACCGCATCCGCACGCTCGACGACAACGGGCCGAAACTGAATGCCGTTATCGCGACCTTTCCCGACGCGACGAGCCAGGCGCATGCGCTCGACCTCGAACGCAAAGCCGGGGGCGTGCGCGGCCCGCTCCACGCCATCCCGATCCTGATCAAGGACAATATCGAGGCCAAGGGGCCGGTGCCGACAACCGCAGGGTCGCTGGCGCTGAAGGACAATATCACAAACCGCGACGCGCCGCTGGTGGCGCGGTTGCGCGATGCCGGTGCCATCATCCTGGGCAAGACCAACCTCAGCGAATGGGCCAACATCCGCTCGAACAATTCGACCAGCGGGTGGAGTGCCGTCGGCGGGTTGACGAAGAACCCGCATGCGCTCGATCGCAACACCTGCGGTTCGTCGGCGGGCAGCGGTGCGGCGACCGCAGCAAGCTTGGCGCCAATCACGATCGGCACCGAGACCGACGGATCGATCACCTGCCCCGCCGGGGTCAACGGGATCGTCGGGTTCAAACCTACGGTGGGACTGGTGAGTCGCACGCATATCGTGCCGATCAGCCATAGCCAGGACACGGCGGGACCGATGACGCTGACCGTGCGCGACGCTGCGGCGGTGATGACGGTGATCGCGGGGAGCGACCCCGCCGACCCGGCGACCGCCGAAGCCGACGCGCGCAAGGTCGATTACACCGCTGCACTGTCGCCCGATGCGCTGAAGGGCAAGCGTATCGGCGTGCTGCGCGACCGCATCGGCGACCGCGCCGACATCGCCGCGCTGTTCGACGCGGCGCTGAAACAGATGACCGACCTTGGCGCGACCGTGGTCGAGATCGCCGACAGCCGCAAGGGACTGGAAGAGCTGGGCGCGGCCGAGTTTGAAGTGCTGATGACCGAGCTTAAGGCTGATATCGCGACCTATCTTGCGGGACTGCCCGCCAAGGACGGCCCCAAAACGCTCGCCGACCTCATCGCCTTCAACAAGGCGAACCCGGAAGAACTGAAATGGTTCGACCAGTCGCTGTTCGAACTGGCGGAGAGCAAGGGCGGGCTCGACAGCCCCGCCTATGTCACCGCGCGCGACAAGGCCGCGCGACTTGCGGGGGCCGAAGGCATCGACCGGCTGATGAAAGAGCATGACGTCAGCTTGCTCGTCGGCGTGACCAACGGTCCCGCTTGGACGAGCGACCTGGTCAACGGTGATCACTACACCGGCCCCAGCGCCAGTCAGCTGCCCGCGGTCGCCGGCTATCCGCACCTGACCGTGCCGATGGGCGCGGTGCAAGGGCTGCCGATCGGGGTGTCGTTTATCGGCGGCAAGTGGGCCGATGCAGACGTGTTGGCGGCGGGCTATGCGTATGAGCAAGCGAGCCGGATGCGGGTGACGCCGACCTATCGGGTGGGTATTGACCCTTAGCCGAACTTAAAATGTCCGTTCGTGTCGAGCGAAGTCGAGACACCGCGAAGAAAAGAGCCCGCGATAGGCATCTCGACCTCGCTCGATGCGAACGGGACTGGATCGGATCAGTGAGCCGCTAGCGCTTATCCCGCCGCTTCTTCCAGCCCATTTCTTCCAGCTCGAGCAATTCCATCGGCACATGGATGGTCCGGATCGCCAGCCGGACCTCGATCAGGAACAGCACCAGCGACACCAGCAACAACAACATCGCCAACGCAAACACCCACGCTGCCGCGAGGCCCAGGTTGAACCCGGCAAAGGCCTGCGCAAACAACAGCGCGACTAGGAAGCACACGACGATGCCGCAGGCGACCGCAGCCGCGATCGAATTGTTGATCACGTCGATACGGCGATCGACGACGCGCAATTCGGCGACGATGCGCTCATGATCCTGCCCCTCGGTCTCGGCCCAGCGCTCCATCAGGACGCGCGACCGGTCGATGACGCGCGCCAGCCGCCCGGTGAAGACGTTGAGCAGACTGCCCGTTGCGACAAGCAGGAACACCGGGGTCACCGACAGCTGGATCGTCTCGGCAATCATCGCCGAGCCGGTCATGCTCATCCCTCGCCGCCCGCCGCGACCGAAGGCGTGTTGATGCCGTGCATGGCCAGGAATTTGCGGACATTGCGCGCCGCTTGCCGGATCCGCTGCTCATTCTCGACCATCGCGATGCGGACATAGCCCTCGCCATCTTCGCCGTACCCGACGCCGGGCGCGACCGCGACCTTGGCGTGGGTGAGCAGCTGTTTCGAGAACTCCAAACTACCCATTTCTTTGAGCGCGGGCGGGAGGGGTGCCCAAGCGAACATCGACGCCTTGGGGCTCGGGATGTCCCAACCGGCGCGGCCAAAGCTTTCGACCATCACGTCGCGGCGCTTCTGATAGAGCTCGCGGTTCTTGGCGACGATGTCTTGCGGCCCGTTGAGCGCCGCACAGGCCGCGGCCTGAATCGGCGTGAAAGCGCCATAGTCGAGATAGCTCTTCACCCGCGTCATCGCCGCGATCAGCCGCTTGTTGCCGACCGCAAACCCCATGCGCCATCCCGCCATCGAGTATGTCTTCGACATAGAGGTAAATTCAACCGCAACTTCCTTGGCGCCCGGTACCTGCAGGATCGAAGGGGTCGGACTGCCGTCGTAGTAAAGTTCGGAATAGGCAAGATCGGACAACACCCAGACCTTATTCTCCTTCGCCCACGCGACGAGTCGTTCATAGAAAGCAAGATCCACCGCCTCGGCGGTCGGGTTCGACGGATAGTTGACCACCAGAATCGATGGACGCGGCACGGTGAACGCCATCGCGCGGTCGAGCGCCCGCCAGTAATTTTCATCGGGCGTCGTCGGCACGCTGCGGATCGTTGCGCCCGCGATGATGAAGCCAAAGGTGTGGATCGGGTAGCTGGGGTTGGGCGCCAGCACGACGTCGCCCGGGCCGGTGATCGCGGTCGCAAGACTCGCGAGCCCTTCCTTCGACCCCATCGTCACCACGACCTCGCTCTCGGGGTCGAGGTCTACGTTGAAGCGGCGGGCATAATAATTGGCCTGCGCCTTGCGCAGCCCCGGGATGCCTTTCGACTGCGAATAGCCATGCGCGTCGGGCTTCATCGCGACTTCGCAGAGTTTCTCGATCACATGCGCGGGCGGCGGCAGGTTGGGGTTGCCCATCCCCAGGTCGATGATGTCTTCCCCCGCGGCGCGGGCGGCCGCACGCATCGCATTGACTTCGGCGATGACATAGGGCGGCAGGCGCTTGATGCGATAGAATTCATCTTCGGACATGGGAAACT
>JAHJHL010000140.1 GCA_018823905.1 Alphaproteobacteria bacterium
CCCTAGCCCGACGACGTGCCACACGAAGAACCACAGCTGCGTCTGCGCCGGCAGGCTGAAGAACAGATAGATACAGCCGAAGACCGCGATGGCGCCGATCACCCATGGCATCGGGGCGCGGAAGGTGCGCGGGGCGTCGGGGGCGCGGACGCGCATGATCAGCATACAGATCGACACCGCGGTGAATGCCGCGAGCGTCCCGGCATTGGCGAGCGCCGCGAGTTCACCGAGCGGGATGAAGCCCGCGAGCACCGCCACGACGAGCGCGGTGAAGATGGTGATACGCACCGGGGTACCGCGCGACGACAGGGTCGCAAGGCTGGCCGGCAGCAAACCGTCGCGCGCCATGGTGAAGAAGATGCGGCTCTGGCCATAGAAGAAGGCGAGGATCACGGTCGGCAGCGCGATGATCGCCGACACTGCGAGATATTGCGCCGCCAGCGGGCTGCCGAGTTCGCGCAGGATCAGCGCCAGCGGTTCCGGGCTGTTGGCGAAGCGGGTGTAGCTGATCGCCCCGACCGCGGCGACCGCGACGGCGATATAGATGACAACGCAGACGAACATCGAGCCGACGATGCCGATCTTGAGATCGCGGTCGGGGTTGCGCGTTTCCTCCGCCGCGGTGGCAATCGCGTCGAAGCCGTAGAAGGCGAAAAAGATGATCGCCGCGGCGGCCATGACGCCGCGCTCGACGCCGTCCGGCCCCATATGCTTGGCAAAGCCATAGGGGCTGAAGGGCTCGAGATTGGCGGCGTTGAACGCAGGGAGCGCGACCGCGACAAAGATCACCAGCGCGAGGACTTTCACGAGCACCAGAATGGCGTTGAGCGTCGCGCTTTCGCGCGTGCCGACGAGCAGCAGCCCTGCAACCACCGCAATGATCGCAATCGCGGGCAGGTTGACGATGCCGCCGAGTTCCGGCCCCTGCATCAACGCCATCGGGACGCCCGCCCAGGCTTCGAGCAACGGCGCGGCGTAGCCCGACCAGCCGACCGCAACCGCGCTGACCACGAGCGAATATTCGAGGATGAGGCTCCAGCCGACGACCCAGGCGATGAGTTCGCCGATCACGACATAGGAGTAGGTATAAGCGCTGCCCGACGCGGGAATCATCGTCGCCATTTCGGCATAAGCGAGCGCCGCGCAGGCGCAGATGAGCCCGGCAATGGCAAAGGACAGGATGACCGCCGGACCTGCTTTGTCGGCGCCGACGCCAATCAGGGTCAGGATGCCGGTGCCGACGATCGCGCCGACGCCGAGCGCGATCAGATGCGGCCAGCCGAGCGTGCGGGCAAGCGTGTGTTGCCCCTCCTGCTGCTGCGGAACAATCGGTTTACGGCGCAGCAGGCTATCGGACATTGGGACCCCTCTCCTAAAGGAAAAATTTTTCCTGCCTTTTAGGCCGGTGTGACACGAGCGCAAGATGCGCTGTCAGAATTGGGTGGGACGGCCGTTTTGCGAACCATTCAACGACCGGCTCACGACGCGGAATCGCGGACGATCCAGCCAGCGCGCAGGGCCAGCACGGCGGCGAGCGCGACCGCGAGCGCATAGGCCAGCGGCGGTGACCACATGACGGCGCGCGCGCCCAGCAGCGCGCCGCCGACCAGCGCCGCCCACAGGCCGAGATGATGCAGCCAGCGGCGATCGCCCTCGCCGCGCAAGGCATTCGCGATCTTTTGCCCCATCTGGACCAGCGTCCCGGTCATATAGGTGACGCCGATCACCGACCCGTCGCGGCCCGCGATCGCAGCGTTGGCAACCCCCATCGCAAGCGCGAGCGACAGGATGGCGCTCCACCCTTCGCCGTCCAGCCGCAGAATCGTCGCGGTTGCGAGCAGGATGGTGACGCCCAGCAGCACCGCGGGGGTCCGTCGCCGTCCGGCATGGGCGCCAACCAGCGACCCGGCGACGACGCCCACGACAAACACCGCGATGATGATCGCGGCGACCAGCGCAGCGTGCTGCGCCTCGGCCAACCCGACCGCGAGCCGGGTCGAATTGCCGGTCATGAACGAGACAAAAAAGCCCGCCGATTCGACGAAGCCGATCGCGTCGACAAACCCCGCGAGGATGGCGACCCCGACGGCGAGCAGCTGATGCGAGGGGTCGAAGCGGATCATGCGATCAGAGCAGCCGCTCGATGGCTTCGGCCAGCTTGGAATCGCGCTCCGACAGCCCGTCGGCGTCGTGCGTCGTCAGGAGAATGTCGACGCGGTTATAGACGTTCGACCATTCGGGGTGATGGTCCATTTTTTCGGCGATGATCGCGACGCTGGTCATGAAGCCGAACGCCTGGGCGAAGTCGTCGAAGGTGAAGCGGCGGGAGATCGCGTCGCGGGTGGGTTCGTGCGTCCAGTCGGGGAAACGCGCGAGCAGGGCAGTGCGGGCGTCGTCGTCGAGTTTCTGGACCATGTTTCTTCTCCCGCTGGTAAAGGCCGTGACGCCGCCATAAGGAAGGGCGCGATGACCGACAAGTCTGCCCTGCCAGCCGGATGATCCGGAA
>JAHJHL010000141.1 GCA_018823905.1 Alphaproteobacteria bacterium
GCCCCTCCGTCAGCGCTTCGCGCTGCCACCTCCCCATCGCTGCGCGACAGGGAGGATCGCAAGCTTGCCAACCCGCCATTCCCCCGCCACTCTCCTCACAAAACAGGGGAGAGACATATGCGCCTGAAGGTCGGCCTGCTCGGTGGGGGCAGCTGGGGGACGACGGTCGCGGCGGTGGTGTCGCGCAACGCGCCGATCACCCTGTGGGCGCGCGATGCCGAGACGGTCGAAAGCATCAACCGCGACAACGAGAACCGCAAATATCTGCCCGGCATCAAGCTGCCGACGACGCTGCGCGCGACGGGTGACATGGCCGAAGTCGTCGCGGGCGCCGACGTGCTCATCATGGGCGTCCCCTCGCACAGCTTCCGCGCCGTGCTCGAAGAGGCACGCCAGCACCTCCGCCCATGGGTGCCCGTCATCAGCCTGACCAAAGGCCTCGAACTGTCCTCGGGCAAACGCATGACCGAGCTGATCGAGGAAGTGCTCCCCGGCCACCCCGTCGGCGTCCTCACCGGCCCCAACCTCGCGCGCGAGATCATGACCGGGCAGGCGGCGGCCAGCGTGTTGTCGATGGAAGACGAGATCGTCGTCCGCGCGCTCCAGCCGGTGTTCCATTCGGGGCTGTTCCGCGTTTACACCAACACCGACCTGCTCGGGTGCGAACTGGGCGGGGTGCTGAAGAATATCATCGCGATCGCGGTCGGCATGGGCGACGGTTTGGGCGCTGGCGACAACACCCGCTCGGCGCTGATGACGCGCGGCCTCGCCGAGATCACCCGGCTGGGCGTCGCGATGGGCGGCCGCCCCGAAACCTTTTCGGGCCTCACCGGCATGGGCGACCTGATCGCGACCTGCACCAGCGCCTTGAGCCGCAACCGCCACGTCGGGGTCGAACTCGGCAAGGGCCGCCCGATCGACGAGATCATCGCGGGCATGAACATGGTCGCCGAGGGGGTGAAGAGCGCGCCGACCGTCATCGCGCTCGCCGAACGCTACAATCTCGACATGCCGATCGCGCGCGACGTGTATGACGTGACGCAGGGCAAACGCAGCGCGCAGGAGGTGTTTCGCGGCCTGCTGCGCTCGGCGGTCGGCGACGAAGCGCATCCGGGCTGACCTGTCGGCGCCAAATCCACCGCCAGCCGTGCCGAATCTCCGTTTAGCCGCGAAGACATTCGCCGCCTGCTTCGTTGACTCCCCTGACCGCCCGGCGACGGGCGGACAATCAGGAGATGGACGATGAAAAAATGGACCACCCTTGCAGTCATTCTGGCGCTCCCCGCCACCGCCGCGGTTGCCGCGGTGCCTTATAATTCGATGCCGCCGGGCTTTGAAGCACCCCCCATTCGCGAGCGACCGATCGCGGGCGTCGTCAACCAGCAATGGTATAATTACAAAACCGACATTCTCGAGGCGGAAAAGGAGCTGACCAGCGACCTGCGCCGCGCCACCGACCGCGAAGATCGCTGGGATGCGTGGGATGAATGGGAAACCGAAGTCATCGACGCCGACAAGGATTATGTGAAGGAAATGCGCGAGAAAGGCTATCGCACCGGCCGCGTGACCGTCGGCGGCTAAATTTCCCCGGAGCTTGCTCTGGGTCGCAAGGGAAGGGCGGACGTCATGGGGCGTCCGCCCTTTTCTATTTAACCCCCTCCCGCAAGCGGGAGGGGCAGCGAGACTTGCGAACTTGTTCGCTAGTCGCAGCGGGGTGGGCATTTGAGATGTCAGATGCTCGCTGCGCTCGCCCCACCCCTAACCCCTCCCGCCTGCGGGAGGGGGACTAAACCCCGCCTTCCGCCAGCAACGCCTTCGCTTCATCCCCCTGCCAATCAATCGCCCCGACAACCCGCCACAACTCGCGCCCCTCGGCATCATAAAAAATGCTCGTCGGCAACGCGCTGTTCGCGGCATCGAGCAACCCGTTCTGCGGATCCAGATAAGGCTGCAACGCATTCAGCCCCGCCTTCTGGAACCACGGATCGACCACCTCGGCGCCTTGCAGATCCTGCGCCACCGCGATCACCGCCATCGCCTCGCTGCTTTTCGCCGCCAAGGCATCGAGCGTCGGCATCTCCGCGACGCATGGCGCGCACCAAGTCGCCCACAGATTGACCAGCAGCGGACGCCCACGAAACGCCGCCAGCGTCACCGCCGCATCGTCGGGGCCGGTGAACGCCACGGTCGGCGCCGCTTCGCCCTTGTGGCTGCGGTCGATCATATATTCGAACTGGCCGACGCCCTTCGCTTGGCCCGCCGAAATATTTGCTTGGCCGTCTGCGGGTTGCCCGCCGCCCGCCTTTTCCCTATCGCAGCCCGCGATTGATCCGGCCAGCAGCAGGCCAAGGATCGCTAGATATGGGTTTGGGACGCGGCGAATGACGGATACTCCGGACAAGAGCAGCATGTGGGGTGGCCGCTTCGGTGGCGGTCCCGCCGCGATCATGCAAGAGTTTAATGCCTCGATCCCGATCGACAAGCGGCTGTGGGAAGAAGATATCGCCGCCAGCCGCGCGCACGCCGCGATGCTCGGCGCGGCGGGCATCATCGGCGCCGACGATGCGGTCCAGATCGACCGCGGCCTTGCGCAAATCGCCGAAGAATTTGCCGCGAACGGCGTCCCCGTCGACCTCGCGCTCGAAGACATCCACATGACCGTCGAATCGCGGCTGAAGGAGATTGTCGGCGAAGCCGCCGGGCGCCTCCACACCGCGCGCTCGCGCAACGATCAGGTCGCGACCGATTTCCGCCTGTGGACGCGCACCGCGTGCGAGCGGATCGACGCCGGGCTCGCCGCGATGCAGGCCGCGCTGCTGGCGCGCGCCGACGAGCATGCCGACAGCATCATGCCCGGCTTTACGCATCTGCAAGTCGCGCAGCCGGTGACGCTCGGTCATCATTTGCTCGCCTATGTCGAGATGCTCGACCGCGACCGCAGCCGTTTTGCCGACGCGCGCCGCCGCCTCAACGAATCACCGCTCGGCGCCGCCGCGCTCGCGGGCACCGGCTTTCCGATCGACCGCGCCGCGACTGCCGCCGCGCTCGGTTTCGACCGTCCGATGGCGAACAGCATCGATGCGGTGTCCGACCGCGACTTCGCGCTCGAATTTTGCGCCTCGGCCTCGATCGCCGCGATCCATTTGTCGCGGCTCGCCGAAGAAATCGTCATCTGGGCCAGCCAGCCCTTCGGCTTCATCAGCCTGCCCGACGCCTGGTCGACCGGCAGCTCGATCATGCCGCAAAAGCGCAACCCCGACGCCGCCGAACTGGTGCGCGGGCGCGCGGGGCTGTTGCTCGGGGCGTTCCAGCGGCTTGCGGTGATCGTCAAAGGGCTGCCGCTGACCTATTCGAAGGATCTGCAGGACGACAAGGAAACCGTGTTCGGTGCTTTCGACGCGCTCGCGCTGTCGCTCGCCGCGATGACGGGCATGGTCGAAACTTTGACCTTCCGCACCGACCGCATGCGCGCGCTCGCGGCATCGGGCTATTCGACCGCGACCGACCTCGCCGACTGGCTGGTGCGCGAGAATGGGCTGCCGTTCCGCGAGGCACATCATGTCGTCGGTGCCTGCGTCAAGCGCGCCGAGGAACTTGGCGTCGAACTGTCGGCGCTGCCCGCCGCCGATGCTGCGGCGATCCATCCGGCGGTAACATCCGATGTCCTCGCGGCGCTGACCGTCGAGGCATCGGTTGCCAGTCGCACCAGCTATGGCGGCACCGCCCCCGAACGGGTAAGGCAGGCGATCGCTGCGGCCCGCGCCGCGCTGGAAGGACATAATTGATGGCGACGAAGCGCCTCATCATAACAACCCTCGCCGTATCCGCGCTGCTCGGCGCGTGCGGCAGCAAGGAAGATCTAAAGCCGGTGGCGGGCCAGCCCGCCCCGGTCGTTCCCGTCGGCGCGCCCCGCGCCCCGACTACCGAGGAGCTTACGACGCCCGACGCGCAGGCCCGCCCCGCGCGCAGCGACGAACTTCTCAAACGGTCCGAACAACGCGAACCCGATGATTTCGACTTGCCGCCTCCGGGCTGAGCCTCAGGACTAAAATAATGGATCAATTTGCACTTCGTGACGGCGTCCTTCACGCCGAAGACATTCCGCTGCCCCGTATCGCCGAAGAAGTCGGCACCCCCGTCTATGTCTATTCGCGCGCGATGCTCGAACGCCATGCGCAGGAATTTCGCGACGGGTTAAAGGACGTGCCGCGCAAGCATCTCGCCTTTGCGATCAAGAGCAACCCCAACCTCGGCGTGCTGCGCGTTCTCGCGCGGCAGGGCTATGGCGCCGACGTCGTGTCGGGCGGCGAGCTCGAACGCGCGCTCGCCGCAGGCATGGCCCCCGAGGACATCGTCTTTTCGGGCGTCGGCAAGACCCGCGCCGAGCTGGCGCAGGGGCTCGACCGCGGCATCGGCCAGTTCAACATCGAACATGAACCCGAAGGCATCGCGCTCGCCGAAATCGCGCTGGCGAAGGAAATGACCGCGCGCGCCGTGCTGCGCGTCAATCCCGACGTCGATGCGGGCACCCATGCCAAGATTTCGACCGGCAAGGCCGACAACAAGTTCGGCGTCGGCATCGATGTCGCGCCCGACATCTTCGCGCGCCTCGCCGCGCTCCCGGGGCTTCAGATGCGCGGCATCGCGGTGCATATCGGCAGCCAGCTGACCAGCCTCGACCCGCTCGAAGCCGCGTTCACCCGCGTCGGCCGCCTCGTCGCCGACCTGCGCGCCGCGGGGCACAGCATCAC
>JAHJHL010000142.1 GCA_018823905.1 Alphaproteobacteria bacterium
AACTTCTGAAATCCGTTCGTGTCGAGTGAAGTCGAGACCCCCATCGGCAGCGCACGCATTCAGGGTGTCTCGACTTCGCTCGACACGAACGGATTTCAGAAGTTCCGCTAGGCGCCTCATGATCGACCTCCCCCTCGTTACCATCCTGCTGCTCACCGGGTTCATCAACCTGATCGGGGCGCTCGCTTATGCCGCGCGGATCGCGGGGGTGCGGACGCGGCGGATTGCGATGTCGTTCGCGCTGTTCAACATCCTCGTGTTGTTTTCGCGCACGTCGAACAGCTTCCTTGGCCCTTTCCTGGCCAAGCGGATCGAAACGCGGCTGCATGACGGCAGCGGCGCGTCGCTGTTTATCGATATGCAGCTGGTGCTCGCCGCGGCGAGCGTCGCAACCTTGCTCGGTATCCTGCTCGTCCCCACCGGACAGCGGATGTTTGCCGCCGCAATCGGCTGGTATCAGACCAACCGTTCCACGACAAAGCTGGCGGTCAAGGCGGTGAGTCCGAGCGGACTGCGCACGTTCCGCCAGTCGCTGACTTTCCCGAGCCTCGCGCACCTCAAACATTGGAAGATGCCGAAAGGGATCAGTTGGGGCGTGCTGATCGCCAATTGTCTGGCGCAGTCGCTGCTCGCGGTCGGCGTCGTCGCGTCGCTTTACGCCGGTTATCTCGCGCCCGAGTTTCGCGTCACCGCATCGCAGCTGTCGGCGCTGATCAACGGGTTCGCGACGATCCTGCTATTCGCCTTCATCGACCCGCAACTGTCGGTAATGACCGACGATGCGGTCGAGGGCAAAGTCGACGAGGCCGAGTTCCGCCGCGCGATCACCTTTATTTCGCTGAGCCGCCTAGCCGGCACGATCCTGGCGCAGGCGCTGCTGCTGCCAGCCGCGCTGCTGATCGCTTGGGTCGCCGTCTATGTCTGATGCACCGCGCGGCCAGTCGCGCTTTCACGCCGTTCGGATGCGGCTGGAGGCGATGGCAGTCGAACCCGGACCGCGCGGCTGGTTTCTCGAATTCCTCGTCTTCGGGTTCAAGCAAGGCTGGGCGTGCCTGTTCGGCGGGCTAATGCTCGCGCTGTTGCTCGGGACGCACCTGTTCTGGCCCGACGACGCGCCGCTCCACCGCTATGACGCCATCACAATCGGCGCGGTGCTGATCCAGCTCAGCATGCTCGCCTTTCGATTGGAAACGCCGAAGGAAGCACTCGTCATCCTGATTTTCCATATCGTCGGTACGGTGATGGAGCTGTTCAAGACCGCCGCGGGATCATGGCAATATCCGGAGGCGAGCCTGCTCCACATCGGCGCAGTGCCGCTCTTTTCGGGCTTCATGTACGCCGCGGTCGGCAGCTATATCGCGCGCGTGTGGCGCATCTTCGACTTTCGCTACACGGGTTATCCGCCGGTATGGGCCAGCTATGCGCTCGCCGCCGCGATCTACGTCAATTTCTTCGCGCACCATTGGCTGTACGACATCCGCTGGTTCCTGTTCGCGGCCACCGCACTGCTGTTCTGGCGCTGTCAGGTGTGGTTCCGCCCTCTGCACACCCACCGCCGGATGCCCTTGCTGGTCGGCTGGGGGCTGGTCGCGCTGTTCATCTGGTTTGCGGAGAATATCGGGACGTTTGCGCGCGCGTGGACCTATCCCAGCCAGGACGACGGCTGGCGCATGGTGGGTCTCGAGAAGCTCGGCAGCTGGTACCTGCTGATGATCATCTCGTTCGTGCTGGTCAGTCTGGTGCAGCGACCGAAGGGGCTGGATCACTCGTAGCGCGGCCGCCTCACTCTCCCCTCCCTGAAAGGGAGGGGTTGGGGGTGGGTACCGCCGAGGCGCTCGGCGGCTGCTTCGAGTATCTGCCGGGCGACGCCTTCTGGATTTGAGAGTGCGTCGTTGTTCCAAATCCGCATGACTCGCCAACCTTCAGATTCGAGAAACTTGGTCCGACGGTCGTCATAGATTTGCTGCTCAAGATGCTGGCTGCCGTCGAATTCGATCGCCAGCTTTGCTTCGCGGCAGGCGAGATCGACGATGTAAGAACCCACCACGAGCTGGCGAGTGAAAGATGGCCGATAGTTGGAAAGCAGCCGCCAGATACTACGCTCGGCAGGCGTTGCCTCGTTGCGCAACCGGCGCGCACGATCGGTCATCTCTTTCGGCACGCGGCGCATGATCAATAGGTAGAGCGGCGAGCTTCGCTCGCCAACCCACCCCTAACCCCTCCCTGAAGAAGGGAGGGGAATTTACCCAAATGGCTGATCGATCGACGGCGGCGGTTCGCTGAACCAATGCGGCCCGCTGTCGGTCATGTAGAAACAATCCTCCAGCCGGATGCCGAACTCGCCCGGGATATAAATCCCCGGCTCGTTCGAAAAGCACATGCCCGGCGCCAGCTTCGTCGTCTCGCCGCGCACCAGATTGACCGGCTCATGCCCGTCGAGCCCGATGCCATGGCCGGTGCGGTGCGACGTGCCGGGGAGTTTATAATCCGGTCCCCAGCCAAGCCCCGCATAATAGGCGCGCACCGCATCGTCGACTTTACCTGCGGGCGTGCCAAGCTTGGCGGCAGCGAAGGCGACGTCCTGCCCCTTGCGCATCTGGTCCCACACCTGCCGCTGGCGCGCCGTCGCCTTGCCGTAAACGAACGTCCGCGAGATGTCGGACTGATAGCCGTGGACGGTGGCGCCGCAGTCCATCAGCACGACCTCGCCGTCCTTCACCGCCTGCGGTTTGCCCGATCCGTGTGGATAGGCGCTCGCCTCGCCGAGCAGGATCAACTCGAACTCGCTGCGTCCACCGAGCGCTTTTGTCGCCGCGGCCATGATTGCGCCGATTTGCGCCGGGGTCATGCCAGCCTCGATGCGCGGCGCGGTATGGCGATATGCGGCGAGTGTGATGTCGTTCGCGACCTGCATCAGCGCGATTTCGGCGGGCGACTTGTGCATCCGGCAGCCGCGCACGACGGGCGCGCCGTTGACGACCGTCGCGTTGGGCATCGCTTTTTCCAGCCCATCGACCGCGAAATAGCGTACCGTTTCCTCGACGCCGATCTTGCCTTTCGTCAGCCCGCGCTTGCCCAGCCATGCCGCGACCGCGGCGAGCGGATTGTCGTCCTCGTTCCAGGTCAGCACGTCGGCGGCAACGGCCAGGCTTTCGCGTACCGACGGTTCTTCGAAAAAGGGTGTGACGACCGCCAGTTCGCCCTCACGGGTCAGCACCGCGGCGGTGAGGCGCTCGCTGCGCGACCAGCGCACCCCGGTGAAATAGATCAGGCTGGATCCCGGCTCGATCAGCAGCGCGTCCATGTCGTTCGCGCGCAGTAATTGCGTCGCCTTCGCAAGCCGCGCCACCCGCTCCGCCTTGCCGATCGGAACCGCTTTGGCGGCCAGATTGGGAAGCCCGGCGGTATCGGCCGCCCATGCGGGCAAAGGCAGTGTTGCCGCCAGTCCGCCTAAGGCCGCGGTGCCAAGAAATTGCCTGCGTTGGATCATTTCACTCTCCCCGCGCTCTTTGGCGCTAACCTCTAACCTGTTCGTCCTGAGCTTGTCGAAGAACTGTCCTGATCGTCTGATGTTGAAGGAGAAGAACGGTCCTTCGACAAACTCAGGACGAACGGGAACAGGAATTCCGCACTAGTACAGCAGCAAATCTGAAATCTCATCGCGCCAAGCCGCCTCATCGGGCTGCGCCAAGGCATCCAGATCGCCCGCATCCGCACCCGTATCCTCGACCCATAGCCGCAGGTCGGGGCCGCCGTTGATCACGTCAATCGCCAGCACATCGTCGGTATATTCATATTTGAAATCGGTCCCGCGCCAGATCGGATAATCTGGATAAAGCGAGCGGATCGCCTTGAACCCCAGCGCCTGCACCCGCCACGGCTGGAACAAGGCATCGTCGTACCACGGCCCCTCGGCATGGATATGGACGCCGCTGCACAACTGCCCGACATGTTTGTGAAAGGTCGGCTGGAACCAAATGTCGCGCAGCTTGCATCCCGCCAGCCAGTGCGGCGCAAGGCGGTGCATTTCGGCGATCACCGCTTTTGCATCGATGTCGGGGGCGCCGAAGATTTCGAGTGGTCGCGTGGTGCCGCGGCCTTCGCTGAGCGTCGCGCCCTCGACCATCACGGTGCCGGCATAGGCGCGCGCCATATTGACGTTCGCAGCATTGGGGCTGGGGTTGATCCACACGCGATCGGTTGGCCAGCCATAGCCAGGGCCGGTTTGCGGCGCCCAGCCCTCCATCTCGATCACCCGATAGTCGACGTCGAGGCCGAAGTGGCGGATGAACCAGCGCCCCATTTCGCCCATCGTCAGCCCGTGGCGCATGACCATCGGCGCGGCGCCGACGAAGCTTTCCCAGCCGGGGCGGAGCAAGGTGCCCTCGACCGGGCGGCCTGCGGGGTTTGGGCGGTCGAGCACCCACATCGCCTTGCCATGCTGCGCCGCGGCTTCGAGCATGTAGAGCAAGGTGGTGACATAGGTGTAGATGCGGCAACCGAGATCCTGAAGGTCGATCAGCACGACGTCGAAGGTGTGCATCGACTGGCCGGTGGGGCGGCGCACCTCGCCATAGAGGCTGAAACAGGGCACTCCGTGGACCGGGTCGGTGAAGTCGGGTGACTCCATCATATTGTCCTGCAGGTCGCCGCGCACCCCATGCTGCGGCCCGAACACCGCGGTAACATTCACGCCTGCGGCGACGAGCGCATCAAGGCTGTGGGTCAGGTCGGCAGTGACCGAAGCAGGATGTGCGAGCAGCGCGACGCGCTGGCCCGCCAGCGGCGCGCGCAGCGCGGGATCGGCGAGCACGCGATCGATACCGAATGTCATCGTCATGCCGCGCCCGGTGCCGCAAGCGTGAGCGCAAAGCAATCGGGATGATGAAAATCGGGTTTGCCGGGCGGGTGCGCGAGCGCCCAATAGCTTTTGGTGCCGTCGAGCTCTTCAATGACCGCGGACAGCGCGAGTTTCGACCCTGTGTCAGGGAAAATCCCAGGTTCGACGCGCAGCGCATAGTGCGTATCGCCGCGCTCGGCGACCATATCCCACGGCGCAAGCTCGTCGGGGCGCAGCAGCGAGCGATAATCGTCGAACTGGTAACAGGCCCAGCGACCGTCGGGGGCGTAATTGAACTCTGTATAGTCGGGTTGACCTTCCTCGGTCAGAAACGCCTCGAAACAGGTGCCTTGCCACAAACCGTCGGTCGCGCTGTCGGCAATGACGAGCTGGCCGTCGCCCGGCGGCAGCACGATGTCACCCACCGCACCCTCGACGACATAGCGCAGCGCAAAACCGTCATCGAACGACAGCGTGATTTCGACCGCGACCGACCGCACGGTTCGGGCCGGGGTGTCGGGGTGGCAGACCAGCGACTTGCGAATGCTATCCAAAACTCCAACCCCATGCTAAGCGCGCCCCGCTTGAAAAGAAGGCGCTATGACGAACCACAAATCCGACCTGCTGCGCATCCTCGATCAACGAGGCTATATCCACCAGATGACCGACGCGGAAGGGCTGGATACACTTGCCGCCAAACAGGTCGTCCCCGGATATATCGGTTTCGACGCAACCGCGCCCAGCCTGCACGTCGGCAGCCTGGTCCAGATCATGATGCTGCGCCGCCTGCAACAGACGGGGCACAAGCCGATCGTGCTGATGGGTGGCGGGACGACGCGGATCGGCGACCCGACCGGGCGCGACGAGAGCCGCAAGATGCTGACCGACGAGACGATCGCCGCGAACATCGAGTCGATCTTCAGCATCTTTGAGCAATTCCTGACCTTTGGCGATGGCCCGACCGACGCGGTGATGGTCAACAATCAGGACTGGCTGGGGCAGCTCGGCTACATTGAGCTGCTGCAGGAAGTCGGCACCCATTTCACGATCAACCGGATGATGACGTTCGATTCGGTGAAATTGCGGCTGGAACGCGAACAGCCGATGACCTTCCTCGAATTCAATTACATGATCCTCCAAGGCTATGATTTCCGCCATTTGTCGAAGGACATGCGGGTGCGGCTCCAGATGGGCGGATCGGACCAGTGGGGCAATATCGTCAACGGCATGGAGCTCGGCCGCCGGATGGACGGCGCCGACCTTTACGGGCTGACGACTCCGCTGCTCACCACCGCGGCGGGCGCCAAAATGGGCAAAACCGCCGCCGGGGCGGTCTGGCTTAATCCCGAACAACTGTCCCATTTTGACTATTGGCAGTTCTGGCGCAATTGCGACGACCGCGACGTCGGCCGGTTCCTGAAACTGTTCACCGACCTGCCGCTCGACGAGATCGCGCGGCTCGAAGCGCTGGGCGGCGCCGAGATCAACGAGGCGAAGAAGATACTGGCGAACGAGGCGACCGCGCTGTGCCGCGGCGAAGAGGCGGCGCGCGTTGCGTCGGATACTGCCGCGCAAACCTTTGAAAAGGGGCAGATTGGTGGCGATTTGCCGCAGGCCGTCGCGCCCGCTGAGGGGATCAGCGTCGTCGATGCGCTGCGCGAACTCGGCTTTGCCGTGTCGAACAAGGAAGCGCGCCGCAAGCTCGACGAGGGCGCGGTCAAGGTCGATGGCGTCGTCATTCGCGACCCGCACCACCTGATCATACCCGGCACCGATCCGGTGCCGATGAGCCTGGGCGCGAAAAAACATGGTCTTGTGACGCGGTAAGGCGCAGAAACGCGTTTACCCAATCTTCAGCAATCCAGTGGATCGTCATGCCCAAATCAACAAGGTCCACAAAAATGCGCAAGATCGATACCAGCAAAGCCCATTATGTCGGGCTCGACCAGCGAATTGCTCCGCGTAGCGACGTCTATGTCCGCTTGCCCTTCGTCATGCCCGACGGACGGCAGGAAATGTGCACCTGCGTCAACATCAGCGCCGACGGTATGCTGATGCGCTTCGAGCGCGGACTCGAGATCGGCGACCTCGTCGTGTTTCGCATGCCGATCATCGGTCGCACCGCGGCGAAGGTCGTATGGTCACTCGGCGGCAAAACCGGTGTCCAGTTCGATAAGTCGATCGCGATCGAAGATTATCTGCCGATGATCCGCGCCATGGGCGCGCGGGCGGATTTGAATTGACCGCTAACCTCTAAACTCCGTTCGCCCTGAGCTTGTCGAAGGGCCGTTCTTTCTTTCGGCGTCGAAAGAGAGAAGGACGGTGCTTCGACAAGCTCAGCACAAACGGGATTTGGGTAGCTTCTCGTCGATTACCCACTCCGCAATAAAGGCACCGCCGCATCGCGCTCGAACAGATAGAGGCAGTGCCGCACCGCCTCGCCGCGCGCGCCGTCCATGCCGCCGTCGCGTTCGACAAACAGCCGCGCGTCGTCATGCGCCACCGGCAATAGCCGCACCAGCTGCTCGGCACTCGCCAGCCCGTAATCGGCGTCGCCCGACTGTTTGAGCCCGAGCAATTCGCCACCGCCGCGCAGTTCCAGATCCTTCTCGGCAATTACGAAGCCGTCGTTCGTCTCACGCATCAACGCCAGCCGCTCGCGCGCGGTTTCGGACAGATTTTGCGAGCGCAGCAACAGGCACACCGATTTCGCCGCGCCGCGCCCGACGCGCCCGCGTAACTGGTGGAGCTGCGCCAGGCCAAAGCGGTCGGCATGTTCGACGATCATCAGGCTGGCGGCGGGAACATCGACCCCGACCTCGATCACCGTAGTCGCGACCAGCACCCCGATCTCGCCCGCCTGGAATCGTGCCATGACGTCATCCTTGTCCGGCCCCTTCATCCGGCCATGGACCAGCCCGACACGGTCCGCGCCCAACCGCTCGCGCAGCAGCGCCGCACGTTCCTCGGCGGCGGCAAGTTCGCTCATCTCGCTCT
Organism: Alphaproteobacteria bacterium; assembly: GCA_018823905.1. Classification (GTDB taxonomy): domain Bacteria; phylum Pseudomonadota; class Alphaproteobacteria; order Sphingomonadales; family Sphingomonadaceae; genus Sphingopyxis. Next base: position 7,838 of record JAHJHL010000142.1, read on the forward strand.
CGGCGACCAGCGGGCATACCCAATAGGCTTGCGCCCCGGTCGCCAGATGGCGCTCCAGCCCGCCGACCACCTCGTCGAGCCGGTCGACCGACACGACGCGGGTATCGACCGGGGTGCGCCCCGGCGGCATCTCGTCGATCCGCGACACATCCATCTCGCCATGGTTGGCGAGTTGCAGCGTGCGCGGGATCGGGGTCGCGGTCATCACCAGCAGATGCGGCGGGCGCGCCGCTTTCTGGGTCAGCATCAGCCGCTGCGCGACGCCAAAGCGATGCTGCTCGTCGACCACCACCAGCGCCAGATCGCGGTACGTCACCGCATCCTGGAAGATCGCGTGGGTGCCGACGAGGATATCGATGCTGCCATCGGCCAGCCCCATCAGCGTCGATTCGCGCACCCGCCCCTTATCGCGTCCGGTCAGGATCGCGATGTTGACCGGCAGCCCCGCGAGCATGGCCTGCAAGGTCGCGAAATGCTGGCGCGCCAAAATCTCGGTCGGCGCGAGCAGCGCCGCCTGCGTCCCCGCCTCGACCGCCGCCAGCATCGCGCGCAGCGCGACCAGCGTCTTGCCCGACCCGACGTCGCCTTGCAGCATCCGCAGCATCGGCGTCTCGCGGCCCATGTCCGCGGCAATTTCGCGCCCCACCCGCTCCTGCGCCCCGGTCAGCCCGAACGGCAGCCGCAGCGCGTCGATCAGTCGCCCGTCGCCGACCACCGGGCGTCCCTTGCGCTTGCGCAGCCCTTCGCGGATCAGCATCAGCGCGACCTGGCTCGCGAAAATCTCGTCATAGGCGAGCCGGTCGTGTGCCGCGGCGTCGTGCGGACTGGCATGCGCGCGCGTCAACGCCTCGCGCCACGCGGGCCAGCTGCGGCTGGTCAGCAGCGCCCCGTCGATCCATTCGGCGAGTTCGGGGCGTCGTTCCAGCGCGATCTCAACCAGCTGCGACAGCCGCGCATTGGTCAGCCCTTCGGTCAGCGGATAGACCGCCTCGCTCGTGGCAATAGCTTCGTCGCTGTCCGGCTCGCTGACATGGTCGGGATGGACGATCTGGCGCATCTCGCCATAAGTATCGAGCCGGCCCGACACTTGCCGCGGTTCGCCAAGCGGGAACAGCTTTTTCGCCAGACCCGATGTACGCCCGAAATAGACGAGCCGGACACGGTCGCCCGCCGCGTCGAACGCATCGACGCCGAAGGGCGCGCGCGGGCTGCGGCCCGACCGGTAGTCCTGCGCGGTGAGCGTGATGATGATCTGCTGCCCCGGCTGTGCGTCGTCGAGGCGATCGACCGGATGGCGCTGGACGAGGCCTGTCGGCAGGTGAAACAGCACATCGACGACGCGCTCCAGCCCCAGCCGGGCCAGCGGCTTGGCGAGCTGCGGCCCGACACCTTTCAGGTCGGTGAGCGCGGCAAAGAGCGGATTGAGGATTTCGGGTCGCATGGCTCATCGTGTCTAACGCTGACCGCGCAAAGTTCCACCCCTCTCCCCTTGCGGGAGAGGGCAGCGAGACTTACGAGCCTGCTCGTTAGTCGCAGCGGGTGAGGGGTATGCGCTTGCAAAGCAAGCGC
>JAHJHL010000143.1 GCA_018823905.1 Alphaproteobacteria bacterium
CCCGCTGCGCCGCATGACCCCGCTGGCCACACCCTTTTTCAACAGCGCGGCGCACGGCGCATGGCCGACGTTGCAGGCGGCGACGGGCGCGCATGTGCAGGGCGGCGATTATCTGGGGCCGCAGGGGCTGGGCGAAGTGTCGGGGCGGTCGGGACCGGCGCGCGCGACGCGCACCGCGCGCGATCCGAAGCTGGCGCGGGAGCTGTGGGAGCGGTCGATCGAACTGACCGGGGTGGATCCGGGCATTTAATCCTCCCTGTCGCGTAGCGATGGGGAGGTGGCAGTCCGCAGGACTGACGGAGGGGCTTTGGCGCTGCCGTCGCTGCCCCTCCACCACCGCTTCGCGGCGGTCCCCCTCCCCATCGCTACGCGACAGGGAGGATCAGTCACATCACACCGCGGGCAAAGCCTCATCCTTCTTACCCAGCCCGCTCCAGTCGATGCTCCGCGTCATGTACATCACCCCGGCGAGGGCAAAGAACATCAGCACCGATCCGATCAGTAGCGAGTAAGCCTCAAGGTTCAGCAGCACATAGAGCAACGCATACAGCCCGACCAGCATCGCCGCGAGGAACCGCGCGCGTTTCCAGCTTTTGAGCACCGCGGCACTATAAAAGGCCAGCAACCCGATGATCGCCGCCGACGCCAGCATGTAAGCAAAGGTGAAGCCGATCACCTCGGCAAAAGCGAGCAACAGCACGAAGAACAGCACCAGCGCGATGCCGGTGAGCAGATATTCGGCCGGTGCCACCCGTGCGCCCGCGATGATGTCGAACATCAGGAACGCGACGAAAGTAAAGCCGATGAACAGGAAACCATATTTGATCGCGCGATCGACCTGGCTGTACAGGTCCACCGGTTCGATCAGGCTGATTGCGACCGCCTTGGCGGTGCCGCCCGAAGCCTCGGTTGCACTGCCATCGCTCGGTGACGCCACCGTCACCGCCTCGGCATAGGGGTTTCGCGGCCCATAGTTGGTGGTCACGGGCGGCGACAAATCGCCGGTCAGCACCTGTGCCTGTCCCAATGCCAGATTTGGCACCGCATAGGTCGCCGTAAAGCCGTTCGCCGTTACGCTGCGCTTCGCGGGCAGGAAATCGCCGCCGAAGCTAGGGTTCGGCCAACTCGATTTCACCGTCCAGCGCGTGTCGACGCCGCGCGGGATCAGCTTGAAATCGCCCAGTCCGCGCACCCCGATCTTGTAATCGACTTTCAGCGGCGCCGCCGCGCTCCAGTCGACAAACGCAAAAGTACCCGAATTGCCGGTCGAGAGCAGGCCTTTACCCGGTTGCAATGCCAGCGGCGTGCCGTTGACCGAAACGCTGTTGCCATCGACCAGCCCGCGCGCGTCGCTGACCCCCAGCCGCACCTCGGCCCGGTCGAGCATCAGCGCCTCGCGCGCAACGCCAAAGCGCGCGATGTCGGCGGGCAGCACAAAGTTCGCGCTCCCCGAAATCTGGCTCTCGTAAACGACGGTCTCGTAAATCGCCTTTTTGCGCTTTTCGGGCTTGATGACGACATCGGCCGCGTTGGCTTGCGGCGAGAGATAGAGGTTGCGGATCGTGTTGACCGTTCGCGTCACATCCTTGCCATTCTCGGTGACGGTCGTCGTTTCGGTGGCGCGATAGGGGATAACCATCACGGGCCCGGCGATTGTCTGTTGTCCGCCCCAGCCCTGCCCGATCGACGCCTGCGCGGTTTCGGCCTGCTGCTGGCGATCCCACAGCAGACCGTAAATCATCAGGAGGGGGACCATCAGCGCGACGGCAATCAGCACTGCGATCACCAGCTTGGCGCCGGGACTGCGCTCGCTGCGCGCGGGTGGGATAGGCGGAACGGAAACGCTTTGAGAGGCTTGCGACATGGGGGACAAACTCCGCTGCTTCAACTCGTCGATGAAATTGCACGGTTCATCGATACGGTCAAGCGCGTTGCGTTGAAGCGCATTCGCCGCCCTTTGCGCACGAAAAAGGGGACGGCCTCCCCCGAAGCCGCCCCCTTAACGCGTGGTCGCTGACCCGCTAGGCAATCAGAAAGAGAAGCCCAGCGTAAAGACCACGGTTGGATCGAACAGCGTGTCGATGGCTTTGATGCCCGACTTTTTGATGTCGGTATCGATATATTGCACGGTGAAGGTCGCGGGACCGGCGGCGAACGAGGCGCCGAGCATCCAGTCGAGATAATTGCCACCCGGTGCCAGCGCGCCGAGCGAGCCGTCGGTGTAACCCAGCGCGGCGTTCAGCGTCACCGGCGTATCGGCAATGCCGTAGCCGAGGCCAAGATTCAGATAGATATTGTCGTCGCTGCCCAGCGAATTCTGGTCGGGGGCATAGGCGACCATCCCGGTCGCCGAAACGGGGCCGAGGTCGTGCGACAGCTTGCCGATAATTTCGACATAATCGCTGGGGCCGGCAAAATCCTGGTTGCCCGGATATACATAATAGGTGGCGCCGATATCGACCGAAGTCCCCGGCGCGATCTCGGTCGCGAAACCGGCGTAGAGGTCGAGTTCATATTTGCCGTACAGCGGGCTATCGGGAAGCGTCGAACCCCAGACCCCGGCATAAAAGCCGCTTTCATGGCTGGCGGTAATCGTCGATTGAAGCGCAACCTTTTCGTTCGACAGCGAAATGCCGCGGAAACGATAGTCCGACACAACCGAAACGCCGCCCGAAAGCGAGACCGGGCCGCTGGCTTCTTCTTCCTGAGCGAAGGCAGGCGTCGACATCGCCGACGCGGCGAGCAGCATGCCGAAACACGCTTTGGTAAGAAACTTCATGGGTGATCCCCCTAATAAAAAAAACGGATCGTCCCGGCCTGCTGTGCGCGTCCACGCCTCTTCGTGCGGGCTTGTGACGACGAACGCGTTCGAAATTGCCGATTTTGCTGCAATGCACAAACAAAAATTGCGTATGGTGCCGATTCAACGTCAGAGTGTGTCTTTCGAGCAACAGCCGCGCCGAACATGCTTGGCTTTGCCAATCGCCCGCCGGGCCGCTAAAGAGCAGCGCATCCTCCCCTCTCGATCGAGCCCCAACCCATGAGCGATCACAACCCCGGCCTGCGCCCCTGGCGCGACATCGCGCGGCGCACCAGCCGCCAGATCATGGTCGGCACTGTCCCGGTCGGCGGCGGCGCGCCGATCACCGTCCAGACGATGACCAACACGTTGACCAGCGATGCGGTCGCGACGATCGACCAGATCCGCCGCTGCGAAGAGGCGGGCGCCGACCTGATCCGGGTGTCATGCCCCGACACCGAATCGACCGCCGCGCTCGGCAAGATCGTCCGCGCCGCGCGCATCCCGATCATCGCCGACATCCATTTCCACTATAAGCGCGCGCTCGAAGCCGCTGACGCAGGCGCCGCGTGCCTGCGCATCAACCCCGGCAATATCGGCTCGTCGGAGCGCGTCAGCGAAGTTGTCCGCGCTGCGAAGGCGAACGGCTGCGCGATCCGCATCGGCGTCAACGCGGGTAGTCTCGAAAAAGACCTGCTCGAAAAATATGGCGAGCCCTGCCCCGAGGCGCTGGTCGAAAGCGCGCTTGACCATATCAAGCTGCTTCAGGACCATGACTTCCACGACTATAAGGTCGCGGTAAAGGCGAGCGACGTCTTCCTTGCGGTCGCGGCCTATATGCAGCTCGCCGATGCGGTCGACTGCCCGCTCCACCTTGGCATCACCGAAGCGGGCGGGCTGATCGGCGGCACGGTCAAAAGCGCGCTCGGCATTGGTAACCTGCTCTGGGCCGGGATCGGCGACACGATCCGCGTTTCGCTCTCGGCCGAACCCGAAGAAGAAGTGCGCGTCGGCTACGAAATCCTGAAATCGCTGGGCCTGCGCACCCGCGGCGTCCGCGTCGTCAGCTGCCCCAGCTGCGCGCGGCAAGGCTTCGACGTGATCCGCACCGTCCAGGCACTCGAAGAAGCGCTCGGCCACATCAAGACCCCGATGTCGCTCTCGGTCCTTGGCTGCGTCGTCAACGGCCCCGGCGAAGCGCGCGAAACCGACATCGGCATCACCGGCGGCGGCAACGGCAAGCATATGGTCTATCTGTCGGGGGTCACCGACCACCATGTCGCCGACGCCGACATGATCGGCCATATCGTCAAACTGGTCGAAGCCAAGGCCGGCGAGATCGACGCGGGGAGTTCAGTCAGCATGGATGTGACGCACGGCAAGGCGGCATAGGCGCGCCTCGGCGGCCTATGCGCGGACCAGCGGCGCCAACCCGTCCATCACTGAAGTCAGCGCCAGCGCATTTTCGCGCTCCATCGCGCTATGCCCGGCGTTGGTGACGACATAAGACAGCGGCTCCGTCCCCGCCGCGCGGAGCGCCGCGACCAGTCGTGATGCCTGCGTCAGCGGACAAACCTCGTCGAAGCGGCCATGGACGATATGGATCGGGATCGCCGCGAGCGTGGCGATATTGTCAAAGAAATGCCCGGCCGGGATGAACAGCTCATTGGCGAAATAATGCGCCTCGATCTGCGCAAAACACAGCGCGAAATCGGCCTCGCCAAACTTCCCGGTATCGGCGGCTTCGGGGATCATGTTCGAAATCACCCCTTCCCACAGCGACCAGGTCACCGCCGCTTCCATTTGCCGCGCCTTTTCCGCCGCGCTGGCCGGGACCATGTCGAAAATCGCCTTGTACGACGCCATGACATCGCCGCGCTCGGCGAGGGTCAGGACGTTCAGCAGCGCCGCCCATTCACCCGGATATTTGATATAGGCGCCCGGTGCGGTCAGGCCATAGGGGTCGGCTTCCCATGTCGCGGCATTGCCCTGATACAGATAGTCCAGATCCTCCGCCGCACCCAGAAAGATGCCGCGCAGGATCAGGCTGGCACAATGTGCGGGGTGGGCGATCGCATAGGCCATCGCCAGCGTACTGCCCCAGCTGCCGCCGAACACATGCATCGGCCCCGCGATGCCCAGATGATCGCGCAACTTCTCAATATCGCCGATCAAGTCGGCGGTCGTGTTTTTGGCGAGTGCCGCCCCCGGTCCCGCCGACGCGACGTTGGGCTCGCTCTTGCCGCACCCGCGCTGGTCGAACAGGATGACACGATAGCGGTGGGGATCGAAAAAGCGCGCCATCGCCGGGGCGCAGGCGCCGCCGGGGCCGCCGTGCAGGAACATCACCGGCTCGCCCGCGGGGTTGCCATATTCCTCCCAATAGATGCGGTGGGCGGGTTCGCGGTCGACCTCCAGCCAGCCGAAATTCAGGCACGGCGGCTGCGGATAGACCCAGTCGTCGCCAATCTTGCTGCTCGCCTGAAGCCGGGAAAAGTCCATCGCCGTGTCCTCGCTGCTATCGTGGGGAAAGCACTGGCTTAACCGCCGTAGCCGCCATGTCCACCCAGCGGACGATATTAGGCAGCGTCGTGAAAGATGATCCCCAGCGTATGGCGCTGCCCCGACCGGAGCTCACTCACCCCGTGGCGCATCGCCACCCGATAATCGCCGCGGCTGCCCGCGACCGGCCGTTCGTTCACCGCAAAGATCACCGCATCACCCCTGCCCAGCGGCACCACCGCGGCGCGCGATTGCATCCGCGGCCGCTGCTCGGTCAGGACAAACTCGCCGCCGGTGAAATCGGTCCCCGGCGCCGACAGCAACACCGCCACCTGCAACGGAAACACCTCGGCGCCATACAGGTCGCGGTGCAGGCAATTATAATCGCCCGGCCCATATTGCAGCAGCAGTGGCGTCGGGCGCGCCTGTCCCGCTGTGTGACAGCGCGCCAGATAGTCGCCATGATCAGCGGGAAAACGCTCGTCGCGCCCCATCCGCTCATGCCAGCGATTGGCTACCGACACGAGCCGCGCATAGAGCGCGCCGCGCAACCGCTCGACCAGTCGCGGCAACGGGTAAGCGAAATAGCGATATTCGCCGCGCCCAAACCCGTGCCGCGCCATCTGCACATAACTACGGAAGACGTCTTCCTGCGGATAGAGGGCCGCGGTGTCGTCGCATTCGGTGGCGGAAAGCAGCCGCGGCAGCACCGCCCATCCCACTCGGTCGAGCGATGCGCCAACGGCGGGCCAGTCCAGTGCCGCGATGCGCGCGGTCATTTCGGTTTCGATCGTTTGTGTCATACCCGGCCCATGCCATGCCGCCGCCGCGCCAGCGCCCCGTTTCTTGCGGTCAAATGGCGCCGGTGCTGCTTGACGGCGTGCGCGCTTCAATGTCGCAACGAAACCGCCTAGGCTGGCGGCTCATCAACCGGGAAGCCCCAGCCTCATGACCTTACGCCTTGCCGCCGCCGCGCTCCTTGCTGCCGTTTCGCTCCCTGCCATCGCGCAGACCGCCCCGGCGATCGACCCCGCCAACCTGACCGAAACCGTCCGCACCCTCGCCTCCCACCAGTTTCAGGGCCGCGCGCCCGGGACGATCGGTGAAGAGCGCACGATCGGCTATCTGATCGGGCGTTTGCAGGCGCTGGGGCTCGAACCCGCGGGCGTCGACGGCAGCTGGACCCAGCCGGTGCCGTTGCTGCACACCCGCCTTGGCACCGCGACGACGCTCGCGTTCGACCGCAAGGGTGCCGTGACGCCGCTCACCTTTGGCACCGACATCTATGTCTCGACGCTCCAGCCTAAGAATCAGGCGGTCGTCGACAATGCACCGCTGGTTTTCGTCGGCTATGGCGTCACGGCACCCGAACGCGGCTGGGACGATTTCAAGGGTCAGGATTTGAAGGGCAAGGTTGCGGTCTTCCTGATCAACGACCCCGATTTTGTCGCCGCCAAGGGCGAGGATGCTTTCGGCAAGTTCGGCGGGCGCACCATGACCTATTACGGGCGCTGGACCTACAAGTTCGAAGAGGCGGCGCGGCGCGGCGCGATCGGCGCGCTGATCGTTCACGACACCGATGGCGTCGGCTATGGCTGGAACGTCGTCAAAAGCCCCGGCGGCGAAAATTATGGCCTCGTCGTCCCGCCCGAAAAGGTGACGAGCCTGGCGCTGCAAGGCTGGATTTCGGGCGAAACCGCGACAAAATTATTCACCGATGCCGGACAGGATCTCGCCAAGCTGCGTATCACCGCGCGGCGCAAGGATTTCAAACCCGTCGATCTCGGCACCCGCTTCAACGCGGCGATCCCGGTGACGCAGGCGGTCGTGCAAAGCCAGAACGTCCTCGCGAAAATCCCGGGCGCCAAGCGCCCCGATGAGGTCGTGATGTATGGCGCCCATTGGGATGCGTATGGTGAAGGCGCGCCCGACGAGTCGGGGCGTATCTATCGCGCCGGTGCCAACGACGATGCACTCGGCGTCGCGGGATTGTTCGAAATTGCCCGCGGCTTCAAAGCCGCACCACCGCCCGACCGCAGCATCGTCTTCGCCTTCTGGACCGCCGAAGAACGCGGGCTTTTGGGCTCCGAAGCCTATGCCGCCAACCCGATCTTTCCGGTCGAAAAGACCGTCGCCAACTTCGGCCTCGATATCCTCCAAACCGCCGGAAAGGCAAAGGACGTCGTCCTTGTCGGCAAGGGACATGGCAGTCTCGAAGACGACCTGGCGCGCGTTGCGGCGACCCAAGGCCGCACCGTCTCGGTGGAGAGCCTCCCCGAACGCGGCCTGTTCTACCGCGCCGACCATTTCAGCATGGCCAAGCGCGGCGTCCCCGTGCTGCTGATGATGGGCATCGCCGGCGCCTCCGATCTCGTCAACGGCGGCAAGCCCGCCGGACAGGCATGGGTCGATGCCTATACCGGCAAATGCTATCATCAGGCGTGCGACGCCTGGAGCCCGGACTGGAACCTCGACGGCGCGGTACAGGATATTTCGCTGTTCTACACGATCGGCGACGAGCTGGCGCGTTCGGCGCGCTGGCCCGACTGGAAAGCGGGTAGCGAATTCAAGGCGATCCGCGACAAGAGCGCAGCGGCGCGCAAATAGCGCGGCATCGCGGCGTTAGCGCAACAAGCAGAAGGCTGCGTTTGCCGCGTTTGAAAATTCCGTCAGGTGATTTTGCAATTGCCGTCGACAAATTTGCTCTTTTTGCCACTGGCAAAATGCCGGGTTCTGGCCAGTCGATCCCGAAGCTCAACAGTCACGGCCTTTTGAACCCAGCTGTCGCCCAATTTTTCGATCTCATCAGTCCTGCCCAACGAATAGACAATATCTCGAATGTCATCCGACTGCGGGCGCGCGTCGACGACGCTACCCGCGTACATCGGGTCACCGAGTTCGGAAGCGCGAAGCTCCCATTGCCCACGCTTACTTTGGTCAAGTTCCACCCAAAAATAGTGGTTCGCAACATGATATGCGGCCGAAGCGTTTTTCCTGCCTGCGCTGCGAATCCAGTCGCTCGGACCGCTGCTCGCAGTGGTTAGGGCTGCACGCGCGCTGCGAAGCTTGGCGATGTAAAAATATCGATCGTTGGACCCGTTGGGACCACAGGTGGAAAGTATGTTGCGATTGCGATATCCGTTCTCCAATAGCCGGATCGCGGCGTCATAGAAAACCAGCTTATGCCGTTTTTGGATAGCACGCTGACCTTCCCACATCCAATCGTCGGCCATGACCAACATCGTATGCGGATCTCCAACGCGAATCGCTCGGCTCGCCCATATCTTTCCGTTGCGGCGATCCTCACGAACAAGCGCATATTCCTGCCACACTTGACCGGCAGCGCGGATATCACCTTTGTCTGCTTTTCGGATCAGGACTCGCAGCTCCTTTTCCGGCATCGGCTCGACGCAGGCGCAGGCGCTGGTCGAGGTCCCCAAGAGTCCAGAGACGGCGATTAAAGCGGCTGCAAGAAACAGAACGCTCCACTTACGCATCGCCCTACGCCTCCCCTGCCTGAATATTCTCATATCCTTAAACAGGTTAAGAAAAAAGGGGCCGCCTCTCGGCAGCCCCTTTCCTTGTTCGATAAACCGAAGGCTTAGTCCTTCAGGAAGTCGGGCACATGGCCCTGATCTTCCGGACCTTCGTTGCGTTCGCGGCGCGGGCCACGATCGCCACCGGCGCCGCCGTCACGGCGCGGACCACGATCACCGCCACCATCGCGGCGCGGACCGCGGTCGCCGCGACCACCACCGTCGCCGCGCGGGCCACGATCGCCGCCGCCGCCATCACGGCGCGGGCCGCGCGGACCACGGTCGCCGCCTTCACGCGGCGGGCGGGTGTCTTCCAGCTCGGCGCCGGTTTCCTGATCGACGACGCGCATCGACAGGCGAACCTTGCCGCGCTGGTCGATCTCGAGCACCTTGACCTTGACTTCCTGACCCTCGGCCAGAACGTCGGAGACCTTTTCGACGCGCTCGTTGGCGATTTCGGACACATGGACGAGACCGTCCTTGCCGCCCATGAAATTCACGAACGCCCCGAAATCGACGAGGTTGACGACCTTGCCGTCATAGATTTTGCCGACTTCGGCTTCTTCGACGATGCCCGAAATCCACTTGCGCGCGGCTTCGATCTGCGCCGGATCGCTCGACGAAATCTTGATCAGACCTTCGTCGTCAATATCGACCTTGGCGCCGGTGGTCGCGACGATCTCGCGGATCACCTTGCCGCCGGTGCCGATGATGTCGCGGATCTTCGCCTTGTCGATCTGCATCGTTTCGATACGCGGGGCATAATCGGACAGCTCGGTGCGGGCTTCGCCCAGCGCCTTCGCCATTTCGCCCAGGATGTGCGCGCGGCCTTCCTTGGCCTGATTCAGTGCGGCTTCGAAAATCTCGCGCGTGATGCCCGCAATCTTAATGTCCATCTGCATCGTGGTGATGCCTTCGGACGTGCCCGCCACCTTGAAATCCATGTCGCCGAGGTGATCTTCATCGCCCAGGATGTCCGACAGGATCGCGAAATCCTTGCCTTCGAGGATCAGGCCCATCGCAATGCCCGAAACCGGACGCTTGAGCGGTACGCCCGCGTCCATCATGGCGAGCGAACCGCCGCAGACCGACGCCATCGACGACGAGCCGTTCGACTCGGTGATGTCGCTGGTGATGCGGATCGTGTAGGGGAATTCGTCCTTCGTCGGCAGCACCGCGTGCAGCGCACGCCATGCCAGCTTGCCATGGCCGATGTCGCGGCGGCTGGGCGCCCCGAAGCGGCCAACTTCGCCGACCGAATAGGGCGGGAAGTTATAGTGCAGCATGAAGTTCGAGTAGCTGAGGCCGTTGAGGCCGTCGATCATCTGCTCGCTGTCCTTGGTGCCCAAGGTGCAAGTCGCGATCGTCTGCGTCTCGCCGCGCGTGAACAGCGCCGAACCATGCGCACGGGGCAGGAAGTGCGTTTCGGCAAGGATCGGACGAATCTGCGTCGTGGTGCGTCCGTCGATGCGCTTGCCGTCCTTGAGGATGGCGCCGCGCACGATCTCGGCTTCCAGCTTCTTCATCAGCTTGCCGGCGGCCATCTGGTCCTGCGGCGCGGCGTCGGCGAAAGCTTCCTTGGCCTTGGCGCGGGCTTCGTTCAGCGCGTTCGAACGGGCCGATTTGTCGGTCAGCTTGTACGCGGCGGCGATGTCCTTGCCGATCAGCTTCTTCAGCTTGTCCTTGGCGGCGGTCAGGTCGGCCTGTTCGGCCATGTCCCAGGGATCTTTGGCAGCCTGTTCGGCCAGCTTCACGATCGCCTTGACGACATCCTTACACGCATCATGCGCGAACAGCACGGCGCCGAGCATGATCTCTTCCGACAGCTCATTGGCTTCGGATTCGACCATCATCACCGCGTCGTAAGTGGCGGCGACGACGAGGTCGAGGTCGCCTTCGGCAACCTGCGCGTCGGTCGGGTTCAGAATATATTCGCCATCGACATAACCAACGCGCGCGGCGCCGATCGGACCCATGAAGGGCACGCCCGAAATGGTAAGAGCTGCGGACGCGGCAACCATCGCGAGGATGTCGGGTTCGTTATGGCCGTCATAGCTCAGAACCTGAGCAATGACGTTGATTTCGTTGTAGAAACCTTCGGGGAACAGCGGACGGATCGGACGATCGGTCAGACGCGAAACCAAGGTTTCCTTTTCGGTCGCACCGCGTTCGCGCTTGAAGAAGCCGCCGGGGATGCGGCCTGCGCCCGAATATTTTTCCTGATAATGGACGGTGAGCGGGAAGAAATCCTGCCCTTCCTTGACCGTCTTGGCGGCGGTGACCGCGGCCAGAACCATCGTTTCGCCGAGCGTCGCGACAACCGCGCCGTCGGCCTGACGGGCAACCTTGCCCGTTTCGAGGGTCAGCGTTTCACCGCCCCACTCGATCGATACTTTTTTCACGTCAAACATGGAGTTTCCTTCGCCCGCCTGGCCCAATGCCGGGCGGGGCCTCTGATTCCGGGTAATCCGACCCGGGGCGGTGCGGGGCGTCTGTGGCCCCAATGGCGG
>JAHJHL010000144.1 GCA_018823905.1 Alphaproteobacteria bacterium
CGATCTTTCCGCGGCGAATTGCGAAGTTCAGCCTTTGTAACGAATGACGTGCCGCGGCTCGCCGCAAAGGCCGCATGGCTCTTTGAGCCGCTCAAATCCTCCGACGCCGGCAGCTGCTCCGGTGGCGACGCTTGCCTGTGAAACCGAGGAAAGGTCGAGCCTGTCTGTAATGCATTCGTCGCAAAGTGGCGCCCCATCCATTCGCCGGATGAGGGCCTCGACACGTTCCGCAATGGTTGAGCGTCTGGCCATTGGGCGGCTGTAGAGAGGGATCGAGATTCTGGAAAGTCACCGATTTCCGAGCGGGGAATCTGACCGATTTGGGACCGTCCGCAGAACAATAGTAATCCCATCGGGTCAGGTCGAAGTTCTATGCTATTCTCGCGGCATGACCTCCGGCCTAGAACGAGTCGCGCGCGCACTTTGCGAGTTGGATGCGAATCCACCCGATGCGACGATGGGCGGCAAGCCGCTTTGGCAGGACTATTTGCCCGAGGCTTGGGCGGCGATCATGGCTCTGCGTGAACCCGACATAGCGATGATTAAAGCAGCCGAACTTACGGCTGTTCAAGCCGGTAGAGATGAGTTCGGTAGTATCTTTCGAGGCATGATCGATGCTGCGATGTCTGAACAACCCCTGTGACTGCAAGAAAATCAAGTTGGAGCTAGCGATCAAAATTGGCTGGTTGCAGATTATCCCTCTTCGGACGAGAAACGTGAGAATCGGCCATTTAATAGTTAGCGGATCCGCTGCGATACCGACAAACTAAGGCATATGGATCGAACTATTAAGCAATGTCGTTATAAATTCCGTTTCGGGCTCGAATAGACTTGCGGCCTGTCTACTTCGCTCCCAATCAGGAGCGAGCGAGCAAGGCGATAGTTGGGGGAATGATGGGCAAGAACGAGGCGGGTAGGTGACCGCAACCGCGGCCGCGCCACAGCAGCTTTTTTTGCGCGAACTTCCGACCACGCCGAAGTTCGACACATCGACGCATGAAATCATGTCGCTGTTCTACATTCCGGCTTTATCCCGATCGACCTCCTATGATCGCGGCGTCGGATATTTTACGTCGAACTGGATCAGGATGGCTGCTGCCGGTCTCGCGCAGCTTGCGGCCAATGGCGGCAAGGCTCGGATCATCGCGAGCCCCAAGCTCGAGCCAGACTGTCCGCCGTCAGCGCCGATGGCACAGATTTGAGGTTGTGATTTAAGGAGGATTTGGGCTTCGTCGTAGTGACGAAGGAACGAAGATGAAGCCCAAATCCTCCTTGAAAAAATTGCCGCCGAAGGCTCCTGCTGAGCGGGTGGTGAAGGATATCCGCCGGGCGGCACGGCGGCACTTCTCGGCCGAGGACAAGATACGCATCGTTCTCGATGGACTGCGTGGCGAGGACAGCATCGCCGAGCTGTGCCGCAAGGAAGGCATCGCGCAGAGCCTGTATTACACCTGGTCGAAGGAGTTTATGGAGGCCGGCAAGCGTCGGCTCGCTGGCGACACCGCCCGCGCTGCGACCACCGGCGAAGTGCATGACCTGCGCCGGGAAGCTCGTGCCCTGAAGGAATGCGTTGCCGACCTGACGCTGGAAAGCCGGCTGCTTAAAAAAAGCATGATCGCGGATGGGGGCGACGACGAGTGAGGTATCCGGCATCTGAAAAGCTCGAGATCATCCGGACCGTCGAGCAGTCGCACCTGCCCGCCAAGCGCACGCTGGACCAGCTCGGCATCCCCCGCCGGACCTTCTACCGCTGGTATGATCGCTTCGTCGAAGGCGGGCCGGAGGCGCTGGAAGATCGACCATCGGCGCCGAGCCGGGTGTGGAACCGCATCGGCGACGATATCCAGCAGCAGATCGTCGAGATGGCGCTGGATTACAGCGAGCTCTCCCCGCGCGAACTGGCGGTGCGCTTCACCGACGAGAAGCACTACTTCGTGTCCGAAGCCACGGTTTATCGGCTTTTGAAGGCCCATGACCTGATTACCAGTCCGGCGTATGTCGTGATCAAGGCCGCCGATCAGTTCCACACCAAGACCACCCGCCCGAATGAGATGTGGCAGACCGATTTTACCTACTTCAAGATTATCGGCTGGGGCTGGATGTATCTGTCGACCGTGCTCGACGACTTCTCGCGCTACATCATCGCCTGGAAGCTGTGCACCAACATGCGGGCCGAGGATGTCACCGACACGCTCGACCTCGCCCTCAATGCCTCGGGCTGCGACAGCGCCACGGTGCTGCATAAGCCCAGGCTGCTCAGCGATAATGGCCCCAGCTACATCGCGGGCGAACTGGCGGAATACATCGAAGCTCGGAAGATGAGCCATGTGCGTGGCGCCCCGATGCATCCCCAGACCCAAGGCAAGATCGAGCGCTGGCATCAGACCTTGAAGAACCGCATCCTGCTGGAGAACTACTTCCTGCCCGGCGACCTTGAGGCCCAGATCGAGGCGTTCGTCGAGCACTACAACCACCAGCGATACCACGAGAGCCTGCACAACGTGACGCCCGCCGACGCCTACTTCGGCAGGGCCGAAACCATCATCAAACAGCGCGAAAGGATCAAACGGAAGACCATCGAACACCGGCGCTTGCAACACCGCAAGCTCGCCGCCTAATATCAAACCCAAGACGAAGCCCACACTCCGCTAATTTACGCCGCGAGTTGTGCCGAATGTTCTGACGACGGACAGGCGTATATCGAGATCTTTTTGGCGCGCAGTGAACCGAAGCCAAGTGCTTCATGGGCAAAAAGGGTGGCCTAAAAGGTCGCCAAAGTTGAATGGAAGAGCCCTACATTTGGGTCGAGTTGCGCCCAATAAAGGAGTCGGTCGCAATCGCCAGCAGACTCAGGCTGCCGTAATCGAATGTCGGGAATGATGCGCGGAGGCAACACAGTGTGTATCTGGCAGCTATGTCCGGGGAAAGAGCGGCGGCTATTGAATCATCAATCTGGATGACAACTGGCTTCCAAAACAGCGATACGCTCGGAGCAGATCGCATGCACCGCCCGGCCGAGTTCCTCGACATGTCCCGCAAGCCAGATCAAGTCTTCTTCGCTGACCCGATAATGCTTCGAGTAGCGAGCCTTCACATAGGCCTCCTTCAGCTTCTCGAAACGTGATCGGTCCGCCTTCAGCACACGCGGCCATGCATCGACCAGCCGCATGTCTAACCGCTCGGCTTGCGTGCGCAAAAACCCCAGATTATGGACGTGGGGCGTGTAGAAGGTGCAGACTAACAGAACGCAGTGATAGAGCCGCTCAGTGGCTTGATGCGTATCGAACGCCGCGTCCTTGAAGTGGCCCTGTTCGCGGTAATATTTCGCTCCCCCGAAGCGCTTCATCGCCGCCGGGAACCACTCCTCGAAATACTCCTTTGCCATCGCCAGCGCCTGCTCAGGCGTCTTCGGCTTCGGCTTGTGCAATTCCTTGTCGTCAAACTCGTAAAGCGCGATCCCATCGCGCGCGACGTCCATGAAGAAATAGCGCCCATGCGCGAGGCCGTCGTTCACTTCCTGCAGGGTGTGGACGATGAAGTTGACCGGCGTGTGCAGCGTCTTGTCGATCGCAAGCTCGCGGGTCAGCCGGTCGTCGAGCTTCGACCAGAAGTCTAACTTGTCGGTCAGCCGCTTGTCGTTGACGATGATCAGGAGATCGAAGTCCGAACGATAGCCCTTGGCGGTGTGTGGTTCATCGACCCAGCCGCCGCGCGCATAGCTGCCGTACAAGATGATCTTGTCGATCCGGCCCTTCTTTTTCCAGCCCATCGTGCCCAGCGCGATCGCATCCTCGAATTCTTCGAAGATGATCGCCTTTACGCGTTCGAGTTCGCGCTGCTTGTTCGCCGGGAGGTGATCGAGATCGGTTTTCATTGATTTTCATCCTGTAATCCTGCTCGCCGGATGGCAAGCGCCGTCAGATCCAAATCGGC
>JAHJHL010000145.1 GCA_018823905.1 Alphaproteobacteria bacterium
CTTAGACCGTTTGGAAACCGAGGAATTTATGGCCAATACGCCGCAGGCAAAAAAGCGCATCCGCCGCAACACCGCGCGCACCGTCGTGAACAAGAATCGCGTCTCGCGCATCCGCACGCTGGTGAAGAAGGTCGAGAACGCGATCATCGCTGGCGACAAGGACGCTGCGGCAACCGCGCTGAAGGCTGCGCAGCCTGAAATGGCACGCGGCGTTGCCAAGGGCGTGCTGCACAAGAACACCGTCGCGCGCAAATTCTCGCGCCTGACCAAGAGCGTCAATCTGATCGCCTGATCGAGGCTGTCCCGAAAGGGAACAAAAACGACCCGTCGGCCTAGAGCCCGCGGGTCTTTTTTTGTGCCTTCGATTGTGACCGGACGATGGCAAATGTGTTGCAGCGCGGTAAGTGACGGATTTACGGCGATTCGTTGATCTGCAACCGGATTGTCATATATAAATAACTGAAAACATTGATGAAAACATGACTTCCGCGCGATTCCGCGACCCATGTCGAGTCAAGATTTTTATTTCAGTATTTTTACACCACCGCCCCTTGCTCGACTCGCGTCGGCCTGACTAGACAGGTGCGTCGTCGGCCTTCGCCGGTGGCCGCCACATCGACATGATTCGCACTTCTTCGGGCTCTTGATCCCGGAAAGGATGCTTGCGTCTGCGCGCAAGCGACGACTCGGCGTGTGGAGTGGCTGCGCGAAGGATTTGAGGACGGGGGATCAGCGGGGGCGGAGCGGCGTGACAGAGAGCGGGAGACTTCATGGTGATGGTGCAAGGGATGGAGCGATGAGCGGCGATGCCGCGGCGCTCTGGCCGCGCGTTGCCGAAGGCTTGCGCCGCGATCTGGGCGTGCGCACCTTCGACCATTGGCTCAAACCCGTCCGCTTTGGCGAATATTGCGCGCTGTCGGGCGTGGTGACGCTCGAAACCGCCAGCCGCTTCTCGGCCAACTGGATCAATGAACGCTTTGGCGACCGGCTCGAGCTGGCGTGGCGCCAATACCTTCCCACGGTGCGCAGCGTCACCGTTCGCGGCGGCGCCGGGGCGAGCGACCGCGCGGCGATTCTGGCCAGTCCGCCGCTGCCGACCTTCGACACGCCCGTTCCGGCGGCGATCACCGTACCGTCGCCCTTCGACCCGCGGCTCTCGTTCGATCGCTTCGTCATCGCGCGCAGCAACATCCTCGCCGCCAATGCCGCGCGCCGCATGGCGATGGTCGAGGCGCCGCAATTCAATCCGCTCTATCTCGCCTCGGGGACCGGGCAGGGCAAGACGCACCTGCTCCAGGCGATCGCGCAGGATTATGCCGCGGCGCATCCGACGGCGACCATCATCCTGATGTCGGCCGAAAAGTTCATGCTCGAATTCGTCGGCGCGATGCGCGGCGGCGACATGATGGCGTTTAAAGCGCGGCTGCGCGCTGCCGACCTGCTGCTGCTCGACGATCTGCAATTTGTCATTGGCAAGAATTCGACGCAGGAAGAACTGCTCCACACGATCGATGACCTGATGACCGCGGGCAAGCGCCTCGTCGTCACCGCCGACCGCCCGCCGTCGATGCTCGACGGGGTCGAGGCGCGGTTGCTGTCGCGCCTGGCGGGCGGGCTGGTGGCCGACATCGAGGCGCCCGAGGACGATTTGCGCGAGCGGATCATTCGCCAGCGGCTGGCGCTGATGCCGATGCTCGACGTCCCCGACGATGTCGTCGCCTATCTGGTCAAGCATTTCACGCGCAACATCCGCGAGCTCGAAGGCGCGCTCAACAAGCTGCTCGCTTATGCCGCGCTGACCGGCACGACGGTGGACTTAAGGCTCGCCGAAGACCGGCTCGCCGAAAATGTCCGCACCGCGCGGCCGCGGATCACGATCGACGAGATCCAGCGCGCGGTCTGCGCCCACTATCGGCTCGACAAGTCGGAAATGGCGTCGAAGCGCCGCGTCCGCGCGATCGCGCGCCCGCGTCAGGTCGCGATGTATCTGGCCAAGGAACTGACGCCGCGCTCCTATCCCGAAATCGGGCGCCGCTTTGGCGGGCGCGATCATTCGACGGTGATCCACGCGGTCCGCACGGTCGAGGCGCTGCGCGTCGCCGACAGCGAACTCGACGCCGAAATCGCGGCAATCCGGCGCAGTTTGAACAGCTGATCCACCGGGTTATGCCGGGGTTATCCCCCGATTTATGCACAGCGTTCGAGGCCGCGACTCTGTTACGGGGTGGGAGGCGGTCGTTTGCTAACTTCGTCATCCCGGACTTGATCCGGGATCCACGACGACAGTGCAGCTATGGATCCCGGATCGAGTCCGGTATGACGATGAGGAGAAATCCTCCCTGTCGCGCAGCGATGGGGAGGGGGACCGTTCGCGAAGCGAATGGTGGA
>JAHJHL010000146.1 GCA_018823905.1 Alphaproteobacteria bacterium
CAGCCAATGACATCGACGCCATCATCGCAAAACACAACAACACGCCCAGAAAATGCCTCGGCTTCAAAACCCCAGCCGAAACCTTCATCCCGTTGCACTTCAAATGTGAATCCACACCCGGATCAAGTCCGGGATGACGAAATAAGCAACGTCCGCTTCCCACCCCAAAACCGTCATTCAGGGTGTGAGCGAGGGTCGGCTGTCAAATCAACGCCATCCCCAGCGCCGCCGACAGGTCGGCCAGCGCCTGCTCGCCGCTGGTCACCTTGATCGCGTGCATACCCAGCTGCGCCGCGGGTTTGCAGTTGATGCCGAGGTCGTCGAGATAGATGCAGGCGGCGGCTTCAACCCCGAGTGCTTCGCACATCATCTCATAAATCCGCGGATCGGGCTTGCGGACCCCGACCTTGCTCGATTCGATGACATGGTCGAAGCGCGCCATGATCGCGGCGACCTCCTCGGCCTTGGCGAAACTGCGCGCCATGCCGGCGCCGTGGCCGGACGGTACATTGTTGGTAATGCAGCCAATCGTGAAGCCCTTGGCTTTCAGCGTGTCGAGCGCCGCGACCATCGCGGGGCGTACCGCACCGGCGAGCACCGCAAGCACCGCTTCGCCCTCCAGTTCATGCCCCAGCGCCCGCGCCTCTGCGGCGAACAGTTCATCAAACGCCGCGGCATCGATCTCGGCCCGCTCGAACTTTGCCCAGGCATTGCTGTCGGGGTCGGCGGCGTTGACGCGGCGCACGAAATCGCGCGGCAGCCCGCGTTCGTCCTCCAGCCGGTTGAACGCCTCGAACGGCGACGAGGTGATAACGCCGCCGAAATCGAAAATTACGGTGGTGATGCTCATGGAATGACAACAATCCCCGTCCTGGGGTCGGCCTGTCCCGAGAGCATTTCCCGATAGGCGGCGAGCGCGGCGTCGCCGCCGCTGCGCTTATCGATGCTGGCGAGCCGCGGGGCAATATCCATGAAGGCCAGCCATGCTTCGGCGATCTTTTGCCCGAATACCGCGCCGCCCCAGTCGGCGATGCGCTTCTGGCTGCGGCCGGGGGCAAAGAAACCTTGGCGTTCGGGACCGGGCAATCCCTCGACATCGGCCTGCGCGTCCCAATGCGATTTGCCGACGATGATCGACGCGAGCAGCTGGCTGCCGAAATGGCTGTGGACGACGCGCGTTACCGCACCATTGCCCGCCATGTCGACCAGCGCCGCGGGGGTGGCGGCGTTGAGCGTCATGATCTGATCGTAGCTGATGACGCGGTCGTAAATGCCCTGCGCGGCGAGTGCCTCGACATTAGCGGCGCTGGTCAGCCCGATCGTTTCGGGGCGGTCGGCGCGTTGCTTGAGCGCGAAGCCCAGCCCGATCGCGGTCTTGCTCGACGCGCTGGCGATCAAAATCTGCTGGACGCCATAATCTCCCTCATCCTCGAACTGGTCGGCGATCAGCCAGCCGGTGAGGAACAGCGGCCGGAACACCGGCCAATAATCATGATCCGCGGCGCGATAGTCGGGCAGCGCTTCGATCCTCTGATACTGGTTATAGATCGGCGGCAGGGTGGTGCGGCGCGGGGTGATGTCGGTGAAGCCGCCCGGCCCGGCCTTGCCGACGGTGAGCACGGCATCGCTCGCCATCGGATAATAGCCGTAGAAACGGTCGCCGACCGCGACGCCCTCGGCGGTGCTTTCGGTCACGGTGGCGAAGCCCCACACTGGCAAGCGGCCCGGCTCGCCCGGTTCGGCGAAGAAATCCCAATAGCCCTGATCATTGCCGAACAGCCCGGCGGGCTTGCCGAACACCGCATAGGTGATGTTGTTCGCGGTCATCGCATAGCTGTCGATATGGACGCGCACCTGTCCGGCTGCCAGCGGCGTGTCGGGATCGGCGACCAATTGGGCTTGCGGGATATCGTCGCGATCGATGTCGATCGCCCAGCTTGTTCTGCTCATTTACGGACCCCTCCGATTGTCGTGCCGCCTTCGCGGGTTACGCGTTAGTCATACAGATGCAGCCCGCGCTGACAATCGCGCAGGGCGCGCTAGTCAGCCGACCGTCGTCCCGAATAGCGAGCCGATCGCCATCGTCACCCCCATTGCGACGGCGCCCCAAAAGCTGACGCGAAGGACGGCGCGGGCGATGGGCGCGTTGCCCGCCCACGCGCCCAGCGCCCCGAGAATTGCCAGGAAAATCAACGAGGCGGCGGAGACGATCCATGGCAAATACGGGCCGGTGACGAGCAGTACGATCGCCAGCGGGAGCGTCGCGCCAACGGTGAAGCTCGCCGCCGACGCGGCCGCCGCCTGAATCGGGCGCGCCGCCATCTCGCTGGTCAGACCTAGTTCGTCGCGCAAATGGCTGTCGAGCGCGTTGTGCGCAGTGAGCTGCACTGCGACCTGTTCGGCAAGCGGACGGTCTAGGCCGCGCTGCTGATAGATTTGCGTTAGTTCTTCGAGTTCCAGTTCGGGCACCGTCGCGAGCTCGCGCTTCTCCTTGGCAATATCGGCCTTTTCGGCATCGCCCTGCGAACTGACCGAAACATATTCGCCCGCCGCCATCGACATGGCCCCGGCGACAAGCCCGGCGGTGCCGGTGACAAGGATCGTCGAGGCGGACGCCCCGGCCGCGGCGACCCCGGCGATCAGGCTGGCGGTCGACACGATCCCGTCGTTGGCGCCCAGGATTGCGGCGCGTAGCCAGCCGATGCGGCTGGCGGCATGGGTTTCGCGGTGCATGGGAAGAACTCCTACCAGAAACGGATGACGCCGAACTGGTCGAACAGCGCTTCGTTGGAAATCAGCGTCAGCTGCTCGATCTGGGCCTGCGCGATCAGCATACGGTCGAGCGCGTCGCGATGTGGCATTGGCAGTGCGCCAGCGAGCCGCGCATGCTCTGCGGTCAGCGAAAGCGGAAGATAATCGTCCTTCGCAATTTCGCGGAGGAAATCTTCCGCATGATTGCGTGCGAAATCCAGTTTCCCGAGGCGGTGCTTTTGTGCGATTTCGAAAGCCGAGATGGCAGACGCAAAAACGTCGCCGTCCCGATCGTGGAGCAGGTTGTGAACCGCCGCCGGCAATCGCTCGGGAGCGTAGGTTGCCCATAACAGGCTATGCGTGTCGAAAAGAAAGCCCCTGGTCAAAGCGTGTCGTTCGGATCATCGACTTCGCAATTCCATAGCGCGAGATCTTCGTCGGGCAGTGGATCCCAAAATCCATCTTCGAGTGGATCTTTTCCTGGCGGAACAAGATGGGCCAAGCGGCCTAGCTGGCGTTTCGGCTTCACCGCTTCCTTCACCGGCATCAGCTTTACCACCGGTTCCTTGCCGCGCGCGATCGTCACTTCTTCGCCCGCGAGGACGCGGGCGATCAGGCGCGACAGATTTGTCTTGGCCTCGTGAATGGTAACGACGGTCATGTCGACTAACTTAGCTAAGCCGGTTAGCTAAGTCAATATTGCAGTTGTAGCCCCGGTCGCGCCCAACGCGTCTTTACTAGCCGACCCGTCCCCGACAGGGTGATATAGGCATCCTGCCGGTCGGGTCCGCCGAACGCGATGTTGGTGGTGAAAATATCGTCGGTCGCGACAAATTCGACCAGCGACCCGTCGGGGCCGACGACCGAAATGCCGCACTCGCCGATCGTTGCGACACAGATATTGCCCGATGCCTCGACCGCCAGGCTGTCGAAGAATTTATAGCCGGCGGGGCGATAGAGCGGGATGCCGGGGCCGCCGGGGCCAGCGTCGGGGGCGACCTTGCCGGGGGCGGTGATATTGAACTTCATCAGGCGGCAGGTGTAGGTTTCGGCGGCGTAGAGCGCGTCGCCATCGGGTGACAGGCCGACGCCGTTGGGGTTGTTCGAAGGGAAGATGACTTCCTCAATGAAACTGCCATCGGCCTTGGCGTAAAAAATGCCGACGATGTCGTGGCAGCGCTTGGCATAGTCGACCTTGCCATGGTCGGTGAACCAGAAGCCGCCGTGGTTGTCGAAGACGATGTCGTTGGGGCCGCGCAGCACGGCGCCATGATCACCCGATTTGTAGAGTATTTCGACGGCGCCGGTATCGATGTCGATGCGCTCGATGCGGCCGCCCGAATAATCGTCGGCGATGCCGTGCGGCGCGAGGTAGCCATCCGATTCGACATAGTTGAAGCCGCCGTTATTGCAGCAATAGAGCTTGCCATCGGGGCCGATCGCGAGGCCGTTGGGGCCGCCGCCGGGGGTCGCGATGACCTGCTTGTTGCCGCCCGGCCAGCAGCGCGTGATGCGCCCCGCCTCGATCTCGACGACGATGACGCTGCCGTCGTCCATCACAACCGGGGCTTCGGGAAAGCGCAATCCATCGGCGATCAATTCGAACTCGGCCATTCCCGTCTCCCTTGCGTGTCCGCACTTGCTGTGCTTTGCGGCCATCATGCCCGTTCGATCGCTGTTCGCCAGTCTTTTCTATGAAGCCGACATCGGCACCCCCGACCTGCTCGCCGAGCTGGAGGACAGCAGCCGTTTGTTCGCCGAGGAAGATGGCGCGGGGCGCGCGTGGAGCCGCGACCATGGCTATAAGGGTTATACGAGTTATGCGAGCCTGAACGACCTGCCCGAGCGCGATCCGGCGTTCCACGACCTCAAGCGCTTGCTCGACAAGGAAGTGAAGGCGTTTGCGAAGGCGGCGCATTTCGACCTCGCCAAGCCGCTGAAGCTCGACAGCCTGTGGGTCAACGTCCTGAAACCCGGCGGCACGCACAGCGGCCATATCCACCCACACAGCATCGTGTCGGGCACCTTCTATGTCGCGGTCCCGCCGGGATCGGGGGCGCTGAAGCTGGAAGACCCGCGGCTGGCGATGCTGATGGCGGCGCCGGGACGCAGCGACGATGCGCCCGAGTATTTGCTGCCCTTCGTCTATGCCGAGCCCGCGGCGGGACGGGTGTTCCTGTGGGAAAGCTGGCTGCGCCACGAAGTGATGCCGCATGCCGGCAAGGGCGAGCGGATCAGCATCAGCTTTAACTATCGCTGAGCCGATCCTATATCGCCGCTATCTAAAGCCAACCCCAATTCCGTTCGTGTCGAGCGAAGTCGAGACACCCATTGGCGTGGAGCGAGGTCGAGGGGCATCTCGACTTCGCTCGATGCGAACGGAGCAGACAGGATAATCCCATGACCCCCACCTACGACGCCGACCTCCAGCTTTTCATCAACGGCGCCTGGCGGAGCGGTGAGGGGCGCGAAGCACGGCCGGTCTATAACCCCGCCACCGCGGGCACGATCGCCGAACTTCCGGTCGCTACCGCCGCCGACCTCGACGAGGCGCTGGCCGCGGCGGCGCGCGGCTGGCCGGTGTGGCGCGCGAAGACTCCCGACGAGCGCGCCGCGCTGATGCGCAAGGCCGCCGGACTGATCCGCGAGCGCGCCGACCATATCGCGACGCTGCTGACGCTCGAACAGGGCAAGCCGATCGCCGAGGCGCGCGGCGAAGTGCTGTCGGCCTCATCGCTGCTCGAATATTTCGCCGAGGAAGGAAAGCGCATTGCGGGCCGCATCGCGCCGCGGCCTGCGGGGCAGCGCGCGATGGTCTTGCGCCAGCCGGTCGGTCCGGTCGCGGCGTTCAGCCCGTGGAATTTCCCGGTCAATCTGATGGTCAAAAAAATCGCCCCCGCGCTCGCCGCGGGCTGCGTCGTGATCGCCAAGGCGCCCGAGGAAACCCCGGGCTGTACCAGCGCGATCATGCGCTGCCTGGCCGACGCAGGCATTCCCGGCGACGTCGTCCAGCTCGTTTACGGCAATCCCGACATGATCAGTCGCCACCTGCTGGGCAGCGAGGTGATCCGCAAGGTCAGCTTCACGGGATCGACCGCGGTCGGCAAACATCTGATGAAACTCGCTGCCGATCGCGTTCAGCGGATCACGATGGAGCTCGGCGGCCATGCCCCCGTGCTGATCTTTGACGATTGCGACCTTGAGAGCACGCTCGACCGCGTGGTCATGCAGAAGTTCCGCAATGCGGGGCAAGTCTGCGTGTCGCCGACGCGCTTTTATGTGCAGGAAGGGATTTACGACGCCTTCGTCGCGGGGTTCGCCGACCGCACGAAGAAGGTGAAGATCGGAAGCGGGCTCGACGCCGATACCCAGATGGGGCCACTGGCGAACGCGCGCCGTATCCCGGCATTGGAGGCGCTTGTTGCCGACGCCAAGGCGAAGGGTGCGCGCGTGATCGCGGGCGGCGCGGCGCCGGGGGACGGCTATTTCTTCCAGCCGACCGCGCTTGCCGACGTGCCGCTCGACGCCGATGCAATGAACAACGAACCGTTCGGCCCGATGGCGCTGATCCGGCCCTTCAGGACTGAGGATGAGGCGCTCGAACAGGCGAACCGGCTGCCCTACGGCCTTGCGGCTTTTGCGTTCACCGAGAACGGCCGCCGTATCAACCGCATCGCCGATGGCATCGAAAGCGGGATGGTCGGGATCAACAGCTTTGTGATTTCTGCGAACGACATGCCGTTTGGCGGGATCAAGGAATCGGGCTTTGGCAGCGAGAGCGGGCCGGAGGGGCTGGATGGGTATCTGGTGACCAAGGCGGTGCATATTTATTGAGGGTGATAATCCTCCCTGTCGCGCAGCGATGGGGAGGTGGCAGCGCGAAGCGCTGACGGAGGGGCATTGGCGCTGCCGTTGCGGCCCCTCCACCATCGCCTGCGGCGACGGTCCCCCTCCCCATGGCTTCGCCACGGGGAGGATTGTTTCTCAATCCCGCTCCAACGCCACAAAATCCCGCCCCATCGGTGCC
>JAHJHL010000147.1 GCA_018823905.1 Alphaproteobacteria bacterium
AGTCGTCAAGCCAAACTCATAACCCCGTTCGTGTCGAGCGAAGTCGAGACACGCTTGGCAAGCACCAGCCTTCGCGTGTCTCGACTTCGCTCGACACGAACGGAAGACGAGGATGGTTTCGAAACCACCCCCAAACGGAAAAACGGATCAGGCCTCGGTCAAATCCAGCAAGGTCCGCGCATCCAAACCGATGCGGCGCATCTGGTCGGCGACGGGGGGCCAGACGTTGGTCAGGAAATCTTCGCGCATCAGGGTGCGCAGCCGTTCGGTGGCGCCCTCGGCGACAAACATCCCGACGCCGCGTTTGACCGTCACCAGTCCTTCGTCCTGAAAGGTCTGATACGCCTTGGCGACGGTCAGCGGATTGGCGCCTTCCTCGGCCGCGAGCGAGCGGACCGAGGGGAGCATGTCACCGTCGCGAAAGCTGCCGTCGAGGATCGCGTTGGCGATGACGTCGCGCAGACGCTGATATACAGGTTTTGATTGATCGAGCATGCCGCCTTAATGCCATAAGACAGCAGCACAGTCAAATACCGGTTATTACAAAAGACCGCGATGCGGCGTAACTAAATTTCCCAAGCCCGAACAACGGCATCATATTCGGGGCGTGGGCGTTCGTCGAGGTCGCGGGCGGGTGAACCGAGGAAGAAATAGCCGACGATCGTGTCGCCGTCCTGCGCGCCGAACGCGGCGGCGACGTCGGGATTATAGGCGGCCCAGCCGGTCAGCCAGCTGCCGACGAAGCCATGCGCATGCGCGGCGTGGAGCAGGTTCATGCCGACCGCGCCCGCCGACATCTGTTGTTCCCACACCGGGATTTTGCTCCCCGCGACCGGGCTCGACAGGAGCACGAGCAGGGTCGGCGCCTGATGCGCAAACTGGTCGAGCGCGGATAGATCGAGCCCGGCGGCGCCGGGGTTTTCCGCGACCCAAGCGGTCTTGAGCAGCGCCGCGAAGGCCTCGCGTTGATCGGCAGCAACGGTGATGATGCGCCATGGGGCGAGCTTGCCATGGTCGGGGGTGCGCAGCGCGAGCGCGATGATGTCGCGCAACTCCGCGGCGTCGGGACCGGGAGCAATCATATCGCGCGCCTTGCCCGATCGGCGGGTGGCGAGGTGGGTGCGGAGCGAAGAGGTGTCGTTGAACATCGCGCCCATGTGGCCTTTTCCAAGGCGCCGCGCAAGTGTTGCGAACCGTTCGCAATAGAAATTGGCCCGACTCAACCAGTTTCACGCGCAATTAGATTCTTCCATTACGCAATTTTCGCGTTAGGTTGCCGCATAACCGGGCCGCACCGACGGCACCCAAACCAACAATATCCAGGGAAAAGTCGCACATGACCAAAGCCTATGCCCAGCCGGGAGATGCCGCAGGAACCTTCCTCGGCCATCCCAAGGGGCTGTTCGTCCTGTTCTTCGCCGAGATGTGGGAGCGTTTTTCCTATTACGGGATGCGCGCGCTTTTGATCTTTTACCTCACCAAGCATTGGTTGTTTTCGGACGGGGAATCGGGCGTCATTTATGGTGCCTACACCGCGCTCGTTTATATCACCCCGGTGCTCGGCGGGTATCTGGCGGACAAGTGGCTGGGGCAGCGAAAGGCGGTGCTGTACGGCGCGGTGTTGCTGACATTCGGTCACTTCATCATGGGTTTTGAGGGCAATGGCGGACAGGATCCGGCCAGCCTGAACATCTTCTGGCTGGCGCTGGCATTTATCATCGTGGGTTCGGGCTTCCTGAAAGCCAATATCTCGGTGATCGTCGGCCAGCTTTACCCGCGCACCGACGTGCGCCGCGACGGCGCCTACACGATCTTCTATATGGGGATTAACCTTGGCGCCTTCCTTGGCGCGCTGCTCTGTGGCTATCTCGGCGAAACCTATGGTTGGGCCTATGGCTTTGGCGCTGCCGGCGTCGGCATGCTGCTCGGCCTGATCGTCTTCATCCTGGGCAAGCCGTTGCTGCTCGGCCGCGGCGAAGCGCCCGATCCCGTAAAGCTCGCGTCGCCGGTGATGGGGATCAAGCTGGAATGGCTGATCTATCTCGTCGGCCTCGTCGCTGTCGGCCTGTGCTGGTGGATGGTGCAGAACCAGAGTGTCGTCGGCACGTTGCTGGGCGTCGCAGGCGCCGCGCTGGTGGCCTATGTGATCTTTACCGCCGTCGTGAAGCTGCCGCGCGAAGATCGCGACCGCATCTTTGCCGCGATGTTCCTGATCCTCGGGTCGATCCTGTTCTGGGCTTTGTTCGAACAGGCGGGTTCGTCGCTGAACCTGTTCACCGATCGTTACGTCGATCGCGCCGGGGTGCCTGCATCGGTGTTCCAGTCGCTCAATGCCGGTTACATCGTGCTGCTGGCGCCGCTGTTCGCCGCGCTGTGGACGTGGCTCGGCCGTCGCAACATGGAGCCTTCGGCACCGGCAAAATTCGGCCTCGCGATGCTTCAGCTCGGCCTTGGCTTCCTCGTCCTCAAATGGGGCGCCGAAGCGGTGGGTATCGGCAGCGCGACGCCGGTGCTGTTCATCTTCCTGATCTATTTGCTGCACACGACCGGCGAGCTTTGCCTGTCGCCCGTGGGTCTCAGCGCGATGAACCGGCTGGCCCCGGCGCATATGGCGTCGCTGATCATGGGTACCTGGTTCTTCGCTTCGGCCACCGGCAATTTCGCTGCGGGCCTGATTGCGTCGGCGACGGGATCGGAAAAGGCGAGCGGCGAGGGTGCTGGCAAGCAGCTGGTGCTCGATGTTTATCAAACGATCGGTTTGTGGGCGATCGGCTTTGGTGTCCTCGTCATCCTGGTATCGCCGCTGATCAAAAAGCTGATGCACCTCGACACGCTGCGCGACAGCGACGATCTGGCCGGACAAGGCGAGCTTGGCGAGCCGCAGGCCGCGGGCATTCATCCTGCACCCAAGGGAGCGTAATCCATGATCCATGGTGTGAAGGGCAGCCTGCTGGCTGCGGTATCGCTGGCGCTTGTCGGCTGTGCAGCGACGGGTGGAGAAGCGAAGTCGGCGAGCGACAAACCGGCTACGGCCGAAAAGCCCGCCAAGTTCAACAAGGATCCTTATCCGTCGACCTATCGCCCCTATGGCGGGCGGCCGACCGCGGTGCGCGGCGTGACGATCTTTGACGGCGAAGGCGGGCGGATCGACAATGGCGTCGTGCTGTTTGCGGGCGGCAAGGTCGAGGCGGTCGGCGGCGCCGACATGGCGATCCCTGCCGATTATGACGTGATCGACGGGACCGGAAAGTTCGTCACCCCGGGCGTGATCGACATCCACAGCCACCTTGGCGACTATCCTTCGCCCAGCGTCGACGCGCATTCGGACGGCAATGAGGCGACGTCGCCGACGACGCCCGAAGTCTGGTCCGAACATAGCGTCTGGCCGCAGGATCCGGGGTTCAGTCGCGCGCTTGCCAATGGCGGCGTGACGTCACTCCAGATCCTGCCAGGCAGCGCGAATTTGATGGGTGGACGCTCGATCACGCTGAAGAACGTGCCGTCGCGCACGGTGCAGGGGATGAAATTCCCCGATGCCCCTTACGGCCTGAAAATGGCGTGCGGCGAAAATCCGAAGCGCGTCTATGGCGGCAAGGGCCGGGCGCCCTCGACCCGCATGGGCAATTTCGCGGTCAACCGTGCAACGTGGCAGAAGGCCGCCGCGTACAAGAAGAAGATGGACGACGGGAAAGCCGTCGACCGCGACCTGGCGATGGAAACGTTGGCTGGCGTGCTGGCGGGCGAAATCCTGATCCACAACCACTGCTACCGCGCAGACGAAATGGCGCTGGTGATCGATATGTCGAAGGAATTTGGCTATAAGGTTTCGACGTTCCATCACGCGGTCGAAAGCTACAAAATCGCCGACATCCTGGCCAAAGAAGGCATTTGTTCGGCGATGTGGGCCGACTGGTGGGGCTTCAAGATGGAAGCCTATGATGCGATCAACGAAAATATCCCGCTGGTCTATAATGCCGGTGCCTGCACCATCGTCCATTCTGATGACGCCAACCAGATCCAGCGGTTGAATCAGGAAGCCGCGAAAGCGCGCGCCGCGGGGCGCCGCATGGGGATCGAGGTCAGTGACGAGGTAGCGTGGACCTGGCTGTCGTATAACCCGGCGAAGGCGCTGGGGATCGGCGACAAAACGGGCAGTCTGAAGCCGGGCAAGATGGCCGACGTGGTGCTGTGGAACGGTAATCCGTTCAGCGCCTACACGCGGCCCGAAAAGGTGTGGGTCGATGGCGCGTTGATGTACGATGCGATGGATCCGAAGCGCCGTCCGGTGAGTGATTTCGAGCTGGGCCAGCCCGGCGAGGGAGATGTGAAATGATCCGCGCCCTCCTTCTTTCCGCCGTGGCACTGATCGCGGCTCCGGCTGCGGCCCAAGACATCGCGATCACCAACGCCAAGCTCGTCATCGGTGACGGCAGCGCGCCGATCGACGGCGGTACCGTCGTCGTGCGCGGCGGCAAGGTTGTCGCTGCGGGCGCGGGCGTCTCCGTCCCCGCGGGCGTCGAGCGCGTCGATGCCGGGGGCCGCTGGGTCACGCCTGGGATCGTCGCGGCGTTCAGCCGGGTGGGGCTGGTCGAGGTCGACGCGGTGGGCGGCACCAACGATCGCAATGCACCGCGCACGCGTTTTTCGGCGGGGCTCGATATTGCCCCCGCGCTCAATCCGATGGGATCGCCGGTCGCGGTTAATCGCGCCTCGGGTGTCACCCGCGCCATTGTCGCACCGGGGGGCAGCAGCAATTTGTTCGCCGGGCAGGGCGCGGTCGTCGACCTGGCCGATGATATGGACATGGTGACCAAGCCGCGCGCGCTGCAATTTGTGGCGTTTGGCGAGGCTGGGGCGGCGAAGGCGGGCGGTAGCCGCGCCGCAACCTTCCTGTTGTTCCGCGAACAATTGCTCGCCGCGCGCAGCTATGCGCGCAACCCCGCGACGCTTGCCGAATGGGGCAATGACGCGATGATCCAGCGCGCCGACGCCGATGCGCTGGTGCAGGTGATTAACGGCACGACGCCGCTATTTGTGCGCGTCGATCGCGCCGCCGACATCGTCAATGTGCTGAAGCTGCGCCAGGAGTTTCCGGCGCTGAAGCTGGTGCTGGTCGGGGTGACCGACGGCTGGCTGGTGGCGCGCGAGATTGCTGCGGCGAAGGTTCCGGTTCTCGTTTCGCCTTTGAGTGACCTTCCCGACAGTTTCGAGCGGCTCGCAGCCACGCAATCGAATGCCGGACGGCTGAAAGCTGCCGGAGTCGATGTGTCGGTCGGCGTGTTCGACGACGATGATGCGCACAAGATGGGCTATACGACGCAATATGCCGGCAATCTGGTCGGGCTGGCGCGTGTGCCGGGTGCCAGCGGCATGACGTGGGATCAGGCGTTCGCGTCGATCAGCAGCGCGCCCGCGCGCGCGGTCGGCATGGAGGCCAGCATCGGGTCGCTGCGTCCCGGCCGCGTCGGCGACGTCGTGATGTGGGACAATGATCCGCTGGAGCTGGGCAGCCGCCCGACCGCGATCTGGATCGACGGCAAGGCGCAATCGCTGACGACGCGGCAGGACCGCCTGCGCGACCGCTATGCGACGCCGGGCGAAGGCGCGTTGCCCAAGGCTTATGATCGATAAGAGATAGTTCGTCATCCCGGCATACGCCGGGGTGACGAATGTGATAGTTTGGCGACGTTGGGAGAGGAGAGACTGTCCATGCAACCGATGTCGCTTTTGATGACGACCTGCGCGTTGTTCGTCGGCTCGCATCTGATGCTGTCGCATCCGCTGCGGCACGGCCTTGCCAGTCGGCTGGGTGAGCGTGGGTTCCAGATCGTCTATTCGATCGTCGCGATCGCGACCTTCATCATGCTGGTGCAGGCGTGGCGCGGGATGCCGCCCGAACCGCCATTATGGGCGGTCGGTGAAATATTATGGATCCTCGCGTCGATCATCGTGCTGTTCGCCAGCGTGCTGTTCATGGGATCGCTGATCGGCAATCCGGCGCTGGCGGCGCCCGGCGCCGCGGCAGCAGCGCAAGGCGCACCGCGCGGGGTGTTTGCGATCACCCGCCATCCGATGATGTGGGGCTTCGCGCTGTGGGCGGTCGCGCATGTCATGGTCGTGCCGACGCCCGCGCAGATCATCCTGTCGGGGACGATCGTCTTTCTGGCGCTGGTCGGATCGGCGGGGCAGGACGGCAAAAAGGCGCGGTTGATGGGCGATGCGTGGCGGCATTGGGCGGCGCGGACGAGCTTTATACCCTTTGCGCGGCAGATCAGCGGCGCGACCCCATGGGGCGACACGATCCCGCGGCCGCATGCGCTGTTCGGCGGCATCGTGCTGTGGCTGGTCGCAACGTGGGGGCATGGCGCGCTGGGCTATATGGTCGCGGGCATCTGGCGCTGGGTGGGGTAGGGCGTGAACGCCGATGTTCATGCTTCCGACCTGGCGCTGCGGCTCCTCGGGCGGACCTTTGACGAGCTCGATGCCGAGGAACGCCGCGTCATCGGCGCGATCGCCGCGCATGAACCGACGAGCCGCGATGCCGCCGACATGGACGACGCCGAGGCGAGTTTTGGCGCGCGCCTGTCCGATCGCGTCGCTGCGGTTGGCGGATCGTGGGGGTTCATCATTCTGTTCACCGTCGTCCTGCTGGGCTGGATGCTGCTCAATTCGGAAGTGCTGGCGCGCTGGGGGATGGCGTTCGATCCCTATCCGTTCATTTTCCTGAACCTGATGCTGTCGACGCTGGCCGCGGTACAGGCGCCGATCATCATGATGAGCCAGAACCGTGCGTCGGCGAAGGACCGGCTGGCGGCCAGCCTGGACTATGAGATCAATTTGCGCGCCGAGCTGGAGATCATGCGGTTGCACCACAAGATTGATGCGTTGGTGGAGAAGGTTGAGGGGTTGGCCAAATAAGCCGTCGCCCCCGCGAAGGCGGGGGCCGCTGGAGGCGTCGCGTAAGGCCGATTGCGGCCCCCGCCTTCGCGGGGGCGACGATTATTCTAGAGCCGCACCATCCGCATGCCCATTTCGCCATAGCGCGGCCCGCTGGTGCCGCCCTTTGGCGCCGCGGCATCGATCGCGGCGAGATCATCGGCGGTCAGTGTCACATCGGCGGCGCCAACGCTGTTCTCCATCGTGACGCGGCGTTTGGTGCCGGGAATCGGGACGATATCGTCGCCCTGCGCGAGCAGCCAGGCGAGCGCGACCTGCGCTTTGGACACGCCATGCTTGTCTGCAACCGCACCGATCGCGTCGACGATGGCGAGGTTGGCGGGCAGGTTTTCGTCCGAATAGCGCGGGTCGTTGCGGCGCCAGTCATGCTCGGGCAATTCGTCGCGGCTGCGCACCGCGCCCGCGAGGAAGCCTCGGCCGAGCGGCGAATAGGGGACGAAACCGATGTCGTTCTCGCGGCAGACGCCAAGGATCTCGTCCTCGATGTCGCGCTCCCAGATCGAATATTCGCTTTGCAGCGCGGTGATCGGCGCGGCCTTGGCGGCGCGGCGCAGTGTTTCGGGGCCAGCCTCGGACAGCGCGATGTGGCGCACCTTGCCCTCGTTCACCAGTTCCATCATGCCGCCGACGACCTCCTCGATCGGGATCGCGGGATCAACGCGGTGCTGGTAAAAAAGATCGATCGTATCGATGCCGAGCCGCTGGAGCGAGCCTTCGCAGCTGCGGCGCGCGTTTTCGGGCGAGCCGTCGACGCCCACAATCTGATTGCCGTCGAATTTGAAGCCGAATTTGGTCGCGATGATCAAGCCATCGCGCTTGCCCTTGATCGCGGCGCCCAGCAATTCCTCGTTGCTGAACGGGCCATAGATTTGTGCGGTGTCGAAAAAGGTGACGCCCATGTCGATCGCGCGGTGGATCGTCGCGGTCGACTCGTCGAGGTCCGCGGCCTCGCCATAGAGGATATTGCCGCCCTTGATCATCGGCATGCAGCCGATGCCGATCGCCGACACTTCAAGGCCGTGGCCGAGTTTGCGATATTTCATGGCGTCACTCCTGTGGGTTCGGGTTCCTTGTCCCCGTCGGCGGCAAACTTGGTCGCGGCGACGTCGCCTACGACATTGCCGAGGGTGCGGAAAATATCGGGGAAGGTTTCGACCGCGACGAGCAGCCCGAGCGGCGCGACGGGGACGCCCATCGACACCGCGATCGGGGCGATCGAGGTCACGAAGCTGATCGATCCGGGCAGGCTGACCGAGCTGAGCGCCGCGGCCATCGCCACTGCGAGCCCGACCGCCATCTCCCACGGGGTCAGCTCGATGCCGAACAGCCACGCGACATAGATGACGACCGCGAGGTTCATCGCCGGGCTGGTGAAGCGGAACAGGGCGACCGCAAGCGGCAACACGACGTCGGCTTTCTTCGGATCGACGCCGAGTTCTTCGGACGATTTGAGCATGGCGGGCAGGCTGGCGAGCGAGCTTTGGGTGCTGATCGCGACCGCCATCGTCGGCACCATCGCGCGCACGAAACGCGGCAGCGAGATACCGACCACGAGCCAGGCAAGGAGCAGGCCGAGGATGAGGCAGCTGACGCCGATTCCCATCAGGATCAGCACATAATGGATCAGGCCGCCGAACGCGGCAAACCCCGCCTTGACCGCGAGCGCATAGCCGAGCGCGAAGACGCCGATCGGAGCGAGCGCGAGCACCCAGCTGATGACGATCAGCATCGCGTCGCCGAGCGCCTTGAAGAAACCCGACAGGGTCGCGCGCTGGACCGGTTCCAGCTTGGTGATCGCAAAGGCAAAGATGGTGGTGAAGATGATCAGCGGTAGGATCGCGGTATCGGCGGCGGCGGCGATCGGATTGGTCGGAATCAGCGACAGCAGGAAATCGCCAAAGGTCGGCGACGGTCCCGCTTCGGTGCTGCCGCCAAGCCCACTCCGCAGCGCGTCGGCGGCGCCGGTCGAGAGCGGGAAGAGGCGCAGCAGCAGCGGCGTCATCAGCAGCGACATAGACCCCGAGATGAAGATCGCGGCGAGGAAGGTCATCACCGCGCGCGCCGCCAGCTTACCCGCGCGCGCGGCGTCGGCGGTCGCGGTGATGCCGGTGATCAGCAATGCGACGACCAGCGGGACGATCGTCATCTTGAGCGCGTTGAGCCAGAGCAGCCCGATAGGTTCGATATAAGGCAGCGAGGCGGTCCCCGCATCGGGCACGGCCAACTCGGCGCCAATTCCCAGCAACATCCCGGCAACCAGCGCCGAGAGGACAATCCATGCTGATTTCAAGCGATTTTCTCCCGGCGATATTCCTGGCCAGCTTGCCAAGCAAATGAGGGTGACTTAGAGCACCTCCCGAAACAAGTGGGAACCGGTTTTTCGGCCGGATGATGCTCCGCGGGGGCCATCCCGCAGCAAGCCCGGGTCGGCGTTCGTCGACCTGCGTTTAGGTACAGAGGGTACATGCGCAAGTTTTTCGGAACCGACGGGATTCGCGGGCTGACGAACCAGATCCCGATGACGGTCGAGGTCGCAATGCGCGTCGGCATGGCGGCGGGCGCGCATTTCCTGCGCGGCGACCACAAGCACCGCGTGGTGATCGGCAAGGACACGCGATTGTCGGGCTATATGCTGGAAAATGCTCTGGTCGCGGGCTTTACCAGCGTCGGTATGGACGTGGTCCAGGTCGGGCCGATGCCGACCCCGGCGATCGCGATGCTGACGCGGTCGATGCGCGCCGATCTGGGCGTGATGCTGTCGGCCAGCCACAACCCTTACTACGATAATGGCATCAAGCTGTTCGGCCCCGACGGATATAAATTGTCCGATGAGGACGAGGCGCAGATCGAATTGTTGCTGGCGCAGCAGCCCAAGCTGGCCGACCCCGCTCATATCGGCCGCGCCAAGCGGATCGAGGATGCGCGCGGGCGCTATATTCATGCGGTGAAACAAAGCCTGCCCGAATCGGTTCGGCTCGACGGGCTGCGCATCGTGCTCGATTGCGCCAATGGTGCGGCGTACAACAGCGCGCCAACGGTGTTCTGGGAATTGGGCGCCGACGTCGTTGCGATCGGCATCACGCCCAATGGCACCAACATCAACGACAAATGCGGCTCGACCGCGCCCGCGCTACTTCAGGAAACCGTCGTCGCCAGCGGCGCCGACATCGGCATCGCGCTCGACGGCGATGCCGACCGGCTGATCGTCGTCGATGAAAAGGGCAAGATCGTCGACGGCGACCAGATCATGGGGCTGATCGGCGCGAGCTGGGCGCGGCAGGGGCGGCTGAAAGGCGGCGGGGTCGTCGCGACGGTGATGTCGAACCTGGGCCTCGAACGCTTTCTGGAAGGCGAGGGGCTGCGGCTCGAGCGGACCAAAGTCGGCGACCGCTATGTGCTCGAGCGCATGAAAGAGGGTGGCTTCAACGTCGGCGGCGAGCAGTCGGGGCATATGATCCTGTCGGACTATGCGACCACCGGCGACGGCACGCTGGCGGGCTTGCAGGTGCTCGCCGAACTTGTCGCATCGGGCAAACCGGCGAGCGAATTGCTGCACCAGTTCGATCCGGTGCCGCAGTTGCTGAAAAATGTGCGCTTTGCGGGCGGCAAACCGCTTGACGATGCGCAGGTCCAGGCTGCGATCGCCGAGGGCGAAGCGGCATTGGCCGGGCGTGGGCGGCTGGTGATCCGTCCGTCGGGCACCGAGCCGCTGATCCGCGTGATGGCCGAAGGCGACGATGCCCGACAGGTCGAGCGCGTCGTCGACATGATTTGCGACGCGGTGCGCGTGGCGACCGCATAATCCATTGATACATCAGAACTGAAAGAGACTGACTATGCTTGAAATGCGACCCGACTGCGAAAAATGCGGCCGCGATCTGCCCGCCAACGTCCATGGCGCCTTCATCTGTTCGATGGAGTGCACCTTTTGCGCGAATTGCGCCGACCGGATGGACGAGCGCTGCCCCAATTGCGGCGGCGACCTGCTCGACCGGCCGCTGCGCGAAGGGGCGATCCTGGCGAAATATCCCGGTTCGACGGTGCGGAAATACAAGGTTTGACGCCTTGCCCGCTTCGTCGCCCCGGACTTGATCCGGGATCCACAACGCCCGCGCGGCGAGGGATGCCGGATCAAGTCCGGCATGACGAAGATGTGGAGATCATATTGTGACCGCCCGCGTGTTGATCATTGCCGGGTCGGATAGCGGCGGCGGCGCGGGCATTCAGGCCGATATCAAGACGGTCACGATGCTCGGCGGTCATGCGATGACTGCGATCACCGCGATCACGGCGCAGAACACGCTGGGGGTGCAGGGCGTCCATCCGGTGCCGACCGACATGGTACTCGCGCAGATCGACAGTGTTGCCTCGGACATCGGTGTCGATGCGGTCAAGATCGGGATGATCGGCAGTGCCGAGACCGCGGCCGCGGTCGCGCAGCGGCTGTCCCGGCCCGATCTGGCGCAGGCGGCGGTGGTGTTCGACCCGGTGATGATCGCGACCAGCGGGTCGGTACTGGCCGATAGCGCGACGATCGATGCGTTCCGCGCCTTGCTCGACCGCGCGATGGTGGCAACGCCGAACCTGCCTGAGCTGGAAGTGCTTGGCGGCGAAGATGCGGTGCTGGCGCATGGCTGCTCGCTGCTGATCAAGGGCGGTCATGCCGAAGGCGAGACAGTGATCGACCGCTTGCTCGAAACGGGCGAGGGCGAGGTCGCGCGCTGGGAAGCGCCGCGCATTGACACGCCGCATAGCCATGGCACCGGCTGCACGCTGGCGAGCGCAATCGCGACCGGGCTGGCGCAGGGTATGCCGCTGGAACCCGCGATCGCGCGCGCGCGTGATTTTGTCCGGCTGGCGCTGCTCGATGCGCCGGGGCTGGGCGCGGGGCATGGCCCGATGGGGCAGCAGTTTGTGCGCAACGACGGGCTGTTCACTGGTCCGGCGCTCAATCAGATCACCTTGCCCGCGAGCGATTATGCGGCGTCGGTGGCATTCTACAAACAGATGGGTTTGACGCAGATCGTCGATAGCCCGGACAATGGCTATGCGCGGTTCGAGGCGGCGAATGGCGTGACGCTGTCGATCCATGTCGGTGATGGCGCGGCGGGCTGGGCGACGACCTATCTGGAAAGCGGTGCGCTCGATGCGTGGGTTGCCTATCTGGCGCGGCGTGGGGTGCGGTTCGAGCAGATGCCGCAGGATGAGTCATGGGGCTGGCGCGAGGCGCGGCTGAGCGATCCGGCGGGGAACCGGCTGTGCCTGTATCAGGCGGGAGAATATCGCAGGTATCCGCCGTGGCGGGTGTAGCATTGGCCGACACCATTCTGTCCCGTTCGTGTCGAGCGAAGTCGAGACACGTTGAGCTTGTGCTGGCATTCGCGTGTCTCGACTTCGCTCGACACGAACGGAAACTGGGGTTCGGTTTGCTGGGCGGCGGTCGATGATCGTCGGGGTCGACGAAGCGGGGCGCGGGCCGCTTGCCGGTCCCGTTGTCGCCGCGGCGGTGATCCTGTGTCCCGACGGTATCCCGGGCCTTGACGACAGCAAGAAACTCTCGGCCAAACGCCGCGCCGAACTCGAAGCGCTGATCAAGGCGCATTGCCGCTGGGGCATTGGCGAAGCGAGCGTCGAGGAGATCGACCGGATCAACATCTTGCAGGCCACCCTGCTCGCGATGACCCGCGCGGTCGAGGCGCTGGGGGTCGAGCCCGGGGAGGTGCTGGTCGATGGCAACCGGTTGCCGCGCTGGCGCTATACTGCGCGCGCGATCGTCGGCGGTGACGCGCTGCACCCGTGCATTTCGGCGGCGAGCATCATTGCCAAGGAGCATCGCGACCGCTTCATGATCACGATGGCACAGGATTTCCCCGGCTTTGGCTGGGAACGCAATATGGGCTATGGTACCGCCCAGCATCTCGCGGCGCTGCGCCAATTTGGGCCGACGCCGCTTCACCGGACCAGTTTTGCCCCGGTCGCACAATTGCAGCTGGTCTGAAAAGCGGGAGAGCGCGATGAGCAAGGGATTCACGGCCGACGATGTGTCGGCCCAGACCGGCCGCACGTTCTTGGTCACCGGTGCCAATGCCGGGATCGGGTTTGAAACATCGAAGGTTCTGGCGGCGCGCGGCGCGCATGTGGTGCTGGCGTGTCGCGACGGGGTCCGCGCCGAGGCAGCAATGGACCGCATTCGCGCCGATACGCCGAATGCCGAATTGTCGTTCCAGCCGCTCGACCTTGCCGATCTCGATCAGGTGCGCGAGGCGGCCGCGGCCGTGCTGGCGGGGCGGCGGATCGATGTGCTGATCAACAACGCCGGGGTGATGATCCCCCCGAAGACCCTGTCCAGGCAGGGTTTTGAGCTGCAATTCGGGGTCAATCATCTCGGCACCTTTGCCTTCACCGGGCTGGTACACGGGCATATCGAGGACCGCATCGTCATCACTGCCAGTCTGGCGCACAAGGGTGGCACGATCGATTTCAGCGACCTGTCGGCGACGCGCAGCTATCATAAATTGCCGCGCTACCAGATGAGCAAACTGGCGAACCTGCTGCATATGTTTGAACTCGACCGGCGGCTCAGTGCTGCGGGGCGTGCGGCGCAGGCGATCGGGTGCCATCCGGGGGTCGCGATCACCGAATTGACGCGGCACCTGCCGTTTCCGCTGCGCGGGATGACCCCGCTGGCGACGCCCTTTTTCAACAGCGCGGCGCAGGGTGCCTGGCCGACGTTGCAGGCGGCGACCGGCGCGCATGTGCAGGGCGGCGATTATCTGGGACCGCAAGGGCTGGGCGAAGTGTCGGGGCGATCGGGTCCGGCGCGTGCGACGCGGACGGCGCGTGATCCGAAGTTGGCGCGCGAGTTATGGGAGCGGTCGGTGGAGCTGACGGGGGTTGATCCGGGGATATAATTCTTCTCCCCTTGCGGGAGAAGGATAGGAAGCCTTGCCAGCTTGCTGGCTAGGCGCACTTGGATGAGGGGTTGCGAGCCGAAGGCTCGCGGTCGCTTCGCGACCAATCACCCTCTCCCAGCTTCGACTAGGCAGCAAGCTGCCAAGTCTGCGCAACCCTCCCCCGTCGAGGGGGAGGGAAGTACGATTATTTTCCACCACTGAGTCCTCACCGCCACACCACCACCCGTTGAGTCCCCGAGTCGCGCCGGACTCCATATGCTGTGTCAGACTCGTTTCGTTCTCACCCCGTTAACCACTTAGTGACGCGGAATCCCTAGACTTCTGCGCTTGACGGCGGACTCCGCCGGACTCATCAGGGGCTTCTTTCGGATCTTCGCGGGGGCAAAACATGGGTGTGATGGAACGGGTGAAGACCCCGGCGGCAAAGCAGCGGGCGGCGAAAGCGGCGCCCGTCGACCTGCCGATCGACAGCATCCTGCAGGGCGATTGCATCGAAATGATGCGCGCGCTGCCGGCGGCGTCGATCGACATGATCTTTGCCGATCCGCCCTACAACCTCCAACTCGGCGGCGACCTCCATCGCCCCGATGGCAGCCAAGTCGATGCGGTCAACGACGAGTGGGACAAGTTCGACAGCCTGGCGACCTATGACCGCTTCACCCATGCGTGGCTGAAGGAAGCCAAGCGCATCCTGAAACCCGGCGGCAGTATCTGGGTGATCGGCAGCTACCATAACATTTTCCGCGTCGGCGCGGCCTTGCAGGATCAGGGCTATTGGATCCTCAACGACATCGTGTGGCGCAAGGCAAACCCGATGCCCAATTTCAAGGGCACGCGCTTTACCAACGCGCACGAGACGTTGATTTGGGCGTCGATGGGCGAAAAGGCGCGCTACACCTTCAACTATCGCGCGATGAAGACGCTGAACGACGAATTGCAGATGCGCAGCGACTGGCTGATCCCGATCTGCGGCGGGCAGGAGCGGCTCAAGAAGGGCGGGACGAAAGTGCACCCGACGCAAAAGCCCGAGGCTTTGCTCTATCGCATCCTGCTCGCTTGTTCGAACCCCGGCGACGTCATCCTCGATCCCTTCTTCGGCACCGGAACCACCGGCGCGGTGGCCAAGCGCCTTGGCCGTCACTTCATCGGGATCGAACGCGAGGATGATTATATCGCCGCGGCGCTGGAGCGCATCGAAATGGCGCTGCCGCTCGACGAGAGCGCGGTGAAGACGATGATGGCGCCGCAGGCGGCGACGCGCGTCGCGTTCGGCATGCTGGTTTCCGACGGGCTCATTGCACCGGGGACGCTGCTGACCGACGCCAAGCGGCGCTGGAAAGCGAAGGTGCGCGTCGATGGCTCGCTCGATTGCGACGGCCAGCCCGCAGGGTCGATCCACAAGGTCGGCGCGGGGGTGCAGGGTGCGCCGAGCTGCAACGGCTGGACCTTCTGGCATGTCGACAATGGCAAGGAATTGCGCGTGATCGATGCGGTGCGGCAGGATTGGTTGCTGGCGAACGAGGCGTAACAATACGTCATCCCAGCGACAGCTGGGATCGCTATCGTCGTGCCGGAACGCCAGCGATCCCAGCTGTCGCTGGGATGACGAATTGAAGGGCATTTCATGTTCGTTCCACTAACGAAACCCGACCTCGGCGCTGCATCTGCGACCGCAAAAATCTATTGCCGTCCGACCTGCTTCGTTGACCGGCCGCACGAGCTCGACGACAATTGCCTGCGGATTGCCGATACCATGGTCTGGTTTGCCGCGTGGCACATCACTCTGCGCGATGGCGCCAGCGTCAAAGCGGCGATCCTTACCGTCGCCGAATGGGGCGACTGGATCGCGGCGATGCCGGACGGCTTGGCGCAAGCGGCCACCGCCCAGCGCGCCGGGTTGGTGCGATCGCGCGGGGCGTTGCAGCTGGGCGAACGCATAGTGCGGCTGAACGAGCCGCAGTTGATGGGCATCCTCAACGTCACCCCCGACAGTTTTTCGGACGGCGGCAAGCATGTCGATGCCGAAGCAGCCGCCGACGCGGGTTTTGCGATGGCCACCGCAGGCGCCGCGATTATTGACGTCGGTGGTGAATCCACCCGCCCCGGCGCGCCGCTGGTCTGGGACGGCGACGAGATCAAGCGCGTCGAGGGCGTCGTCGCGGCGCTGGCGAAGGGCGGCGTCGCGGTGTCGATCGATACGCGCAAGGCGGCGGTGATGGAGGCCGCGCTGGCGGCGGGGGCGCGGATCGTCAACGATGTGTCGGCGCTACGCTATGACGACCGCGCGATGGAGGTTGTGCTGGCCGCGGGCTGCCCGGTCGTGCTGATGCACGCGCCATCGGCCAAGAGCGACCCGCACGAGGGCGGCGAATATGCCCATATCCTGTTCGATGTTTACGACATGCTTGCGGAACGGGTCGCGGCGTGCGTTGCGGCGGGGATCGACCCGGCCAAGATCATCGTCGATCCGGGGCTGGGGTTCGGCAAGGGGGTCGCTGACAATCTGGCGCTGATCAACGGGCTTGCGCTGTTCCACACGCTCGGCTGCCCGATCCTGTTCGGGGCGAGCCGCAAGCGGATGATCGGCGCGCTCGACAATGAGGCGCCCGCCGACCAGCGGCTCGGCGGCACTGTCGCGCTGCATTGCCAGGCGGCGGCGCAGGGCGCGCAATTGCTGCGCGTCCACGATATTGCCGAGAACCGGCAGGCGCTGCGCGTCTGGCGCGGGCTGCGCGACGCGGCGCTCACCGGCTGAGGCGAAGCGAGGCAACTCCCGCGATCGTGCCGCGTATCCTTTTGGAAGGGCCGCCGTTCCGGCGGGCCCGCTCCAAGGAGAATTTCATGCAGCTTCCCCACGGCACCCATGTCGCTGTCGCCGACGGCAATCGTTTTGTCATGTTCCGCAATGATGGCGACGAAGCCGCCATCAACCTGGTCGACGCCGCCAGTCCCGAGGTCGAGACGACCAACCGCAGCGGCGCCAATCCGGAAGTGCGCGATCTTGACGAACGCGGCCATGCCGCCGGCGTCGCGGCAATGCTCAACAAACAGGTGCTCGATAATGGTATCGAGAAGCTGTTGATTATCGCTGACCCCAACACCTTGGGCGTCATGCGCAGCCATTATCATAGCGAATTGGCGAAACGTCTGGTCGGTGAGCTGCCCAAGACGCTGACCAACGCGGATACCGCGGCGATCGAGAAAGCGATTACCGCGGCCTGAGC
This sequence comes from Alphaproteobacteria bacterium, assembly GCA_018823905.1. Lineage (GTDB taxonomy): Bacteria > Pseudomonadota > Alphaproteobacteria > Sphingomonadales > Sphingomonadaceae > Sphingopyxis. The sequence continues at coordinate 17,096 of JAHJHL010000147.1, forward strand.
CTCGTCGACAACTGACCCTGCCAATTGCCCGCCCGGTCTTGGGTGGTCATGATCTTAAAGGCTGTAGCCACCGTCGCTGGTCAGCACGCTGCCGGTGATGGTGGCTGCGCAATCGGAGAGCAGGAACAGGATTTGCGCGGCGGTCTCGTCGGCTGTCGCGTAGCGACCTAGCGGCGTCGCCATTTTGGCCATCGCCGCCATGGCCGCATCGCGCGAGCCTTCGCTGGCGATCAGGTCGGTGAAAAAGGGCATGTCGTCCCAGATCGGGGTGTCGACGCCGCCTGGCGCAATCGCATTGACGCGGATGCCGTGCGGCGCGCCTTCCTTCGCGGCGACCTTGGTGAGCTGGATCAGCGCCGCTTTTGACGCGCCATAGGCGCCGGTGCCGGGTTCGGACTTGATTCCCGAGATCGACGCGGTGGTGACGATCGCGCCGCCGCGGCCATGCGCGGTCATCGCGCGCATCGCAGCCTGCAAGCTCAGCATCGCGCCGTCGAGGTTGACCGCCAGCAAGCGCCGCCAGGCCATGAAATCGATATCGACGATCGGGGCGGCATCGCTGATCCCGGCGTTGACCACTGCGAGATCGACCGCGGCTAGGCTGTCGGCGCGCTGCAACCACATATTGGGATCGGCGACATCGTCGCCGCGGCTGCGATCGATGCCGATCACGGTGGCGCCCGCGGCGCGCAGGGCGTTTGCGACCGCGAGGCCAATGCCCGAGGCGTCGCCCGTGACAAGCGCGGTTCTTCCGGAAAAGTCATAGGTCATTGCCGCGAGATATCGGCGTCAGGCGGCGGTGTCGATCCCGAGATCGCTCAGCTTGCGATACAGCGTCGAACGGCCGATGCCGAGGCGGCGGGCGACTTCGCTCATCCGGCCGCGATAATGACCGATGGCGAGGCGGATGACGTCAGCCTCGATTTCCTCCAGCGGGCGCAAATTGCCGTCGGGAAGATAGAGCGTGACCCCGATCGCTTCGCCGTTGATCGCAATCTCGCCTTCGCCGCTGGGGCTGCCGCCGCCGAGGGTCGCCTCGATGGCGCGGAAATCGGCGCTGGTCAGCACGTCGGTCGTGCTGCCGACCGCGGCGCGGAACAGCACATCCTGCAACTGGCGGACATTGCCCGGCCAGGCATAAGCGGCGAGCAGGCGCAGCGCGTCGTCGGTCACCCCGATCGGCCCCATGCCGGGCAGGCCGCCGATGCGCGCGAGCAGATGGCGCGCGAGGGGGCCGACGTCGCCGCGGCGTTCGCTTAGCGAGGGGAGGGTGAATTGGGCGCTCGACAGCGCATAATACAGATCCTCACGGAAATGCCCGGCCTCGATCAGCTTTTCGAGCGGGCTGGTGCTGGTCGCGATAATCCGGACGTCGACGCTCTGGCGGATCGTGCCGCCGATCATCTGCACTTCGCCGCTGCTCAGGAACTCGACCAGCTTCGCCTGGGTTTCGAGCGGGATACATTCGACATGGTCGATGATGACGCTGCCGCCGTCGGCCTGAACGAGCCGTCCGACCTGACGGTCGAAGGCGCCGGCAAAAGCGCCGCGCTCATGGCCGAACAGCCCTGATCCAATCAGCCCGGGCGACACCGCCGAGCAATCGACCATCACCAATGCGCCGCGGGCGCGTGGGGACGCGCTGTGGATGGCGCGGGCGAAAACTTCCTTGCCGGTGCCCGGCCGACCGTTGATCATCACCGGCACGCGCGCGCGGGCGGCCTTGGCCGCGATCGCGAGCGCGCTGCGGAAGTTGGGGCTCGACCCGATGATTTCCTCGAAAGCCAGCGGCGCGCGGAGTTTTTCGGTCAGCGGGCGCAGTTCGCCCTGCGGGCCGCTCGTAGAGACGATGCGGTCGAGTGCTTCGAGCAGGCGGTCGGGCGCGATCGGTTTCTGGACGAAGTCGCTGGCCCCGGCGCGCATCGCGCCGACCGCAACTTCGACCCCGTTGCGCATGGTGATGACGATCAGGGGCAGGGCTGGGCGCCAGCGGCGCAGTTCGGCGACAAATTCGGGCATGTCCATGCCGGGGGCGCCCTGATCGACGAGCACTGCGTCGAGTGCCATGCCTTCCTGGGTGCCGAGCTTGGCGAGCGCGGTGTCGGTGTCCCCCGCGACGACGCTGCGCCAGCCGCCGCGCGACACGAGCGCCGCCAGAAAGCGTTGCTGCGCCGGCTCGCTGTCGACGATCATCACTGTTCGCGTTTCGCGCGTGGTTGCCATCGTTTTCGAATCTGCCCTTGTTCGGCGCCGTAGTGCCGATTCCTCCGCTCAAGCGCAGTGATGTACGCCACACGGGTAAAGGGGCGATTAAGGCCGTTCCGCTTTTGCGGTGGTGCCGCGCATCCAAAGCGCGCTTGAGCATAAGCGGTAGCGTGGCTAAGACCAGCGCGAAGGTCGATTCTGGGCCGGGCGCGGCGCGCCTGTGCCGGGGAAGCGGCGACTGAAGGGGAAAGAGCCATGGCAGAGCAGGAAATGAAGGCAGCGAGCGAAACCTATTCGGGTTTCATCAGCCTGCTGAAAGTCGGATCGATCATCACCGCGATCGTGACCGTTTTCGTCGTTCTCCTCATCGCGTCCTGACCGGACCGGCATGCGCATCGCTGTCCTGAAGGAGCTCGCCGCTGGCGAGACCCGCGTCGCCGCCACGCCTGAAACCGTGAAGAAATTCATCGGCTTGGGCGCCGAAGTTGCCGTTGAATCGGGAGCTGGCGTCGCCGCCTCGGTCGCCGATGCTGATTACAGCGCCGCGGGCGCCACCGTCGCCAGCCGCGCCGACGTGCTGAAGGGTGCGAACATAATCCTGGGGATTCAGGGTCCGGATCCCAAGGGATTGAGCGGCTTTGCCGACGGCGCCTGGCTGGCCGCGGGACTTAACCCGTTCGGTGAACGCGCGCGGGTCGACGACTATGCCAAGCTGGGCATCGAGGCGCTGGCGATGGAATTCATGCCGCGCATCACGCGCGCGCAATCAATGGACATTCTTTCCAGTCAGGCGAATCTCGCCGGTTACAAGGCCGTCCTGATGGCGGCGAACGCCTATGGCCGCGCCTTTCCGATGATGATGACCGCGGCGGGCACCGTGAGCGCCGCCAAGGCGTTTGTGATGGGCGTCGGCGTTGCCGGGCTTCAGGCGATCGCGACTGCGCGCCGTCTGGGCGCGCAGGTCAGCGCCACCGACGTGCGCGCCGCGACCAAGGAACAGATACTGTCGCTCGGCGCCAAGCCGATCTTCGTCGAGAGTGTCGCTGGGATCGAAGGCGAAGGCGCGGGCGGCTACGCCACCGATATGTCCGACGAATATAAGGCGGCGCAGGCCGAACTGGTATCGTCGCACATCGCCAAGCAGGACATCGTCATCACCACCGCGCTGATCCCGGGGCGCCCCGCGCCGCGGCTGATCTCGGACGCGCAGCTGGCGACGATGCGAACGGGTAGCGTGATCGTTGACATGGCGGCCGAAAGCGGCGGCAATGTCGAAGGTTCGGTGTCGGGCGAAGCGAAGCGGATCCACGGCGTGACAGTGATCGGCGCGAGCAACATCGCGGCGTTGATGCCCGCCGACACGAGCGCGCTGTTCAGCCGCAATCTGTTCAACTTCCTGTCGGCCTTTTGGGACAAGGAAGCGGGCAAGCCGGTGCTCGACGAGGAAATCGGCAATGCGATCCGCCTGACGCAGGGCGGCAAGGTGGTGAACGAGCGCCTGCTCTGATGGGACTGTTTAGCGCCAGCGACCTCGACGTTACATCGGCTGCGGCTGAGTTCGGGCACGCGCTGATTGCTGGCGAAACGATCTTGGCGGCGTTTCGCACGATCCGTGATTCGGTGCTGCTGACCGACCAGCGGCTGATCTATATCAACGTGCAGGGGCTGACCGGATCAAAAGTCGAGTTTCAGTCGGTGCCGTGGCGATCGGTCGTCCGCTTCTCGCTCGAGACCGCGGGAACATTCGACCTCGATGCCGATATGAAAATCTGGGTGTCGGGCGCAACCGAACCTTTACAGGTCAAAATTTCGCGCAAGAGCGATCCGCGTGTCATTCAGCGGATCATGGCCGAACAGACATTGCTCAAGCGATAACCGCTGCCACCTCCCGCGACCGTCTGCGCGGTTGAAAAGGGACCGGATTTCCTGGCGCGATGAAACTATTCTGCCTTGCGGTGCGTCTATTCGTCGGAGCGGACGTAGCTACGTCTGCAGAGGCGTGGCCCGCCGCCGAACCGAATGGTCGCCCAATGATGCGGGTTCAAAAGGAGATTTTTATGACGCGCGCTATGTTGTTTACCGCCGTTGCCGCCGCCGGGCTGGGGCTCGCGGGCTGCAATAGCAGCCCCGAAACGCCGCCGACCGAAACCACCACGGTGGCGGGCGGCGAGACGATGCCTGCCGACAGCGCCGGAACCAATCCGATGGTCGGGGGCGCCGAAATGATGCCGACCAAGAATATCGTCGAAAATGCGTCGGCCTCACCGATCCACAAGACGCTGGTGACCGCGGTAACGCAGGCCGGTTTGGTCGAAACGCTGTCGGGCGCAGGGCCGTTCACGGTGTTCGCGCCGACCGACGCCGCCTTTAGCCAGGTACCGCCGGTTACGCGGGATGGCTGGATGCGTCCGGCGCAGAAGGAAGTGCTGGCCGGCGTGCTGACCTATCATGTCGTTCCCGGCAAGGTGATGGCCGCTGATCTCGCGTCGCAGATCACCGCGGGCGGTGGGAAAGCCACGCTGAAAACCGTCGAAGGTCAGGATCTGACCGCCACGCAGAGCGGCGATTCGATCATCCTGACCAGCGCCAGCGGCAACAAGGCGACGGTGACGCAGGCTGACGTCGGACAGTCGAACGGCGTGATCCACGTCATCGACGCGGTGCTCGTGCCCAAGATGTAAGTCTTGCTCCCTCCCCTTTGATGGGGGAGGCAGAGAAACTTGCGAACTTGTTCGCTAGTTGCAGCGGTGGGGTGCGGTCTCGGCCTGAAGCTACGGCGGAACGACGCACCATCACCCCCATCCAACTTCGCCTAATCGCTGCGCGATAAGGCTGCGTATCCTTCCCCCATCAAGGGGGAAGGTATTTTGGAAGCGCCTCCACGACATTTAATATCCCGATAGGCCCGTATTTCTCACTTTTGAGAGATGCGGGCCTTTCTTTTTGGCCGCTTTGGAGTCGACACGCTGGCGTGTGCGCGGCAAGAGGTGCGCCAAGCGGAATCAGCAGGGGAGCGTGCCGTGGATTTCATCGCGATATTTTCGATTTTTATCCTGGCGTGTTTCGTCGGCTATTTTGTCGTGTGGTCGGTGACCCCGGCGCTGCACACGCCGCTGATGAGCGTCACGAACGCGATTTCGTCGGTGATCATCGTCGGCGCGCTGATCGCCAGCGCCGCCGCGGGGTCGGCCTCGTCGAAATGGCTGGGGCTGGCTGCGGTCGTGATGGCGAGCATCAACATCTTCGGTGGCTTTGCCGTCACCGCGCGTATGCTGGCGATGTACAAGAAGAAGGAGCGCTGAGATGGACTTTCAGTCGATCCTTTCCGCCGCCGCTGACAGTCATGGTATTGCGGTGAACCCCTGGGCGGCCATCGCCTATCTGGTCGCGGGTGTGCTCTTCATCCTCTCGCTGCGCGGGCTGTCGAGCCCGGCGACGGCGCAAAGCGGCAACCGCTTTGGCATGATGGGCATGACCATTGCGGTCGTCACCACGCTGCTGACACATGCGCCGATGAAGCTCGGCGATGCCACCAACAGCTATACGGGCGTTGATCCCGTCGGGCTGATCGAGATACTCGCAGCTATCGCGATCGGTGCCGTCATCGGCATCGTCATGGCGCGGCGGATCGCAATGACCGCGATGCCCCAGCTCGTCGCGGCGTTCCACAGCCTCGTCGGCCTGGCCGCGGTCGCGGTGGCGGCTGCCGCCTATCTCAACCCGCAAGCCTTCGGCATCGCCGATGCGGCGGGGCAGATTTACACCGTCAGCCGGATCGAAATGGGGCTGGGCATCGCGATCGGTGCGATCACATTCTCGGGCTCGGTCATCGCCTTCCTCAAGCTCAACGGCAATATGTCGGGCGCGGCGATCATGCTTCCGGGGCGGCACATCATCAACCTCGGCACGCTCGCCGCGATCATCGGGCTGGTCGCCTATTTCACCGTCGATCAGTCGCCGTGGGTGTTCTGGACCGTCACGGGCTTGAGCTTCCTGATCGGTTTCCTGCTGATCATCCCGATCGGCGGCGCCGACATGCCGGTCGTCGTGTCGATGCTGAACAGCTATTCGGGCTGGGCCGCGGCGGCGATGGGCTTCACGCTGGGCAACACCGCGATGATCATCACCGGCGCGCTCGTCGGTTCGTCGGGTGCGATCCTGTCGTACATCATGTGCCGTGCGATGAATCGCAGCTTCATCAGCGTGATCGCGGGCGGCTTTGGTGCAGACGCGGCGGCCAGCGATGGCGCCGCGAAGGAACAGCGGCCGTGGAAGCCTGGCAGCGCCGACGACGCCGCCTTCCTGATGAGCCAGGCCGACACGGTCATCATCGTTCCGGGTTACGGCATGGCGGTCGCGCAGGCGCAGCATGCACTGCGCGAAATGGGCGATCTGCTCAAGAAAGAGGGCGTCACCGTCAAATATGCCATCCATCCGGTCGCGGGGCGTATGCCCGGCCATATGAACGTCCTGCTCGCCGAGGCGAATGTTCCCTATGACGAGGTCTTCGAGCTGGAAGACATCAACGGCGAGTTCGCGCAGGCCGACGTCGC
>JAHJHL010000013.1 GCA_018823905.1 Alphaproteobacteria bacterium
GCATTGCAAAAAGGCCGCACCAACTCCGATAAGGGAGTTGGTGCGGCCGCTGCGCCCAGTGTCAGAACTTGGCGCGGACGCCGAAGTAGAATTGGCGACCATTGTCATAGGTCGCGCGCGGCTGCGCCCGGGTGCCCGAATATTGCTCGATCGGCTCGTTGGTCAGGTTCACCGCATCAACCGTCAGTGCGATGCCGTCCGTCACATTGACGCTGACCGAGGCATCGAGCGACGACAGCGCAGCCTGATTGAGCGGCGCGGCGCGATCGATGTCGATGAAGAATTTCGACCGGTAATTGTACGACAGGCGCGCACTCAGCAGGTCATTTTCATAATAGCCCGTCAGGTTGAGCGAGTGCTTTGAATTGCCCGGGATCGGATCGCCATTGTTCGCTTTGGCATCCGAATAGGTGTAGTTCGCGACCGCGCCGAAGCCGCCCCAGATCGGGCGCGACACCTGAAGTTCAAACCCCTGATTGCGACCGCCGTCGCCGTTGCTGCGGCGGTTGATCTGATAGGGGCAGTTGAACAGGTTCGGATTGCCGCCGCCCGCCGCGACGCAGCCTGCGGGCTGCGAGCCGGGGACGAACACGCCGGGCAGGGTTTCGACCGAGGTCGAATTGACGATATACGACTGAATATCCTTGTAGAATGCGGCGAGCGCGACGATCGTTTCGCGATCGGGATACCATTCGATCGACAGATCATATTGGTTGGCGCGATAGGGGTCGAGGTTCGGGTCGCCGCCGCGGCCGGTCAGCAACGTGCCGTTGAGATCGACGCCCGGGGTGATGTCGACGAAGTCGGGGCGCGTCACCGTCTTGCCCGCGCCAAAGCGCAACACCACCTGATCCGACAAGTCGAGCGACAGGTTCGCGCTCGGTAGAATGTCGGTGTACGACCGCTTCGCCGTGCTCGGCGTGAAGCCGCCGAAGGGGTTGGTGAACTGCGGGTTGGCGCCGCCGATGATAAAGCCCTGCGAGGTCTGGTCGGTGGTGATGACGCGCACGCCAACATTGCCGCGCCAGCTATCGCCGCCGAATTTGGCGAGACCGTAGCCGCCATAGGCCTTTTCGTTGATTGCATAGTTGTTGCCGGGGACGAGGAAACGGTCGGTCCCCGGCGCGGTCTGCGCGGCAAAGATGGCGCGCAGCTTGGCGGGGTCGACGCGCCAGTAATCGGTCAGCGTCCCAGCCGACGAAATATTGTCGAGGAAGTCACCTGGCATACCGCCGCCGGTTGCAAAATCGGCCGAGGTACATGGCGCGCCGCCGCACCGCAGGGCGGGGGTGAAGACGCCGCCATTGGTCGCGAAGCGTTCGGCGACACGGTCATGATCGGTATATTTGACGCCGAATTTCAGCGCGGTCAGCGGACCCCATTCGACCTCTTTTTCCAAGTCGAGATAGAGGTATTTTTCCTCATCATCGTTGGTCACAGACTGGATGCGCGCAAAATCGGGGCGGATGCCCGCGGGGTTGAGCGGGCTGGGATTGGTAAAGCTGACTTCGGGGCGGCCGCTGCGCAGATCATAGGTGAAGCTGCCCGGCCCCGCAAACTCGATGAAATTTTCGTTGCTGGTATCGCCGTTCGCCTTGGTCCAACCGGCCTTGAAATGGACGGTGAGCGTGTCGCTGGGGCGATAGGTCAGATCGAAATCGGCCGAGACGGTCTTGGCGACCGCCTGCCGGTCGATCGCGTCATAAACGACGCCAAAACCTTCGGTGCCATTGTTACGCGACGCGATGGTACCCGCGACCGCGATACCATTCTCGACCACCGCATTGGTCAGCGTGCCGCCGCCGCCGAGCGCCTGATCGCCCCAGGCGAGGTAATTCTGGTTGAAGTTGTCGGCGTTGAAGCGCGAATAAAGCCCGGTGAGATTGATCTCGAGCTCGTCCGACGGACGGAACTGGATCCCGATATTGGCGCCATAGCGTTCGCGATTCTGTTCGAACATCGTCGAGCCGATCAGCGTCGGAATCAGCGCGGTCTGTCCGCCACCAGCGGGGCGATAACCAAAGATTTCCAGGCCATCGCGGCGGGTGCGGCGCTTCTGATAGATGCCGCCGATCAATATGCCAAAGGTCTCGTCGGCGTTCTTCCAGCTAACCAGCCCCGAAACCTGCGGATCGACTTTGCCCGACAGGTCCGAATAGACGCCCTGCAGCGACGCCGAGACGGCAAAGGGTTCCAGGTCGAGCGGGTTGCGGGTGATGACGTTGATCGTGCCGCCGATGCCGCCTTCTTCCACGTCAGCCTGCGGGCTTTTATAGACTTCGAGGCGGCCGACGATTTCGGCGGGGAGGGTCAGATAGTTGAAGCTGCGGGTCGAGGCGACCTGGTCGAGGATGAACCAGTCGGCGGTGGCGACCGTATGGCCGTTGA
>JAHJHL010000148.1 GCA_018823905.1 Alphaproteobacteria bacterium
GGCGGGTCGCGGCGCGGGCGCGCTCGATCCGGGCCGCGGCCTCGCCAAGCGACGGCGCATCGGCGATGGTAGCGGCCTGTAATGCTGCAAAAGCGGGATCCTCGCTCGGCAACAACGCCGCTAGCGACGTAGTTTGCGAAGCATCGGGCGTGAAGGAAAAAGTCGCCGGAAGCGTCGGCGGTGGCGTGTCCACCTTCGGTGATGGCCCGGCGGCGCAGCCCGTCAGCAGCATCGCGGCGACGAAAATGGCCGCCGCCCGCGTCATCGCTTGGCTCCGGCGGGCGCCTTTGCGGGAATGAAGGCATCGACCTGTTGTCCGACCCGGAACAAGTCACTGCCCGCCGGAAGCGCGTAGATAATCTGCATGACGCGCACATCGACGCGCTCGGCAGCGCTATTGGTCAGCGAGCGCTTTGGCACCACAAGCGGTTCGGCGCGGACAAAGCGCGCCGCGACCTGACGTTCGGCGGCGCCGCGCGGCGAGACGGTCGCGTTCGACCCCAGCGCTACATCGGCCGCCTGATCCTCGTCGATATCGATGCGGACGTGCAGCGGCCGTGTTTCACCCATTCGGATATAGGGTTCGGCGCTGCCGCCCTGCGGGCCGCCCGCCTGGACATATTCCCCCGGCCGGATGTTCACCGCCAGAATCTCCCCGGCAATCGGCGCGCGCACCGCCAGCCGCGACAGTTCGACCCGCGAGCTACCTGCTGCTGCCGCCGCGGCGTCGAGTCGCGCGCGGGCGAGCGCCAGACGGCTCGCCGCGGCCGCCGCGTCGCCCTCGGCGCGGACGACTTCGGTACGGCTGATCGCCTCGGCATCGTCGACCTGGCGGTAGAGCGCGAGTTGGCGCTGCGCGGTGACGCGCGCGGTCTCGGCTTCGCCAATCGCAGCGCGAGCCTCGCGGATCGCCGCCTCGGCTTCGCGCAGCCGTGCGCGCACTGCGCGGTCATCGACGGTGAACAGCAGATCGCCCTTTGCCACATAGCCGCCAGGCTGGACGTTCAGCGTCATCACCAGACCCGACAGCGCGGTGCCGACATCGACAATTTCGCTCGAAGGCTCGACAACCCCTGCCCCCGCAACCCGCGCGCTGTTGGCGAGCGTGCCGGTTGCCCGCGGCGGCGTCTGCTGCGGCGCTTCAAGCGCGCGGTCGGGAAGCCCCGTCGCGATAAAAATCACCGCGATGACCAGCCCGAGCAAGGCGATCGCTGGCAGGATCTGACGGGCGAAGTTGAGATTGGCAAAGCGTCGGGTCATGGCGTCAATGGTCCTTCGGCATGTCGCGGCCATCATGGGTGATGCGGCCGTCCTCGAGCACGAGGATGCGGTCGGCGAGATCAAAGATACGGTTGTCGTGGGTGACAATGATAACCGACCGGTCGTCGGCGAGTGCGACCTCGCGCAACAAATCCATCACGCGGCGCCCCGAGCGCGCGTCGAGCGCTGCGGTCGGTTCGTCGCACACGATCAGCCGCGGTCGGTGGACCAGCGCGCGGGCAATTGCGACGCGTTGCTGCTGGCCGCCCGACAATTGGTTGGGGAGCTTGTCGGCCTGATCGGCGATGTTAAGCGCGGCGAGCAATTCGATTGCGCGGTTGCGCGCTTCCAGGCGGTCCATCCCCTGCGCGATCAGCGGCACCGCGGCGTTCGACGCCGCGTCGATCGCCGGGATCAGATTATATTGCTGGAAGATGAAACCGACATTGCGGAGGCGGAAATCGACCAGATCGCTGTCACTGAGTTTATAGATGTCCGTGCCGAATAGCCGCACTTCGCCTTCGGTCGGCCACAGGATGCCGCACATGATCGAAATCAGCGTGGTTTTGCCCGATCCCGATTCACCGACCAGATAGGTCAGCTCGCCGGCCCGCACATTAAGGTCGATGCCGTGCAGCACGCGGATCGTCTGCTGCCCTGCGGTGAAATCGCGTGCGACGCCGCGCGTCGAGATCGCGGCAACGGAGGCAACGGCCTTAGCTTCAACGGCGCTGCTCACCGGAACACCGCCGCCGGTTCGGTCTTGAGCACCCGGCGCAGCGCGATCCATCCGGTCAGCGCGAGGATCAGGGTGACGGCGACCAGGCTGATCAGCGGCACCTGCCAGGGAATATAGAAACCCTTGAAGGTCGGATTGCTCGAAAAACCCCAGATGAAGCCGACGGTGCCAAGCACCCCGAGGCCATAGCCGATCAGGCCGACCATCGCCGCCTGCGCCGCGACCATGCGGCGAATCTTCGCATTATTCACCCCGATCGCCTTTAGCGCGCCGAACTGCTTGATATTGTCGCGGATAAACAGGCTGAAGGTCAGGCCAACAATCGCCACTCCGACCACAAAACCCAGCAGCACGGTGATCCCGAAATTGAGCGGGATTCCCGTGTTTTCGATGATGAAATCAACCCCGTCTCGCGCAAATTCATCGCGGGTGCGGGCGCGCAGCCCGGTATCCTTGGTGATCCGCGTCGCCAGTGCCTTGGCATCCACGCCCGGCGCAGCGCCGACCAGGACGAAGCTCAACCGGTTGCGCGTGCCCGGCACAAAATTGAGTGCGCGGCTGTAGCGGGTGTAGAGCGTGACCTGGCTGGTAAAGCTGGGGATGGCATCGGCAACCCCCATGATCACCGCGCGCTGGTCGTTCAACTCGAGCCGTTCGCCGACGGGGTCATAACCGACCGGAAAAAAACGCGTCGTGCCGACATCGTCAATCACCACGGCATCGGGACGCTCGAGTATGTCGGCGGAACCCAACGCCATCCGGCGCGGCAATCCAATCAGCGTCGCGTCATCCACGCCGATGACGGACACACCTTCGAGGTCACCCTCCTTGGTGCGAACCGACGCCGCCGCGCGCAGGTGCGGCACCGCCCATTCGACTCCCGCTACCGACCGCACCCGATCGAGCGCAGTCGATGGCATCGGCAGGTGGACGTCGGTCGTCCGGCTGACCGGGTCCATCACCCAGACATCGGCCGACGGGACGTTGTAAACACCGCTGGCGCCGCGCTCGATCAGATTGACAAAGATCGTCAGTTGCTGGGTGATCAGCAGGGTGGAAAAGGCGATTCCGAACAACAGACCATAAAATTTGGTCGCGTCGCCCGTCAGCATTCGAATCGCGATCCAGACCATCGGGGGGAGAGCCCTTTATATTGCGACGCTTGCAACCGTTCGTCGTTGCGAACATTATTGAACGATAGTGTTTAATTGAACGGAAGCGTACAGTTTGTCAATCGGACGCAAAAAGAATCTGGGTCGGCCGGCGGATCTTGCCAAGCGCGACGCAATATTGGCGGCTGCCACGAAGTCGTTTTTCGAGCATGGCTACGGCGCCTCGGCGATCGAACAGATCGCCGCCGCCGCTGGCGTGTCGAAAGTCACAATCTACAGTCATTTCAGCGACAAACAGGGACTGTTCAAGGCCGCCATCGAACGCGAGTGCGAGCGTATGCGCAGCCATTTTTCCATCGATGGCACCGGATCGGAATCACTGCACGATCGTCTGATGCAGATCGGTCATGCGATGGTCGCCTTTTTAGCTCGACCAGAGATGGTCCAGTTCGAACGCCGGATCGCCGCAGAGACCGAACGCAATCCAGAGATCGGCTTGGCATTCCTCGATGCTGGCCCCCGGCGGATGAAAGCGACGCTGGCCGCGTTCCTTGCCGGGATCGCACAGACCGGCGCGCTGGACATTTCGGATCCCGGTTTGGCGGCCGAACAGTTTGCATCGATGTGCAAGGGTTTTGGCGACGTCGAGCGGCGCTTTGGTGCGCCGCCGAGCGACGAAGCCACCCGGCAGCGCGTGGCCGCCGCCGTCGATCTGTTTTTGAAGGCTTATGCTGGCGCAAGTTAAGCGGGACGAGGCCAACCCATTCTCAGCCTGATCGTCGTCACACCGCCTCAGGGAAGCTGGTGTGACCGACTGCCAGGCATGCGCTAACGATCGATTTGCGCTGCCAAGACGCGCAGCACATTGCCGCTCCACATTTTTTCGATGTCGGCGTCGGAATAGCCCGCGGTCTTCAATCGCTCGGTAACCTTGGGCAGCGCCGAAATATCCTCGATCCCTGCCAGCCCGCCGCCGCCGTCCCAGTCGGCACCGAAGCAGATATGATCCACACCGCCGACTTCGATCGCGCGCAGCACCATTGCCATATATTGCTCGAAATCGGCGGCCCACAGCGGTTCGGTCGTGTCGAGTTCGCGCCATTTGCGATTGAGCTCGGTCTGCTGCGCGGGCGACAAAGTGCCGATACGTTCATATTGGCCGAACAATTCGCCGCGCGCCGGGGTCATGTTCATGTCCGACATGAAGATCGTCGAGATGCACATCGCCCCGCCCTTCGCGGCCAGTGCTTTCAGTCGCGCTTCGTCCAGATTGCGCGGATGATCGTTGGTCGAGCGCAGGCTGGAGTGCGACAGGATGATCGGATATTTCGACAACGCCAGCATCTGGTCGAATGCGGCGTCGGACGAATGGCTGGCGTCGATGACGATGCCCAGCCGGTTCATTTCGGCCACCCATTGTTTGCCCAGCGGGCTGAGGCCTTTCCAGCGCGCTTCGCCGGTCGCGCTGTCGGCAAACTGGTTGGTCTTGGAATGCACCGGCCCCGCCATGCGGACGCCCTTTTGGTGGAATTCGGTGAGCAGCGCGACGTCCTCACCGAGCGGATAGCTGTTTTCCATTGCCTTGAAAGCGATCAGCTTGCCCGCCTTGTTCAGCGCCTGCGCATCAGCGGCGGTGCGCGCCGCTCCGATAGCGTTGCTGTGCTTGGTGATCGTCGCGTCGATCAACTCCGACCGAGCCCGGGCGAACGCCAGGGCGTCGGCATAGCCCTTGGCATCAAGCGCGCCCTGTTCGGTGTAGATGACGAAAAAGCCGCCATCCAGATTGCCATCCTTCATTCGCGGAATGTCGAGCTGCACCATGTCGTCGGTCAGGCCGTGGCGGTCGGCAAAACTCCACCCCTGCCGTTCGAAATGCAGCGGGGTGTCGAGGTGGGTGTCGAGCACGAGCATCCGGCTGTGTAGCGGCGCTTCTGCGACCTTGGGCTTATCTGCACCCGTCGAGCACGCCGACAGCGCGGTAGCGGCCAGCAGGATCGCGAATTGCCTCACTTCTTGTCCTCCACCGGTTTCAGGTCGAGATCATGATAGTCCCAACTGAAGTCGGCAATCTTGCTGACCGCCTTCATCGTCACCCCGGTGATCTTGCCCTCGGCATCGAGCGCGAAGGTCACATAGGCGGGTTCGATCGCCGGGTCGTCGAAATCCGTGACGAAGCTGTCATATTGCCAATGTTTGAGCCGCCCCGCCATCCGCGGCGTCGAGGTAAAGTCGATCGTCAGCCCGCTGGTCGCCGACCCGACCACCACATCGCCATACCAGGGATCGCGGTAGCGCCCAGCATAGCCGACAAGCGCCAGCGACGGCCCCGATTTCGCGGGAGCGGCCTGCGTCTGTTTCAGATATTCGACGCCGCCTGCGAGCCGCGATTGATACCAATCCTCCCATTTTTCGATCCAGCCATAGTCGGGCTGATCGAGATAATGGTCGAGCAGGTCGAAATAGAGACCGAGGAGCATCCCGCTGTCCTCGCTGTTCATCATGATCGCGAAGCCGACATTTTTGTCGGGGATCATCACCACGCGCGTGATCGATCCGAACACCCCGCCGCTGTGCTGGACGATGCGGTGACCGCGATAATCCTGCACCTGCCAGCCGAGCGCATAGGCTTGCTGGTTCGGCTGCGCGGGTTTCAGGCTGTCGGGCAGCGGGGTGATCGGCATCGGGGTCACCGGCGCCCACATTTCCTTGGCCTGTGCTTCGCTGAACAACCGCTTGCCATTGGGTAACGCGCCATAGGCCAGCTGGATCTTGAGCCACGCCGCCATGTCGTCGGCGCTGAGCGCAAGCCCGCCCGCCGGCGCACCGTTGCGGCCAAGTTCATCGCGTTCGTTGAGTGCCTGCTGCGGACCAAGCCCGCGGAGCGGCCCCGACAGCCGGGCGTGCGGCCATGACCGGTTGGCAATGCGGAAACGGTCCTCGCTGTCGGTCGTCCCGTCGCGCATCCCGCCGGGGCGCAGCAGGCGGTCGCGCATGAACACCTCCCACGTCTGGCCGGTGACCTCCTCGATCAACTGCCCCGCCACCGCATAGAGGATATTGTCATAGGCGTAGGCCGAGCGGAAACTGGTCTGCGGCTTGAGGTAGGCGACGCGCTCGACGGTTTGCTTGCGCGTGAGATTGGTGCGCGGCACGAACATCAGATCGCCCTGCCCCAGCCCCAGCCCGCTGCGGTGGACGAGCAGGTCGCGAATCGTGATCTCGCGCGTCACCCACGCGTCGTGCATGCGAAACCACGGCATGTGCTTGATCACCGGATCGTCCCACGCAATCTTGCCCTCGTCGACCAGAATCGCGAGCGCTGCGGCGGTCATCGCCTTGCCGGTCGATCCGGTCTGGAACAGCGTCTGTTTGTCGACCGGTGTGCGCTCGCCAAGCTTGCGAACGCCCCAGCCGCGCGAGAGCGTCGTCTTGCCGTCCTCGACGATCGCGATCGATACGCCGGGGGCGCCGATCTTCAGGCGCAAGGTTTCGACCGTTTCCACAATGTCCTTCGGCGGTTCGGCCCAAGCGGGCGCCGCAACCGACAGCATCAATGACAGAGCAAGCAGGCGGACGGCTTTCATGGGACGGTCTCCATTCGAACGGGAGCGGGGCGCAGCAGGCGCCAGACGCCGATGGTGAGCAGCGGCGCGACAAAGACGAACAGGAACAGCCAGGCGAGGAAACGATAACCGCTGGCGATGAGGTCGACGAGGCCGATGCGCGCCGCAACGAACATGCACCCGATTAAGATGACGCCGCCGATCGCGGCGCGCGCGCCGGTGCCGAGCGGCGGACGACCGCGCGCCTCGACGACCCCCGACACGCGCTCGTTGATGGCATGGATCGCGCCGACCCCGCTTTCGAGCAACGCGGCAAAGATCATCAGCTGAAACAGGATGTGGAACCCCGGCACCGCCATCTGGCGGAGCAGAAAGTCCGAGGGCAAGGTCTCCGCGCCGATCGCCGGGTAAAAGGCCATCATCGCGACGAAAAACAGGATCGCGGGCAGCATCGTCAGCGGACCGGCGATGATCCCCGCGACCACCGCATCGCGCTGGCTGGTCAGGTGGCGCAGCACCGGCAGGATGATCACCGCGCCGACGATGTTGTAACTCGCATAGGTCAGCCCGCCCGCAACCCAATTGCCCGACGGCGATGGCGCATTCGTAAAACCCTCGGCGATCAAGCCACCGAAGCTCGTTAGGGCGAAGATCAGGAACAGCGCATAGACGGCATAGATCAGCATCGAGGCATATTTGAACAATGTCTCGACAATGTCGGTCCCGAACGCGGTGAAGGCGACGATGCTGATCGCGAGTAGGATGGAACCGGCAAGTTCCGGCCAGCCAAAAGTCGCGGCGCCGATCGCGCCCGCTGCGGCGCCGAATACGGCAAGGATCAGGATGACGAAGATCAGATAGGCCAGCTCGAACGCGACCCAGCCCGGTCCAAGCAGTCCCTGAAAAAAGGCACGATAGTCATAGGCGCCCATCTTGCGCGCCAGCGCGAAAGTGACCGCCGCGACGACGCTCCAGATCACGGTCGCGAGCAGCATGGCCGACAGCCCGCCCCACGGCCCCGACGGCACGAAATATTCGGCGAGTTCGCGGCCAGTGGCATAGCCGCCGCCGATGATCACCGCTTTCAGTGCCAGTCCGGGCAGCAGGAAGCGCTGGAACCAGCTCGATTTGCTGCCCGGCTTGCTGACATTCATGCGAGGCACTTTTCCACAAGCGCGTCGAAGGAAGCGCCGCCGCGGATCGGGTCCGCGACTGGTAGCCCGAGCCGCTTTCGTTCTGCCGCCATCAGCGCTTCGGCAACATCGGCATCATAGCTCGATGTGTTCAGGCTGACCCCGCCACAGCGGATCGCCGGATTGGTCCGGCTGCCGAGGCGGATCGTCAGGTCGATAACCTCCTCGATCGAAGGCAAGGCAAAGCTTTCCATCCCCAGGATCACCTTGCGCGTCGGATCGTGGCAGACGACAAACACGTCGGGCTGGCTGCCGTGCAGCAGGCCGAGCGACACCGCGGCATAGGCCGGATTGAAGATCGACCCCTGCCCTTCGATCAAATCCCAATGGGAGTCTGGCGCGTCGGGGCTCAAAATCTCCGCCGCCCCCGCCTCGAAATCCGAAACCACCGCGTCCATCGGCATGCCGCCGCCGGCGATCATGATCCCCGTCTGCCCCGTGGCGCGAAAATCGGCATCAATGCCGCGTTCGACAAAGGCACGGTGCAGCGCGAGCGCGGTATATTTCTTGCCGAGCGCACAGTCGGTGCCGACGGTCAGCAGCCGCTTGCCGCTGCGCTTGCGGCCGTTGCCGATCGGGATCGACGGCGGCGGCGTCCGCACGTCGATCAATCGCTGGCCGGTGCGTTTTGCCGCCTCGGCGAGCACGGGCAGGCTCGCCAGCCGGACGTGGAGGCCGCTGACGATGTCGAGACCCGCTTCCATCGCCTCGACCAGCGCGGCGATCCAGCTGTCGCCAATCACCCCGCCCTGATTGGCAACCCCGATGACCAGCGACCGCGCCCCCGCCGCCCGCGCCTCTGCAGGCGACATCGGCGGCAGGCCGGTGGTGACGGTACAGCCGCCGATCGCCAGCTCACCGACGCAGCGGTCCGCCGCCCAATCGGCCAGACCAAAAGCGGTCTTGGCATAACCGGCCTCGGTCGTGTCGCCGAGAAACAGCAGATAGGGCTGCGGCAGGGTCAGGCTGTCGGCCAGCCTGCCGATGGGCGCGTTCATCGTTTCCAACTCCAATCCGCTCAAAAGGCCAGGTCGAGCGCGACACCCACCGTGCGCGGCTGGAGCGGCGAAATGCCAAGGAAGCTCGGCTGATTGAGCCCGTTGGCAAAGGTCGAGCGCGCCATCTCACCCTGATTGTCGAGCAGGTTGCGAGCATAGGCGCGCAATGTCCAATGATCGTTGAAGGTGATCGAGGCGTTGAGATCGACCGACGTATAGGGCTTCGCCGTCGCGACCAGCGGATCGCTCTCGACCAGCGACAGGCGGTTGCTGGCGTGGCGGATGCCGGCCCCGAAACTACCCTTGTTGCCCCCGCCTAGTTCGAATTCATAATCGGCGCGCAGCGCGCCGCTGAATTTCGGTACCGCGGGCAGACGGTCGCCATCGGCGCCGCTGATGTCGGGCACATCCTCGCTGAGCGTGGCGTCGGTGTAGCTGCCGGTGGCGCTGATCGTCAGCCCGGGGGTCGGACGCAACGCAAAGCTGCCCTCGATCCCTTTGCTCCGTGCCTTGCCGCCGTTCGCACCGCCCGACACGCCGCCGAACGAGCGCACGACCTGGATGTCGGTCCAGTCCATCAGGAAGATCGCGACATCGACCGAAACCAAACGATCAGCGAGGTCGGCCTTCAGACCGATTTCATAGTTTTTCATCCGGTCGGCATCGACCGTCGGCGGGACATTGGGAACGATCACGTTCGGCCCGCCGGGACGATAACCGGTCGCGAGGCGCGCATAGAGCATCGCGTCGTCGTTGATGTGGAATTGCGGACTGATCGAGTAAGTGAACACGCTCTCGGCCGATTTGCCCGGATCGTCAGCCTGCGGCACGATCGCGCCCGAGCTGATCTGGCGGAACGTCTGCTTGTTGCGCGCCCAACGCAGCCCGCCGGTGATTTCGAACCGCTCGCTGAGTTTGAACGTGCCGTTGCCGAAGATCGCATATTCCTTGTACGTTGCGGGCAGACCGACGATCGCAAGCGGATCGAGCCCGGGGATCGGATTACCGGCCATGTCGAACGAGCGGACCAGCTGCGCGTTGCTGGTCGTTTCATCGGTGAAGAAGCCGCCGATCAACCATTCGAACTGTCCGCCACTCGGCGAGGCAAGCCGCACTTCCTGTGTCCATTTTTTCAGGCCTAGATCGAGTGAGAAGGGCGTGATGCCCGGCGGCACCGCGCCGCCGGTCAGCAGCGGAAACAGCACGCCAAAGGCATAGCTGGCATCTTGCAGCTGCGCGCTCTGCGTCTTGCTGTACGTTGTCGCCGACGTCAGTGTCGCGGCGCCAAAATCATAATCGAGCGTTGCCGAATAATAGTCGAGATCGATGTCGTAAGATTCGGGAACGAAATTGTTGAACGAGCGTCCATCGCCCAGCCGCTGCCCGGTCAGGTCGGCAGCGTAGAGGGCGTTGCCGTCGGAATCGAGCGACTGCCAGATCCCGGCCAGCTTCACACTGAATTCGGGCGTCGGCGTCCACAGCAGCGCCGCGCGGCCGCCGCGCTGTTCATAATCATTCTGGTCCTTCAGCGCGGCATTGTTGACGGTGTCGACCCAGCCCGGGGTGCTGCGCCACGCAAAGCTGCCGCTGACAGCAAGCTTGTCCTGCACGATCGGCACATTGACCATCACCTGCGCGCCCCAGCCGAGCCCGTCGCCGCCCTTGATCGCGAAACCTTCAACCCCCGCTTTGACGCTGAACGCATTGGTGTTCGGCTGGACCGTGACATATTTCACCAGGCCGCCGATCGAGCTGGCGCCATAAAGCGTACCCTGTGGCCCCTTCAGCACCTCGATCCGCTCCAGATCATAGGGCATCAGGTCGATCGTGAACGCCCCGGCACGGTTGTAGATCGCACTCGAACCCACCGGTGCGTCATCCAGATAGATGCCGACGGTCTGGCTCGAGTTCAGCGGCGCGACGCCGCGCAGCGTGATTGTCGTCTGCCCGGGCGTCCCGCTGTTGCTGACATTCATCCCCGGGACGTAGCCCGCATAGTCGACCAGCGATGCCGAACCCTGCTGCTGAAGCTCTTCGCCATTCACGACGGCGATCGAGATCGGCACGTCCTGGACATTCTGGACCCGTTTTTGCGCGGTAACGACGATTTCGCCCGCCGCTTCGACGGCGCCCGGCTCCTGCGCCTGCGCAGGCATCGCGGCGATCATTGCGGCCATACTTGCGGCGAAATAAAGTCCCTTGTTCATTGTCTTACCCCCAGACTTGCGCCAGCAGGCGGCGGAAATTGCCCCCCAACACGGCTGTGATGTTGTCGTTTGAATAGCCCCGGCGAATCAGTTCCTCGGTCAGGCCAAAGACCTTCAGAGGATGATCGAAGCCGTCGATATCGATCTTGTCGCGAAAGGCGTAGCTGCCCTTGTAGGCGCCCTTCAGCAGCGCATATTCGTCAGGCTTCATGTCGTCATAGCCGTGCAGATCGGCGTCCGATCCGATCCCGACATGATCGACCCCGACCAGCTTGGCGACATGATCAATATGGTCGGCCATATGTCCGACATTGGTCGGATCGGTGGGGCGCACGAACATGCGCACCCCGGTGATCCCCATCACCCCGCCCTTAGCCGCCAGCGCCTTGATCGCCGCGTCGGTCTTGACGCGCGGATGATCGACCAGCGCGCGCGCGTTGCTGTGGGTGATCGCGATCGGTCCCTTGGCGATCGCGATGGCATCAAGGGTCGTCTGGTCGCCGCAATGCGAGACATCAACGAGCATGCGCTGTTTTTCCATTTCGGCGATGATCGCAGCGCCATAGTCGCTGACCCCGCCGTCGACGCGTTCGGTGCTGCCCGATCCGATTAGATTCTGGCTGTTATAGGTGAGCTGCGCGCAGCGCAGGCCGAGGCGGCGGAACAGCGCGACATCCTCGACCTTTTCGAAATGCTCGGCGTTCTGTATGCCCATGATGACGGCGCATTTTTTCTCGGCCTTGGCACGGTCGAGATCGGCAACGCCGTCGACCAGCGTGAAGACTTGGCTGTTGCGCCCGGCAAAGCCCTGCCAACCGGCGAGAAAGGTCAGCGCCTGCTCTTTGGCATCGGGTCCGCCAAGACCATAGGCATTGTGAAAGCCCGTGATGCCGCTGGCCTTGAACTCGGCCGCCTCGGCATCGGTGAGGCGGTGGGTAATGTAGTCGGCCGACAGCGTGATCTTGAGCGGTGCCAGCATGTCGATGACGAGCGACGAAGCAACCAGATCGACCGCGCGGTGCGAATAGGCGCGCCCCGGCGCCGCCGCGAACGCATAGCTTCCCTTGTTCACCATCGGCGCAGACAAGGCGGCGCCGACCGCGCCCGCGATGACCGCGCGGCGCGCTACTGCGAATGACCTGGTCATTCCAGCCTCCCTCTCAACTAAATATCAATACGACGACTATTGTCCTAATCAGAAAATTGTCAACCCGTTTAGGACATCAAATTGTCATTATCCCCAAATTTCTGCCGGGCAATGGATCATGCCGCCCCGATATTCGACGCCCGGCACCCGATCGCGTGCCAGGAAGGTCGGTCCGTCGAGGTCGACGATGTCGCACAGCTGGCCCAGCACGAACGACGGCGCCATTGACAGGCTCGTCCCCATCATATTGCCGACCATGACGTCGAGCCCGAGTTTCCGCGCCTGCCGCGCGATCGCCAGCCCCTCGGTCAGCCCGCCGCATTTATCGAGCTTGATGTTGACGACGTCGAAGCGGCCGACGAGCGTTGCGGTGTCGGCGAGCGTCACCGCGCTTTCGTCGGCGACGAACGGCAGCGGTCGTTTCAATCCGTCAAGATCGGCCTCGCGCCCGCGCTTCAGCGGCTGTTCGAGTTGCGCGACCTTTGTGTCCACCAACACCGGCAGCAACTCCGCGAGCGTGCGAATATCATAACCCTGATTGGCATCGACCCCGATCCACGCATGCGGGCGCGCGGTGCGGATCGCGACGACGCGGGCGATGTCGTCGCTAAGTTCGCCAGTCAGCTTGACCTTGATCGGCGCCTCCGGATCGATGGCCAGCGCTGCCTTCGCCATAGCACCCGCGCTGTCGGCGCTAAGCGTGAGCGTCGAGGGCAGCGCGCGCGGCGGTTTCAATCCCGCCAGATCCCATACCGGCCGTCCCGCCTGCTTCGCTTCCAAATCCCAATAGGCGCAGTCGAGCGCATTGCGCGCTCCGCCGGGTGGGAGCAAATGTTGCAGGTCTTGGCGCGTCGCACCGCGCTGGATCGCATCGCGCACCCGCGTCGCGTCGGCCAGCATATGGTCGATATCGTCGTCCAGATAATAGACCCCCGCCCCCTCGCCGCGCCCGACATAGGTGCCATCGGAAAGCTCGGCGACCAGCAGTGCGGTTTCGGTGAAAACATGCCCCGAAATGCGGAACGGCTGGTGGTAGGGAAAACGCTCGACCCGCAGGTCGAGCGTCAGTTCTTGCGTCATTTGCGTCGCCATCAATAAACCATTGCAAAGCCATAGAGGTTGAAGGCGATTGTCACCCACACCAGCACCAGCGCCGCAAACACGAGCAGCACCGCGCCCAGCTTCATCGTCCAGCGGCGCTTGTCCTTGATCGTCAGCCACAGGTGCCAGCCCGCGGTTGCCAGCAGGCCAAAGCTCGCCACCGGGGTCAGGATGCGCAGCAGGTGGATCAGCCAGTCGAGCGGGCCGCCGAGGCTGCCGATGTCAGCCGAGAATGCGGCGATCAGTCCCAGCCAGCCAGCCAGCGCCGCGAGCACGAGCCAGGCAAATATCCGCGACAGGCGGTACGCGCGGCGCGACTTGCCCTCGAGGGCGAAGTCGGCCTTGAAGCTGCGCCGCACCAGTGCGCGCACCGGCCATGCCAGCGCGGCGAGCAGCACAATGCCGAGCGCCGCGATCAGTGCCGGGTTGAGCCAGGCGGCATTGGCGCTGGCCGGGGCGGGTTCGAACACCATGAAGGGCGAACCCGCATCGACGCTGAAGCGTGTGACGCGTCCGTCCTTGACCTCGGCGGCTAACCGCTCGCCGGTGCCGCGATCACGCCACACGAAGGGTTCGACCTCCACCCAGTCGCGCGCGCCGGCGCCGAGCCCGTCGAGCGCCGGGAATGTGATCTTGCCATTTTCGGTCAGCGAGATGGTCGCCTGCCCCAACAGCCCGAGCAGACTCATGAAGTTGGTGAACGACCCGCGACTGCTGACATAATTGCCGACCATCATCTGCGCATGTTGGGCAGATGTCTTGGCGTCGACGATTCCCGCCTTGTCTTCGCCCGGAAGGTAACGATCGGCGAATTTGTGGAACAGCGCGCTGCGGATCGCGCCCGCGTCGCCCTGGGTTCCGGCGCTGTTCATCGACACATAGACGCCGATGTCATCCTCGGGGAACAGCCACAGATAGGAATGGAACCAGACGGTGTCACCGCCATGCGCGATCGCGCGCCGACCGTTGACCCATTGTTCGTAGAAACCGAGCGCCATGCTGTTGAGCGGCCCGACCCCGGGCGCCTTGAAATCATGCATCATCTTCGCAGTTTCGGGCTTTAGCAGCCCCGCGCCATCGTTCAGATGCGCGATCATGAACTTGCCCATATCGGCGCCGCTCGCCGACAGGCTGCCCGCCGGTCCGGGGATGACGATCTCGAACGGCTTCGCCTTTTGCGTCACGTCGGGATAGCCTTTCGCCATATGCGGCGCGAGGCGCGCGGGCAGAGGCTGGCGAAAGGTCGAATGCGTCATGCCGAGCGGCGTAAAGATATGATTTTCGATATAATTGTCGAACGGCTCGCCGCTGACGCGCTCGACAATGTAGCCCGCGAGCGCGGTGGCGTAATTGGAGTAAGCGGGGGTCGTACCCGGCGCAAACACGCGCTCTGGCAACGCCAGCGGCATCTGCTCCTTCAGCGTCATCACCGCCTTGGGATCGCTGCTGATCAGGTGGCGCACTGATTCTTCGAAACCCGCCGTATGCGTCATGATGTTGCGCATCGTGACCGGCTTGCCCTGATAGGCCGGAATCTTGAAATCGAGATAGGCGTTCACATCCTTGTCGAGGTCGATCTTGCCCGCCTCGACCTGCTGCATCACCGCGGTCCAGGTCAGCAGTTTCGACACCGATCCGGGGCGGAACATCGTCGTTTCGGGAAGCACCGGCGCGCGCTTCGCGACATCGGCAAATCCATAGCCCTTTTGCAGGACGACCTGGCCGTCCTTTACGACGACAACCACCGCGCCGGGGATGCGCGCGCGTTCGAGCGCATAGGGCAAATAGCCATCCATCCATGCTTCAAGATCAGCGGCGTCAAGCGTCACCGGCTTGGTCTGCGCCGCTGGAGCGGTCGCCGCGGCGGTTTCGACTTTCTTCGCCGTCGGCGCGGGCAGCGGCCCCTGCGCCGCGAGTGGCAGCGCGGCAAGCGCCGCCAACCCGATCATCGCCTTGCGGATGAAACGCATCACTTTCCCCTTTTGTCCGGCACGCCCTGTCTGACCTTGCAGCAAGCCGCGCGACCCCTTACCAAGGGTCAACAGATGTTAACCCAATATGGACATAATGATCCTGATTAGAAAATTGTCAAATATGGAATGGAAATATTGATGGCGGCTCGTGCGGCCCCGCCCACATTGGGCACCGTGATGAAGAGCATTCGCGCCCGAAACGGCTGGACGCTCAAGGAGATGAGCGCGAAGTCAGGCATTCCGGTATCGACTTTGTCAAAGGTCGAGCATGACCGGCTGACGCTGAGCTACGACAAGCTGCAACAGCTCAGCCAGCGACTCAGCATCCGCATGTCGGACCTGTTTGCCGAAGATCAGAGCGACAGCGCCCCGCGCGTCACCGGCCGCCGCAGCGTCGGGACGATCGATCAGGCGGTGCGCGTCACCACCGACAATTACGACTATCATTACCTCTGCACCGACCTGCGCCAGAAACGGATGATCCCGATCATCACCCGCATCCGTACCCACAGTGCGCGCGAGTTCGGCGACCTCGTCCGCCATCACGGCGAAGAATTCATCTATGTGTTGGAGGGCGAGATCGAGATTCACACCGAATTCTATGACCCCGTTACGCTCAAGACCGGCCAGGGCATCTATCTCGATTCGTCGATGGGCCACGCCTATGTCGTCGCCGACGGGTTCGACGAAGCACTGGTGCTCGGCGTCTGTTCGAGCGCCGACGACGGGCTGATGGATTCGCTGATGAGCCTGCACGGCTGACCCCCTTTTACGGAGAAAATCTATGCCATCGCCCCGGCGCTTCACCCCGTCCCTGTTGCTGCTGTGCAGTTCGATGCCGCTTTCGGCATCGGTTGCCGCGCAGGCGCCTGCCTATGACCTGATCATTCGCGGTGGCACTCTCTACGATGGGTCGGGCCAGCCCCCCGTCATCGGCGATGTCGCGATCAAGAATGACCGCATCGTCGCGGTAGGGAAAGTAACGGGATCCGCTCAAAGCGAGGTACAGGCCAACGGCATGGCGGTGGCGCCGGGCTTCATCAACATGCTCAGCTGGGCGACCGAATCGCTGATCGTCGATCCCAAGAGCCAGAGCGACATCCGGCAGGGCGTGACGCTGGAGGTGATGGGCGAAGGCTGGTCGATGGGACCGCTGAACCCGGCGATGAAGCGCCAAGAAACCGAGCGTCAGGGCGATCTCAAATTCCCGATCGAATGGACCAGTCTCGGCGATTACCTGAGCTATCTCGAAAAACGCGGCGTTTCGACCAATGTCGCGAGCTTTGTCGGTGCCGCAACGGTGCGCGTCCATGAACTGGGCGAAGGCGACGTCGATCCGACGCCCGAACAACTGACCCGGATGCGCGCGCTGGTGCGGCAGGCGATGAACGAGGGCGCGATGGGCGTCGGCAGCTCGCTGATCTATGCGCCCGGCTCCTATGCCGAAACCGACGAACTGGTCGCGCTGACCAGCGAGGCCGCCAAATGCGGCGGCATGTATATCAGTCATATGCGCTCCGAAGGCGACCGGCTGGAGGAAGCCGTCGATGAGCTCATCGAAATTTCGCGCCGTTCGGGCGCGCCCGCCGAAATCTATCACCTCAAGATGGCGGGGCGCAGCAATTGGGGTAAACTCGATTCCGTCGTCGCCAAGATCGAGGCCGCGCGCGCCGCAGGCCAACGGATCACCACCGATATGTACACCTACACCGCGGGCGCCACCGGGCTCGACGCGGCGATGCCGACCTGGGTTCAGGCGGGAGGGCTTGAGGCATGGATTGAACGATTGAAAGCCCCCGCAATCCGCGCCCGCGTCGCCGCCGAAATGAAACAGCCGGGCAGCGACTGGGAGAATCTCTATTTTGGCGCAGGCGCCGATAAGATGATCCTCTCGGGGTTCAAGAGCGAGAAGCTCAAACCGCTGACCGGCAAGACGCTGGCCGAAGTCGCGGCGATGCGCGGCAAGTCGCCCGAGGAAACCGCGATGGATCTCGTGGTCGAGGATGGGTCGCGCGTCGGCACCGTCTATTTCCTGATGTCGGAGGACAATGTCCGCAAGCAAATCCAGCTGCCGTGGATGAGCTTCGGCTCCGACGCAGCGTCGCAAGCGACCGAAGACCCTTTCCTGAAATCAGGCGCCCACCCCCGCACCTATGGCAATTTCGCGCGACTGCTCGGTCGTTATGTCCGCGACGAAAAACTGATCTCGCTCGAGCAGGCGGTGTATCGGCTCACCACCCTCCCCGCTTCGAACCTCGGCATCAAGCAGCGCGGCGCGCTGAAACCCGGCTATTACGCCGACGTCGTCGTCTTTGACCCGGCAAAGATCGCCGACCTGTCGACCTTTGAGAAGCCGCATCAATATTCGATCGGCATGCGCGATGTGTTCGTCAACGGCGTCGCAGTCTTGCGCGGGGGCGAGCACAGCGGCGCGACGCCGGGGCGTGCGGTGCGCGGTGCGGGCTGGAATCGCTGCTCGTAGCAGGCTTGCTTAAACTCCTGATTTGACATCGCTTTGCCTGTACTAGTGCAACATCGACGCTTTTCGGCGGCAAAATCCCGCTGACACGCATTTAAATCCCGTGCGCGCGGCCCGTTAATTGTCGCATGACCACCAAAGCGACACCATCGAACGAGCCGGTAGGACGGCTTCTGGATTGGCTGGGGCTCCGCAATGCGCGAAGCACGCCCCCTGCGGGACGGCACGCGCCCCCCGACGGCGGCGGCACCCGCGACCTGGCGCAGCTCGCCCGGCACCAGCTGATCGGGACGATCATGGCGTTTCTGGTCGACAATGATCTCGACGTATCGCCCGCCAACCTGCTGCTCGCGCACGCCGCCTTTTCGGGCATGAACCCGCATCTGGCGCGCCGGATCACCGCGCGCTCACAATCGCCTGACGGAATCACCCAGCAATGGCTGAATGAACTGGGCGAACAAAATACGGCGCCCGCCGACCATGCCGATCTCGACCGTCTCATGACGCGGCTCGAAACCAACCTCGAATCCTTTCACGTCCACGCCAAGGAAGCGCGGACCGTCACCAGCGATTACGGCACCGAACTCGAACAGCATGTCGATGATCTGGAGCAACTGCAGAAAACCGGGCGGATCGTCTCCAGCCTCGCCGACCTTGCCAAGGTGATGCTCGAACGCACGCGCAAGGCCGAAGATCATATGCGCAAGAGCGAGGACGAGGCCAAGTCGCTGCGCCGCAGCCTCGAACGCGCCAAGCGCGACGCTGAGCTCGATTTCCTGACCGGCCTGCCCAACCGCCGCGCCTTCGAAATCCTGCTCGAACGCCATTACAAAGAAGCACGCGCCGCGTGCGAACCGCTGAGCGTCGCGTTCTGCGACATCGACGAGTTCAAAAAGGTCAACGATCTGCACGGCCACGAAGCAGGTGACCGCGTCATCAAGGCGATCGCCGACACGCTGTCGCGCATCTCCGACGACCGCTGCCATGTCGCCCGCCACGGCGGCGAGGAATTTGTCATGCTGTTCCGAGGCCTGACCCCGACCCAGGCCGCCGAGCGGCTCGACGAGGCGCGCGAAGGGCTCGCCGAACGCCGCCTGATCAATCGCAAGACCGACGAACCATTCGGGCAGATCACCTTCTCGGGCGGGGTCGCCGATGTCTTTGGTTATGGCGAAACGCGCGGCGCGCTGAAGGCCGCCGACGATGCGCTGTACAAAGCAAAGGCCGGTGGCCGGAACCGCATCGAAATCGCCGACCCCAGCTGAACCGAGCTTCCCGTAAGGGGGCGGGACGCCGTGGATCGTCGCACACCAGAGTGCGACGGTCCGCGGCGATCGTCGTGCGGGATGGCGGCGCAAAGGGCGATGATGATCATCGTCTAAACGATTTCCACGGTGTAATCGGTTAAAATACCAATCTAATACCAATGTATTGTGGCAAAACCCTTTCTTGCGCCAAGCACCGAGCTTTCGGCGCGACATAACTCCAATCTTGACAGCATAAGCGATATTGTTATGACGTCTGCATTACCAATAAAGACCAAAAGATCTTTGGGAGGATCGACATGCTGAAATCAAGCCGACTTTTCGCCACCGCAAGCATCATTGCTTTTGCAACCTGCGTGACGCCCGCGGCGGCGCAAGGCACCGACGCGGCGCCCGCCGATGAAATCGTCGTCACCGGCTTTCGCGGATCGGTAGCGCAGTCGATTGAGGCCAAGCGCGACCTCGCTGTGATCGCCGACGTCGTGACCGCCGAAGACATTGGCAAATTCCCCGACAAGAACGTCGCCGAAGCGCTCCAGCGCGTCCCCGGCGTTGTCGTTAACCGCGAATTCGGTGAAGGCGAGCGCGTTTCGCTGCGCGGCACCGCGCCCAATCTGACCAAGACGCTGCTCAACGGCCATACGGTCGCCACCGCCGACTGGTTCATCCTCGACCAGGTCGCCTCGACCCGCAGCTTCAACTATCTGAC
>JAHJHL010000149.1 GCA_018823905.1 Alphaproteobacteria bacterium
ATTCACTCATGGCGCCTCTGTCGCACAGCATGGCGACCCGTGACAGGGGGGATCGATGGTCGCCGCCAAGGGGAATTGTCGTCATGAATAAAGCCGGGCTTGGGCGGCGGAGCCTGATCGCCGGCGACGGATGGCGGCGGATCGAAAAGCCTGTCGATCGTCCCTTCAACATCAAAGATTTCGATTTCAGTCAAAATCAGCCGCAACGCGTCGCGATTTCGGCTGACCCGTGCCGCGTCTAAGCGATCGAACAGACCCCGGGCAAAAAGCTGTTCATTGAACGTCATCCCTTCCTGCGGGTCGTTCGGTTCAACCATTCGCCGCGCGCGTCAGATTCAGGAACACATCCTCCAGGTCGGCCTCGCGCGTCGACACATCGACGATGCCGTGGCCCATCGCATTCACCGCGGCGAGCACTTCGCCTGCGTTCATGCGGTCCTTGTTGTAACTGATCGCAAGCCCGCGCGTCCCCTCGCGCTCGATCTTGTCGAAGGCGGGGTGGGTCGGCAGGTCGGTGATATCTTCGTCCAAGGTCACGACGACGATCTTTTCACGCGCCATATCGACTAGCTCGCGCGTCGGCTTGTTCGCGATCAGCTTGCCATGGTTGATGATCGCGATGCGGTCGCACAGCTCCTCGGCCTCTTCGAGATAATGCGTCGTCAGCACCACCGTCACCCCGCGGTCGTTGAGCGACTGGACATAGGACCAGAGCTGTTGGCGGAGTTCGATGTCGACCCCCGCGGTGGGCTCGTCGAGGACGATGATCGGCGGCGAATGGACCATCGCCTTGGCGACGAGCAGGCGGCGCTTCATGCCTCCCGACAGCGTCCGCGCATAAGCGTCGCGCTTGTCGGTCAGATGCACCGCGGCGAGCAGTTCATCCGAAATGCGTTTCGCCTTCGGCACGCCATAAAGCCCCGCCTGATTCTCCAGCGTCTCATAGGGCGTGAAGAAGGGATCGAAGACGATTTCCTGCGGCACGATGCCGATCGAATATTTGGCGTTGCGCGGGTCGGCGTCGATGTCGAAGCCCCAGATGCTCGCCGACCCGGCTGTCTTGTTGACCAGCCCCGCCAGGATATTGATCAGCGTCGACTTGCCCGCACCGTTAGGTCCGAGCAGCCCGAAAATCTGGCCGCGCGGCACGTCGAAACTGACATTGTCGAGCGCCTGCTTGCCGCCGGCATAGATTTTGGAGACGGCGTCGATGCGAATGGCGGCTTCGGTCATGGCGGTTGCCATAGCCGCGCACCCGCGCGTGTAAAAGCCCTGATCGCCGCACCGCCTTTTGCCCAGCATCGCGTTAACGCTATCTTCGAGATTCGCCGCTAGGACCGGGGATGTGAGGACCAGACACACCCAAAACCCGCAGCTCGCGCTGCGCGGCATCGCCGCCTGCGCGCTGATGATGGCCCCGGCCATTGCGACGCCGGCCCATGCCCAGCAAACGGCGCAGGCGCAAAGCGAAGCCATCGTGCTGCGCCCGCTGTCCTTCTTCAAGGTCAACGACCTGAGTTTCGGCGACATCATTCCGTCGAACGCCGCCGGAACGGTAACGCTGGAACCCGATGGATCGCGGACGCGCACCGGCGGCGTGACGCTGGCCGGTAACGGCGGAGAACCGGCGCGCTTTGCGGGGCTGGGCACGGTCAATCGCCAAGTCAATATTTCGCTGGGATCGAACACGATCTGGCTGACCGGGCCGGGCGTGCGAATGCGCGCACGCACCTTTGAAATCGGCAGTACCCCGACCGCGGTGCTGTCGACCTCGCCGACGCGCTTCCGGATCACCTCGCCGCTCGGCAACTATAATTTCCCGGTCGGTGCTACGCTCGAGGTCGGGGCCAATCAGGCGCCCGGCGATTACAGCGGCACGTTCACGATCACACTCAACTATCTTTAGAGCTTCTGTGGGGGAAGAGCGGCACCGGATGACCACCTGTATTCGCCAGAATACTTGCCGGTGCCGCATGACCCTGCCCTAAACCGCTCTGTCGCGCATCGATGATGAGCGGGATCGCCCCGCTCCGCATTCGACGAACAGGCAAGCGTCCTGCGGTCGGACGGGGCGCACCAAGTCGAAAAAATGCCAGGGATGACACCCCACGTGACAGTGCTAGCCAGCGCCGCCTACGACGCGGCGATCATCCCGTGCCTCACAACATCGCAATCATACGCTCGATCGCTTGTCCTGCCATGCGAGCGGCGCGAACAAGATTGGCGTGAAAATCATCTCCGCTGTCACCGTTCGCCTCGTCGGTCACCGCCTTGATCGCGACCCACGGCTTGCCAAGCCGAACCGCAGCCTGTGCCACCGCACCGACCTCCATATCGACGAGCGTTGCGCCAAGCGATTGGAGGTCGGCGGCGGCGGCCGGGCAGGCGATGAAGCTGTCGCCGCTGGCGATCCGCGCGTGCGGCAAGCCGAGGCCGGGGTCGGGCATTGCGGTGAAATGCGCCTCTGCCGCTTCGCCCATCGGCCAGTCGCCCGCGCGATAGCGGCGGAACAGGCCGGGATGCGTCGCGCCATAGTCGTGCTGGAGCGCCTCGGCGAGCCAATAGGCGCCGGGCGTGGCGCCGAGCGCGCCGCAGGTGCCGGTCATCAGGATCAGGTCGGCCTTGGCGCCGAGCAGGCCGACGGCGGTCGCTGCGTTGACCTTGCCGAGGCCGCAGGTGGCGATGGTCAGGTTGTGGTTTTGGGTTGTGAGGTGGCGGAGGGGGATGGGATCGGTTTCGCGCGTGCCGGTGTTGGGGAACAGAGCGTCGGCCTCTTCGGGGAGCGCGGCGAGGATGAGGAGGTTCATAGGGTGGGTTTAGCGGGCCTGGCGATCATCGCCAGCCTTGATGACGAAAATCGCGCAGAGACACGAACGAAACAGAGATTTCTTTAGTTCACGCGGAGACGCGGAGAGACGGTTTCATCTCCGTTCGTGCTGAGCTTGTCGACGCACTGTTCTTTCTGAGGCGTCGAAAAGAAAGGACGGCCCTTCGACAAGCTCAGGGCAAACGGTTTTGGAGGTCTCTCTCCGCGTCTCCGCGTGAGCTTTGCAACGACTGCTTCGAAAGGCTACTTCGCGGCCCCTCCGTCAGCGCTTCGCGCTGCCACCTCCCCATGGCTTCGCCCCGGGGAGGATCATATTCTTGCCAAACCAGCCTCACCCCGCCATCGCCCTTCCCATGCTCGCCCGCATCTTCCCCGACCGCTTCGTTCCCATCCTGCTCGCGACGATCCTGCTTGCCAGCCTGCTGCCGGTGCGCGGCGCGGCGGTGCCGATTGCGCAGGGCGTGTCGACCGCGGCGATCGTCCTGCTGTTTTTCCTCAACGGCGTCCGCCTGCCGCGAGACGAAGTGCTGCACGGCATCCGCAACTGGAAATTGCAGGGCAGCGCGTTGATGTTCTGCTTCGGGATCATGGCTTTGCTCGGGTTTGGCGCGCAGCTGGCGACCGCAGCGCTGCTCCCCGCGACGCTCGCGCTGGGTTTTCTCTTCCTAGGCATCCTGCCCTCGACCGTCCAGTCGGCGACCGCCGCGGGCAGCATGGCTGGAGGCAATGTCGCGGCCAGCGTCGTTGCCGCGGCGCTGCTCAACCTGGTCGGCGTAATCGCCGCACCTTTGCTATTCGCGGCGCTCGCGGGCAGCGCGGGGGAGATCAGCGGGGCGGCGGCGCTGCGCATCGCCCTGATCCTGTTGCTGCCATTCATCGTCGGCCAGCTGGCGCAGCGCTGGCTGCGGCCGTGGGTGCTGAAGCACAAGGGACTGACAACCGCGATGGACCGGACCGCGATCGCGGTCGCAGTCTATGTCGCTTTTTCGGCCGCGGTGGTCGCGGGCATCTGGGATCAGCTCGACGGGCGCGAGATCGGCATCGTGTTCGGCGCCGTCGCGGTACTCCTCGCGCTGTCGTTCGGCGGGGCGTGGGCTTTTGGCGCGCTGCTCAAGCTCGCACGGCCCGACCGCATCACCCTGCTGTTCGCGGGCGCACAGAAAAGTATCGCGGTCGGCGCGCCGCTCGCCGCGACGCTGTTTCCGCCCGCGATTGCCGGCATGGTGCTGGTCCCGATCCTCGTCTATCATATGGCGCAATTGATCCTGTCGGCTTGGATCGCGCCGGTGCTGGTGCGGCAGCCGACAGGTGTGGTGCTTGAATAACACAGAGCCGCATGCCATATAGGCGAGTGGCAACGGGGTGGAAGGAAGACGAATGAGCGAGCAAACCGCGACGGCAACGGTGACCGACGAATTGAAGCTGACCCCGCCCGACCCGGTACCCGTGGTGTCGCCCGAAAAGGCCGCCGGGCTGGTCCCGCTGTCGGGCGAGCAGAAATCGAAGCTGGAAGAACGCGTCGACGGCTTCATCGACGACCTGGTCGCGCAGGACGTCAACTCGCCTGCGTTCGGACAAAAGGTCGACCAGATCACCAACATGGGCCGCAAGGAAATGCTGGAGGCGGCGAACCAGTCGAACCGCTTTCTCGACCGCCCGATCAAGGCGATGGACCGCGACAGCGACATCGGCCTGAACCTCATTGAACTGCGCAACACTGTCGAGCGGCTCGACCCTTCGTCGAACGGCAAGCTGATGTCGAAGCGCGGGTTTCTCGACAAGATTTTCGGCAGCAGCGTCACCAATTATTTCGCCAAATATCGTAGCGCCCAGTCGCATATCTCGGGCGTGCTCAGCGCGCTGGCGAACGGCAAGGACGAGCTGTTGATGGACAATGCCGCCATCGACGTCGAACGCCGCAAGCTGTGGGAGGCGATGGGCAAGCTGGAGCAGATGGTCCACATCGCGCAGACGCTCGACGCCAAACTGGAAGCGAAAGCCGAAGAACTCGACAGCAGCGACCCGGCGAAGGCCAAGGTGCTGCGCGAAAATGCGCTCTTCTATGCGCGCCAGCGGACGCAGGATCTGCTGACGCAAATGGCGGTGACGGTGCAGGGCTATCTGGCGCTCGACCTGGTCAAAAAGAATAATGTCGAGCTGGTGAAGGGGGTCGACCGCGCCAGCACGACCACCGTCGGCGCGCTGAAGACCGCGATCACCGTCGCGCAGGCGATGACCAACCAGAAGCTGGTGCTCGAACAGATCACCGCGCTCAATACGACGACCGCGAACATCATCGACGGCACGTCGAAGATGCTGAAGGACAACACCGCGCGCATCCACGAGCAGGCGGCGTCGAGCACGATCCCGATGGAGACGCTGCAGCGCGCGTTCCAGAATATCTATGACACGATGGACGCGATCGACACCTTCAAGCTGAAGGCACTCGACAGCATGAAGACCACCGTCAACACGCTGGAGGGCGAGGTCGCCAAGTCGAAGGGCTATATCGCGCGCGCCGAGGGTGCGAGCCAGGCGCAGGCGAGCGTCGGCGGCGCCGAAAGCCCGCTCGCGTCGCTCGAAGGATGACGATGAGCGAGGTCGACAAGGTCCGGATGTCCGCGGCATCGGCGATCGAACGGTCGCGCGAACGGCGCCGCCCGATCGGGACCAAAAGCGTCGCGCTGCGCCGTCAGCATTTGTACAAAAAGCTGGGCCGGGTGCTGATCGCGGGTGGGATCGTGTTGCTGGGTGCCGCACTGTTCGGCGCGCTGATCCAGCCACTGGGGTTCACTGGATTGCTGGCGCTGTTCGTGCTGCTGATCGGCGTCGCAGTGCTGTTCGGCCGCTCGCCCTTTCCCGAACCGCGGCAGGCCGACCTGCCCAAGACCGATTTGAAGCAGCTCGCGGGGCGCACCGAAATTTGGCTCGAGGCGCAGCGCCCGATGCTGCCCGCCCCGGCGCGGACGCTGGTCGATGGCATCGGCGTCCAGCTCGACCTGCTCGCACCGCAGCTCCAAACGCTCGACCCGGGCGAACCCGCGGCGGCGAATATCCGAAAACTGGTCGGCGAAGATCTGCCCGAACTGGTCGCGGGCTATCAGCGCATTCCGGCGGGGCTGCGCGGCGAGGCGCATGCGGGGCGCACCCCCGACGAGACTTTGGTCGGCGGCCTGAAGATGCTGGAGGCCGAGATCGGCAGCGCGGCACGCAATCTGGCGGCGGGTGAGCTCGACAAACTGGCGACGCGCGAACGCTATCTCCAGCTGAAGTATCAGGGCATTGAGGGCGAGGATCTGGCCTAGCCGAGCGTGCGGCATCGCTTGCAAAGCTTCGTCCCCAT
Organism: Alphaproteobacteria bacterium; assembly: GCA_018823905.1. GTDB lineage: Bacteria > Pseudomonadota > Alphaproteobacteria > Sphingomonadales > Sphingomonadaceae > Sphingopyxis. The sequence goes on from JAHJHL010000149.1 coordinate 6,171, forward strand.
CGTCACATAGAACCGATGTTCGATCTGTTTCTTGCTCCCGAAAACGCGATCTTCAGCTCGGCCCTGCTGCTGATGCTGCTGATCGGCGCGGTGCAGGCGATCGGACTCGCGGGCGACATTGACGCGGACGGCGATGCCGACAGCGACGCCGGCGTCGCCGATACGTTGCTGGCGTGGGCAGGAATCGGACGTCTGCCCTTCCTGATGTGGCTGGTGATATTCCTGGCGCTGTTCGGCGCGATCGGGCTGGGCCTGCAACAGTTGATGACCGCGCTGACCGGCGGTCCGGGCTCCAACCTGCTGATGGTTCCGCTCACCGCCGTCGGCGCGCTTCCCGTGACCGGCGCCGCGGCGCGCGTCGTCGCGCGGGTTTTGCCCGGGATCGAAACCACCGCGATCGAACGCGACGACCTGATCGGGCGTTTTGCCGAAATCAGCATCGGCACCGCGCGCATCGGCCACCCGGCGCGTGCGCGCGTGACCGACGAGCATGGGCAACCCCACCAGATCATGGTCGAGCCCGACAGCGCCGACCAGATTTTCCAGACCGGCGAAAGCGTGCTGCTGGTAAAACGCGACGGCGATATCTTCAAAGCCTTCACCCGCGGCGATTTCTATTTACCCCGGCTCGACTGACCGTAATATCTGCTCGGCGCGTTCCAATGACGGCAGCGCGAATCGATAGCAACGGGTGGGTTCATGATTGAAATTGCGATTTACGCGGGCATCGGGCTTGCCGCGCTTCTGATATTGGGACTGATCGTCACGCGGCTTTATCACCGCGCGACCAAGGAAATTGCCTTCGTCCGCACGGGATTTCGCGGCGAACGCGTGATCATGAACGGCGGCGCGCTGGTATTGCCCGTGCTGCACGAAACGATGCCGGTCAATATGAACACCGTCCGGCTGGCGGTCGAGCGCAAGAATGTCGACGCGCTGATTACGCTCGATCGCCTGCGGATCGACGTGAAGGCCGAATTTTACGTCCGCGTCCGCCCCGATGCGGGCGCGATCGGGATGGCGGCGCAGACGCTGGGCCTGCGAACGATGAACCCCGAGGCGCTGAAGGACCTGGTCGAAGGCAAGTTCGTCGACGCGCTGCGTTCGGTGGCCGCGGGGATGACGATGAACCAGCTGCACGAACAGCGCGCCGATTTTGTCCAGAAGGTGCAGCAGGTCAGCTCGAACGACCTGTCGATGAACGGACTTGAGCTCGAATCGGTGTCGCTGACCGGGCTCGACCAGACGTCGATCGAACATTTCAACGCCAACAACGCCTTTGACGCCGAGGGTCTGACCAAGCTGACCGAGCAGATCGAACTGCGCAAGAAAGCGCGCAACGACATCGAACAGGACACGCGCGTCCAGATCGAAACCAAAAATCTGGAAGCCGACAAGCGCAGCTTTGAAATTTCGCGCGACAATGAATTTGCGCGGCTGGAGCAGGAACGCGAGGTCGAGATGCGCCGCGCGGCGCAGGCCGCCGAAATCGCGCGCGAACAGGCGCAGCGCAACCAGGAAGCTGAGGGCGCGCGCATTCAGGCCAAGCAGCTGGTCGACGCCAAGCAGATCGAGGCCGATCGCGCGATCGAGGAAGCGCGCATCGCGCAGGAGCAGGCGATCGAACTGGCGCGGCAGGAACAGCAGATCCTGATCCAGAACAAGAGCCGCGAAGAAAGCCAGGCGCGCGGCGAAGCCGATGCCGCGCGTGCTATCGCCGTCGCCGCCGAGGAACAGGTCGCCACCGCGCGCGACACCGAAGTCGCCGAGCGTTCGAAACGCATCGAGCTGATCGAAGCATCGAAAGAAGCCGAGCGGGCCGCGATTTCGGTCAAGGTCGAGGCCGAGGCGGAGAAAGAGGCCGCCGCGAACCGCGCCGCCGCCCTACGGCTCGAAGCCGAGGGTCAGGCCGAAGCCGACAAGCTGCGCGCCGAAGCCGCGCGCGTCCGTTTCGAGGTCGAGGCCGCGGGTCAGCGCGCGATCAACGAGGCCGCGAACCTGCTGTCGTCGGACCAGATTTCACTGCAAACCAAGATGGCACTGCTCAAGGTGCTGCCCGAAGTCGTGCGCGAGGCCGCCAAGCCGATGGAAGCGATCGATTCGATCAAGATCATCCAGGTCGATGGCATCAACCAGAGCGGCGGCGGAAGCGGCGCGAACGGCGGCAGCAATGGCGACGGGGGTAATCTCGCCAGCAATGCCGTTTCGGCCGCGCTCGCCTATCGCGCGCAAGCGCCGGTCATCGACAGCCTGATGAAAGAACTGGGCTTTGACGGCGGCTCGCTCGATGCGCTCGTCAAGGGCGCGACGATGGCCGAGCCTGCGGAATCGCCTGCCAATCCGGTGTCGCCGCCGCGCCCGCGCAAACTGCGTTCGACCGCGCCCGCCTCTGCCGAAGCGGCCGACAAGGACGACGAGGACGACGAGGGCTGATCGGCGCGCGAGCGCCGCTCAAGCGCTCCGCCAGCGCTGCGTCCCGAACCACAGCAGCAGGATCAGCAGCAGCGGCGGCGCGAGCCCCCAATGCGTCGATCCGGCCAGCGGGGCAAATATCGGTGCCGACGACAGCAGCCACAGCGCCGCGAGCAGCGCGCCGACCGCCAGCGCCTCAAAGCCAAAACTACGCCAGAAGCGCGCGCGGGCGCGGGCGTAGGCGGCCTGGGCGTCGATGGCGCGTTCGACCTGGATGGTAAAGGTACGGTCGCCGGGACGCGTCGGCGGTGCCAACATCGCGGTCAGCATCGCATCAATGTCCGTCTGATTCGGGGCCGTCATCCGTCCGCTCCTTCGCCGATCATCTTCTGCGCCTTGGCGCGCCCGCGCAAGACCAGCGATTTGAGCGTGCCGAGCGGCACCCCCATGATCTCGGCCGCCTCGCCATGCGACCAGCCATGACCGAAACACAAGGTGAGCGCAGCGCGTTCCTGCGGCGACAGCGCGGCGAGCAATCGGTCGGCGTCGATCGCCGCGTCGCTGGCGCCGCGCGGATCGGTCGACGTCGGCGCGTCGTCATCGCGCCCCGCCAGTCCCTCGCGCCGCCGCGCGGTGCGCCGCTGGTCGAGAAACAACCGCCAGCCAATCCCCATGATCCAGGCCGCATAGCTCCCCTGCCCCCGATAATCGTCGGCGCGTTGCCACGCGCGGACGAAGGCTTCCTGCGCCAGATCGTCGGCGTCGCATCCCGCGGCGCGCGCAAGGAACGCCCGCAACCGCCCTTCGTGCCGCAACACGAGGAGCTGGAAAGCGGCGCGATCCCCCCCGGCAACCCGCTGGTTGAGAGCCCAATCTTCATCGGCGCTCCCATCATCACGCAGCGGCGCGCTCCTCGGCAGCCGCGGCGCGCGCGAGGCGGCGGCGGACGAGCAGCGCGATGCCGACAAAGATCGGGAAGAGCGAAGCGCCCGCAGCAGTGCGGATCAGCTGCTCATGCCCCTGGATCAACCCGAAGCCCGCCATTGCGAGGCCGATTGCCAACAGGACAAGCGCGTTGCGGTCGTCACCGACACTGACCGTTTCCTTGCCACCCTGCCAGCTCAGATGCTCATAAGGCTTGTTGAGCTTGTCGATCAGCGGACTGACCGCGTCCGATTTCGCCTCGAGCGCGCGGCGGATCGAGCGGTGCAGCATCCAAGCGTGGAGCAGCCGCGCAAGCAGGAACAGGCCGACCACGAACAGCGCCACCATGGTGATCTGTTCGAGCAAGCTGAAAAAGCTGTCGCTGACCGCAACCAGTTCGGTCGTCGGCGGCGGCGCCGGGACATAGGATGCGATTTCGCGCGGGCTGATATAGGCCGCGATATCTTCGGCGCTGATCGATTCCGCGACCGGAACCGAAACCGTCGTGGGGGCTGGCGGCGTCGCCGCGGGGGCGGGCACGGTGGCGGCAGCGACCGCAGCGGCAATCAAAAAATCCATCGACATATCTCTCCGTCATACCGCACCGGCATGGTGAAACCACAGGCGACGGCTTCTCGCAAGACGGGGATGAACTGCACCGGGGAGCACATATCAACCGCCGCGCGAAGCCGCCGCCCGGACCGGCGCAAGCCCCGATCATCAGCTAGACGGCACGGCGGTGATGTATAGATGCATGGCGACGAATAATTATCCCGGGTCGAAAAAAAGACCGGCATTGAACCGCGCCGGACAAGCGACGGCGCCTTCGAGCCAATGAAGGTGGGGGGCTGAGCCATGAACAGCCATCGCGACAGTTGGCCGTTAGGAGACCGCCTGCATCCGGAAACATATCGCGCAAATGCCGTAGTGGTGATTGGGGTTCTCGAGATCTTTCTTGAAGCTGGCGTCCGTGCAACCATGGTCCGGGATTGTCTGTTCGAACAGTCGCGTCGATATCGAACCCTCAAGACGCTACCGCAGCACCCCATTGTCGTGCAGCAACCGGATCTGATCGGCTGCCACGGCCCAGCCCATCAAACTCTCGGAAATATCGGCCCTCGAGACCACAGCGCCCGGTGTCCGGCTCGGTGACCGCGCAAATCTCGGAGCAGGCGCTGGCTGCAGTGACGGACCAGAATGCGCATGGACGTGTCGCGCCCGATTTGCCGGGTGATCAGCGGCCTCATGAAACGTGAGCACGGGGGAAACACAGGCGTCGAGTTCGTCGAAAATTGCGCGCCACTCGCGCTGCGTTCGCGACCGGAATAACGGCTCGATCTGGGCAATGCGATCGGGCCAGACCGCGGGATTGAGATAATCGTCAAATTGCTGTGGTTCGAGCCCAAGCCCCGCCAAGAAAGCATCGTGGAACTCGCGTTCGAGTGCGCCGACGGCCATGTGCCGACCATCGGCCGTTGCATAGCAGCGGTAGAAATAGGCGCTGCCATCGAGCAGATTTTCGCCGCGGCCCCGATTCCATAAACCCATCTGCATCCAGCCTGCCATCTGGGTCAATAGAACCGAAATTCCGTCAACCATCGCCACGTCAAGAACCTGACCCCTGCCCGACCGCTGCCGCTCGAGCAGCGCGGCGAGCACGCCCATGGCAAGAAATGTCCCGCCACCGCCAAAATTGCCGACAAGGTTGAGGGGCGGGGTTGGCGGCGCGTTGCTCGGTCCCATCGGATACAGCGCCCCGGTTAGCGCGAGATAATTGATGTCGTGTCCCGCGCGCGACGCCAAGGGGCCGGTTTGTCCCCAGCCACTCATACGCGCGTAAATCAGGCGCTCATTCGTTTCGCAGAGTGTCTCTGGCCCTAGCCCGAGCCGCTCCATCGCCCCCGGTCGATAACCTTCAATGACGACATCGGCCCGCGTCGCCAAATCGCGGACCAGCGCCAATCCCGCAGGCGACTTCAGATCGATCGCAACCGAGGGGCGGTTGCGATAGAGAAAATCATACTGCGGATCGCCGCCCAATGGGCGCGCCGCACCGAACCGCTCGATCCGCAGGACGTCGGCGCCGAGGTCGGCAAGCAGCATCGCGCCGAACGGGGTTGGACCGAGCCCGGAAAATTCAAGAATGCGAATGTTAGCCATGGGCGGCTGCACGCCATTTTCCCGTTCGTTCATATCAACTTGGTTCCCTTTCACGAACTGCGCGCCGCTGACAATATTCTCAGCAGTTAAAAAATATACTAGCCAGTATCTGCTTGTCCTGTCACTATCTGATTCACGAGTCCGGCACAGACTGGACGATCAGAGGAGAGCGAGACGATGGCTGAGATCACCCCGAGCGAATTACGCTTTACCCGCACCGAACGCGTAACAATGGGCGTCCCGACCGCCGAGGCGATCGCTGATGAGGCCGGTCAAATGGGATGCAAAAAGGTGTTTCTGATCGCTTCGTCGAGCCTGCGTGAACACACCAACGAAATCCAGAAGATCGAAGCCAGTCTAGGCGCCAGGCATGCCGGCACCTTCAGCGGCATCGCGCCGCACGCGCCGCGCGCCGATGTGCTGAATGCCGCTGAAAGCGCGCGCGACGCCGGGGCCGACCTGATCGTCTCGGTGGGCGGCGGTTCGGCCACCGACGCCGCCAAAATCGTCGCATTGCTGATCAAGCACGATGTGCGAAGCGTCGAAGCGTTCGAGCCGCTGCGCACTTATGTCATCGACTCAGGCGAAGTGATCAACCCGATCACCGTCGGTCCCGACATTCCTGTTATTTGCGTTCCGACGACGCTGTCAGGCGGCGAGTTCAATGCGCTGTCGGGCGCTACCGACGAGGTGACGCAGCATAAACAGGGCTATGAGCATCGCAACATGGCGCCCGTCATGGTCGTGCTCGATCCCGCGATCACCCTGCACACCCCGGAATGGCTTTGGCTATCGACCGGTGTTCGCTCGGTCGATCATGCGGTCGAGACTTTGTCGTCGTATCAATCGAACGATTTTGCCGACGGGCTTGCCGAAAGCGCGCTGCGGTTGCTGGTCGAAGGCCTACCGCGTGTCAAAGCCGATCCCGGAGATCTTGAAGCGCGGCTGAAATGCCAGATCGGCGCCTGGCAGTCGATGATCAGCATCATTGGCGGGGTTCCGATGGGGGCGAGCCACGCGATCGGCCATATCCTGGGCGGCACCTGCGACGTTCCGCACGGCTACACGTCGTGCGTCATGTCGCCTTATGTGCTGGCATGGAATGCCGAGCATGACGCCAGCCGTCAGACGCGCACGCTGGCGGTGCTGGGGGGCGAGTACGCGAGCGCTTCGGTCGCACTCGACGCGTTTATATCCGGGTTGGGCATGCCGCGTCGGCTAAGCGACGTCGGCGTCGACGAGTCACGCTTTCAGCAGGTTGCCGATTATACGCTGCTCGACATCTGGGGCCGCACCAACCCCCGGCCCGTCACCTCTGCCGCCGACATTCTTGAAATCCTGCACCGCGCTGCCTGACGACGCGATCGACCATGACCAAAGCGACCGCAGATAAAGGAACGACGATGCCGATCACTGCAAGAGCGAGAGATTTTCAGGATCCGCGCATTCCCAATCGCGACGAATGCGTGCTGCGCTACCTGCTCGACCGCTGGGCAGTCGAGCGTCCGGACAAGGCGCATGTCGTGTTTGCCGACGGTTCGGAATGGAGTTTCGCGGACATCCACGCCCGCGTGCGCGAAAAAGCCGCCGGACTGCGCCAACTGGGCGTCCGGCAGGGTGAACATGTCGCGGTGTGGCTGCCCAATGGGCCTGACGCGCTGATCGCTTTTTATGCCATCAACTATCTCGGCGCCGTGTTTGTACCCTTCAACACGGCATACCGTGGTGGATTGCTCGAGCATGTGCTGGCGAACTCGTCCGCCCGGACCTTGCTGGTCCACCCCGACCTGATCCCGCGTCTGGCCGAGGTCGATCTCGGCGGTCTTGAGCTGCTGGTGGTCACGACCGCAAACGTGGTGGCGGAAACGCCGCTCGCGTCGGTGCGGTTCGATGACGTCATCGGCGATCCATCTGACGAATTGTCGCTCGAACGTCCTATCGAGCCGTGGGATATCCAGTCGATCATCTACACCTCGGGGACGACTGGCCCGTCGAAAGGCGTTCTGTCCTCCTATCTCCACATGTTCTCGAACGCCGGGCCAGAAAGTTGGCCGATGGTCGGCGAGGACGACCGTTATATGTGCGTCGCGCCGATCTTTCATATCGGCGGTATGGGACCACCCTTTGTCATGCTCGCGCGCGGTGCTTCGGTCGCGATGATCGACAATTTTTCGACCGACGAATTCTGGTCGGTCGCCAAACGCACCGGCGCAACGGTCGTCTTTCTGCTCGGGGTCATGGCGACCTTCCTGCTCAAGGCGCCGCCGTCGCCGCAGGACCGCGATCACGGGGTGCAAAAGGCATTCATGGTCCCGCTGACCGGCGATGCGCCCGCCTTTACCGAACGCTTCGGCATCGACATCTACACAATCTTCAACATGACCGAGATTTCTTCACCTGTCGTGTCGGAAGCTAACCCGACGAAGGTCGGAACCTGCGGCCGCGTCCGTTCCGGGGTCGACGTGCGGCTAGTTGACGGCAATGATTGTGAAGTCGCCGTCGGCGAAATCGGCGAGATGCTGGTTCGCACCGACCGGCCATGGGCCATGAACAGCGGCTATAACGCCAATCCCGAAGCGACCGCCGCCGCATGGCGCAACGGCTGGTTCCACACCGGCGACGCGTTTCGTCGTGACGATGACGGTTATTATTATTTCGTCGATCGGGTGAAGGATGCAATCCGTCGCCGCGGTGAAAACATCTCCTCCTTCGAAGTCGAGGCCGATGTCTGCCGCCACCCTGACGTGCGCGAAGCGGCGGCCATCGCGGTGCCGAGCGAATATTCGGAAGACGAGGTGATGGTTGTCGTCGCGCCTGTCCCGGGCCAATCGATCGATTGCCGCGCGCTGGCCGAATTTCTCATCGAAACAATGCCGTATTTTATGGTGCCGCGCTATTTCCGCATATTGGACGAATTGCCCAAGACGCCGTCGGCCAAGGTCTTGAAGACAGACCTGCGGCGCGAAGGCGTTACAGACGACACTTGGGATCGCGAGGCCGCAGGCTTGCGGGTCCGCCGCGAATCCTTTGCGCCATGAACCACCTGCATAATGCGGTCGACGCGCGCTTTCGACCGCGCAAATCAGGCCTCAATACAGAACGGCTCCCCTCTTCCTTCGCTTGCTCCAGGATATTTTCGACATGACCGATCCAAAGCCCGACCGGCCGATCCCTGCGGACCAGATCGACTGGCCACTTTTGGCGTCAGGGGTGGAGCAGGGGAATATCCCCGCCCTCCTGATGTTGCTTCACCAGATGACAGGGGAAGCGAAATGGCTGGAGGAACCCTTCCTGCCGAAGCGTGCGCCAGGGCTCGACGATAACGACAGCGGCCAGTTGCCCGAGGACATCCAGCGCGCGGTTCGTGACCATGCGCGCCAGGCGATCGAAGAGTGGTTGAAGGGCAAACCGCTCGCCCTGCCCCAGCCCGACAATGCCCATCTGGCCAGAATGCTGAGCGTCGCGATGACCGAGCATGTCCCCGCGGAATATGGCGATATTGTTGCTGCCGGCATGATGCCAGTGCCGGCCAAGCGCGACATACCTCCGCTGCTCAAGACGAAATCCGCCATCGTCATCGGCGCCGGGATATCGGGCATTTGCGCCGGAATCGAACTTCAGCGGCTGGGCATCGACTATGTCATCTTCGAGAAAAACGAAGATTTCGGCGGCACCTGGTTCGAGAATCGCTATCCCGGATGCGGGGTCGACACCCCCTCGCTGACCTATACATTTTCGTGCCGTCCGAATGACTGGTCGAAATACTTCCCGCTACGCGACGAAATCGAAGCCTATCTGCTCGACACCGCCCGCGAATATGGACTCCCAGCCCGCGCGCAATTCCGTTCAAAGGTCGAATCGGCATGCTGGATCGACGATGTCGATCAGTGGGAGGTGCGGGTGTCGAAGCCCGACGGATCGACCGCGACGCACCGCGCCGACTATCTCTTCAGCGCCGTCGGCATTCTCAATATTCCGCAATATCCAAAGATCGACGGGCTCGATTCCTTTGCGGGCGAAGTGATCCACACCAGCCGCTGGCCCAAGGACGCCAACCTGTCGGGCAAACGCATCGCCGTGATCGGCAATGGCGCGTCCGGAATGCAGGTCGCCCCCGCGGTCGCCGACGAGGCAAGCGCGCTCACCCTCTTTGCTCGGTCCAAACAATGGGCGGCGCCGTTCCCGCAATTCCGCAAGGACGTTCCCGATGGCGTGCGCTACCTGATGCGGGCCGTTCCGCTGTACCGGGCCTGGCTGGAACAGCGTTTGTCCTGGACCTTCAACGACCGCGTCCATGGCACGTTGCGCCGCGATCCCGAATGGCCGCATCCCGAGCGCGCGGTGAACGAGGTCAATGACGGCCATCGCCGCCATTTCACCCGCTATGTCCAGGAACAGCTCGCCGATCGGCCAGAGCTGATCGCCGACGTGCTGCCCGACTATCCCCCTTTCGCCAAGCGGATGCTACTCGACAATGGCTGGTACCGGACGCTCCGCAAGCCGAACGTCCGACTGATCCCCGAACATCTGGCGCGTATCGAAGGCAACCGGCTGATCTCGTCTTCGGGGATTGAGATCGAGGCTGATGTCATCATCCTGGCGACCGGGTTCCAGACGACGCGCGTACTGGGCTCCTACGATGTCATTGGCCGCAACGGGCAGGTGCTGCGCGATCTATGGGGTGAGGATGACGCCGCAGCCTATCTCGGCACCCTCGTTCCCGGTTTTCCCAACCTATTCATCCTGCTCGGCCCCAACGTCGGGTCGGGGCACGGTGGCAGTATGATCCGCAATATCGAAAACCAGATGCATTTTGCCGGCGAGGTCGTGCTGGCGAGCGCCGCGCGCGGCGCCGACACGGTCGAGGTCAAAGAGGCGGTCTATCAGGATTATCGCCGCCAGATCGACGCAGCGCACGAAAAGCTGGTGTGGACCCACCCCGGCACCGAAAACTGGTACCGCAATGCAAAAGGCCGCGTGATCGCGATCACGCCGTGGCGCAACGATGCCTTCTGGCGCATGACGCGGTCGCCAAACGCCGACGATCTGGAGTTCGGAAATGCCGCCGGCGACAGTCAGCCGCTCGCCGAGGTCGTTTGAGGGGCAACGGGTTTAACCGGATGAAAGCTTTTCAGGGACATCGCCTGGGTGCGGTTGAGGACTTCGCGCTCGAAGAACGAACGCTGGGCACGCCGGGTGCGGGCGAGATCCTCCTTCGCGTGGAGGCGACGTCGCTGGGCTTTGTCGATGCGCTGGTGATGCGCGGTCTTTATCAGGCGCAGCCGACCCTCCCTTTCACCCCCGGCGGCGAAATCGTCGGCCGTATCGAAGCCCTCGGCGCTGGCGTGACGGGTTTCACGATGGGTCAGCGCATCGCAAGTTGGCAATTCGGCGGCGGCCTCGCCGAACAGGCGATCGTCCGCGCCGCAAGCAGCATCGCGGTCCCCGATGCCTTGGACGCGCCAGCTGCTTCGGCGCTAATCCTCGATTTCCTTACCGCGCACTACGGCCTGTTCGACCGTGGTCATTACCAGGCAAGCCAGTCGCTGCTCGTCACCGGCGCCTCGGGCGGTGTGGGATCGGCGGCGGTGCAACTTGCATATGCGTTGGGCGGGACCGTGATTGCACTCGCTTCGGGCGCGGCCAAGATGCACCACGTCGCGGCGCTGGGGGCGGCCATGGTGCTCGACTATCGCGACCCCGACTGGCGCGCGCAACTGAAGGCTCGATTCCCCCAAGGAATCGATCGGGTCTTTGATCCCGTGGGCGGGCCGCTGCTCGAAGCCTGCTTCCGGTCGCTCGCCAAGCACGGGCGCCACCTGGTGGTGGGCTTTGCGTCGGGCGACGGCATTCCGCGACTTCCTGCCAATCTCCCGCTTTTGAAGTCGGGCGAGCTCGCGGGGGTCGATGCCCGCTATCTTGGCGAAAGCGATCCCGCGCGCGTGCGGGCCATATTGGGGATCATCTTCCGCCTTGCCGAACGCGGCCGGGTCCGATCGGTGGTCGATCAGATTTTCCCGCTCGCCGAAGCACCGGCGGCGTTCCGTGCACTTGGCTCGGACTCGCGTGTCGGCAAGATTGTCGTCACGCCCTGAGGCGTCACCAGCGGGCGGGCAGCGTGCTCATGCCACGAAACAAAAACCCGTCACGCCAGGCCGGTGCCTCGGTGTCGACCTTCAGTCCCGGTAGCCGCGTCGCCAACCGCTCAAACGCGACCCGGCCTTCCAGTCGCGCCAGTTCCGCACCGACACAAAAATGGATGCCGCCGCCAAAGCTGAGATGTCGGGCCGCATTGTCGCGCCCGATATCGAAGCTGTCGGGATTGTCGAACATGCGCGGGTCGCGGTTTCCGGCGCCGATCAGCGTCAAAATCTTTTCGCCCTTCGCGATTGTCTGTCCCCGGATCTGCGTTGCGCGCAACGCGGTGCGATAGGTAGCGATGAGCGAGCTTTCGTAGCGCAACACCTCATCAACCGTTCCCGCGGCGAACGCCGCCGGATTGGCGACCAGGCTTTGCCACTGATCGGGAAAGCGGCTGAAGCTGAGCAGGCCGTTGCCGATCATATGCGCGGTCGTTTCGAACCCGGCGCCGAACAGCCCGATCGCCACGGTCACCAGTTCATCGTGCGACAACGCATCCTCGGCCCCGCCCGCCTGAACCAGCGCGGTCGCAAGATCGTCTTGCGGTACCGCTTTACGTTCGTCGAACAGCACCTCAAAGAAATCCTGCAATACGCCAATCTGCGTGTTCGCCGTCGCCAGTTCGGCATCGGTCAACGCGCGCGCTTCGAAGACAATGAAACTTTGCGCGATGGCGTCGATAACCGCGGGCAATCGCTCGTCTTCGGGATCGATGCCCAGCATGTCGCACATGACGCGCACCGGCAGCTCATACGCGAACCGCGCAATCAGGTCGCCGCGACCGTCACCTGCCAAGCTGTCGATCAACCGGTCGGTGATTTCGCGAATTCGCGGCTCCATCGCGCGCACGCGCTTGGCGGTCAGCGCGCCGGTCACCAACCCGCGCACGCGCGTATGGTGCGGCGGATCCTGCATCAGGAAAACTTCGGACAGCCATTTATAGCCGCGCTGCCCCATCACGTCGAAATCGCGGCCATAAAAGAGCCGAATGTTCTCGACGAAATCGCCTTGGCCAAAATCGTCGCGGTTCATCAGGACGCCGCGAACATCCTCGTGGCGGCTGACCACCCAATAGCCGAGATCGGAACGATGGATCGGATCTTCCTCGCGCAATCGGGCAAAGGCGATGTACGGATCGGCCTTCAGTGAAGCATCGTCTGGGGAAAAAGAAGGTACGCGGACGTCAGTCACGGATCGTCTCCCTGAAAATCAGCGGTAGCGCGGCACGAACGTCCCATCGTCGTCGCGTTCGACGAATACCGAATGCGGGGCGCCAAAATGCGCCGGTACGATACGTGCGCCTTTGGCACTGGCGCGTTCCAGGATGCGCCGCCGCGTATCGGCCGCGGCAATCCGGTCCTCGCAATAGACGCTGTTCCAGTCGGGACGGGCGATCTGCATCGGATGATGCAATATGTCGCCCGTGAACAGCGCCGTATCGCCGTCGCTCTCCACCTCCAAGACCATATGCCCCGGGGTATGCCCGGGCGAGGTCCAGGCGGTCATGCCGGGCGCGATCGTGGCACCGTCGTCGATCAGTTCGGCCATCCCGGCATCGATCACCGGCTGTACGCTGTCCTCGAACACGTTGGCGTTCACCCCGGCACCGGCAAGGGTCGCATACTGCGCCTTTGCCGGGTTCCACGCCTCTTCGTCGGCGCGCGGGAAATAGTAGCGTGCCTTGGGAAAGGTCGGCCGCCAGTTGCCATCGCGCCATTCGGTGTTCCACCCGACATGGTCGATGTGCAGATGGGTGCAGAAGACCTTGTCGATTTCTGCCGGCCCGAAGCCCGCCGCTGCAAGACCCTCCAGAAACGGGGTCGCCAACTGGCCGAAGATCGGGATACCAGGGCGGTCTTTATCATTGCCCGCTCCGGTATCGACGATGATCCGCTCGCTCCCCGTGTCGATCAGCCAGCTTTGAAGATAGCCGTAGATCAGCCCGTCGCGAAAGAAGGCCGGCTCGAAATCCCCGGCCTGCTGGTTGAACGCAGCCTCTTCATATTCGGCGAAGAGCGCCCCGGGCGGACTGAAGCCGCCTTGCCACTCCTCCAGGCGATAGACCCGATGGCGACCTATGGTGAAGGCTGCGTCCATGAAGCGATCCTCCGATCAGAAATCGACCCCGAGCGTAACACCATAGGTCCTCGGCGGCCGCAGCGACCCCACCGACACGAAGCTGTAGAGCGGCGCCGCGATGATCGTGTTGGCCAGCGCATATTTGTCGGTCAGGTTTTTGCCCCACAGCGCCAGCGACCAGCGTTCGTCGGGTGACCGATAAGTGATGCTGGCATTGACCAGCGCAAACGCCTCTTGGCGCGCGTCGTTATTGTTGAACTCGGTAAAGAAGACCTCATCCTGCAGGTTGATGTCGGCCGAAAAGTCCAGGAAGCCCGAATTGCCGAGATTGAAACGCTGGTCGACAAACGCCGCCACCGTATATTTGGGCGCGTTTGACAGCCTGTTGCCGGACAGATCGACCAGCCCCGCGTCGGTCGCGCAGGTCGGATATTGCGGTCGGCTGGCGTTGCCCGCGGCATAATAGCCGTTGCAGAAATCCTTGTATTTGGCGTTGAGATAGGTGCCATAGACGCGGATCGTGGTGTTATCACCGGGGCGGAAGGTCGCCTCGAGCTCGACGCCATAGTTACGCGCCGACGCGGCATTGATCGTCTCGACGATGCTGTTGGCGTTGACGAAGCCGACCTGCAAATTGGTGTAGTCGTAGTAGAAGACCGCACCTGCCAAGCCAAATTTTCGGTCGACGGTTTCACCGCGGAAACCGGCTTCATAGCTCCACACATATTCGGGATCGATGACCGAATTGATGCTGCCGATGTTCACGACGCCCGATTTGAAACCGCGCGTCACCTTGCCATAGAAAAGCGTGCCGCCAGGGGTGCGATATTCGATGGCAAACTTGGGCGTAATCGCGTCCCAGCTGCCCGTCTTGTCGGTTGGAATGTCGAGCCCCTGCGCCTCGAAAGTGAAACGCCCGACGCCGCTGCGCTTTTCCCAATTGTAACGCGCGCCGGCGGTGATCGTGAGGTCGGGCAGGATTTCGTACGCAGCTTCCAGATAGGCGCCCGCGGCTTTGGTCTTGACCGTCCCGCGCTGGAGATAATTGCCATTATCGAACAAGTCGGCAGGCAGATTGGTGCCCAGCACAATGTTGAAATAGGACGCCAGATTGACCGTCGGGACACGAACTTCGCCGAACAGCTTTTCCTCGAAATAAGTCGCGCCGCCCAGCAGCGACAGGCTGCCGACATTATAGTTGAAATTCACTTCCTGACTGAAGGACTCGCTGTTTTCGGTGTAGTCGTTGCGACCAAAGGCATTGAAATCGCTGACGTCGAGGTCGTCGCGGTTGAAGCGTTTGAACTTGCGATAAGCGGTGGTCGAAACCAGCGAGAAATCACCCGAGTCCCACGTCAATATGCCCTGGATGCTCGACCCATCGCGCTTGTTGATCGCGTCCTCGTCCGAATAGATGTTGCGAAGATCGGGCTTTTCGCCGCGCGCCGCATAATAATCGAAAATCGTGTTGCCGCCGAGCAGCGACGATGCGAGCCCCGCTTCCGGCACCACCGTCGGCCCAAAATAGTGGAACGCGTAATTGTTATCGTCTTCCTTGAAATGATCGGCGACGATCAGCAGTTCGAGGTCGGGGGACAAATTTGCGAGCAGCGATCCGCGAATGGCATAGGCATCGCGATCGTCGACCGGATTGCCGGTGAACAAATTGGTGCCATAGCCGTCGCGCTTTTCATATTTGCCGGCGACGCGGAACATCAGGCTTTCTCCGGCGATCGGTCCGCCGAGCGCGGCTTCGAGGGTGCGCGCATCATAATTGCCATAGGTGGCCCGAGCGAAGCCGTCGAATTCCGGGGTTGGCCGCGCAGTCACGATATTGATCACGCCGCCCGTCGCCCCGCGGCCATAGGTCGTTCCCTGCGGTCCGCGCAGCACCTCGATTTGCTGGATGTCGTAAAATCCGCTGAGCTGCGCCGCCGGACGGCTGATGATCGCGCCATTCTGAAGGAAGGCAACGGCGCCGTCGGCCCCCAGATCGATGCTGGTCAGGCCGATGCCCCGAATGAAGGTGCGGTTGACGCCAAATTGGTCTCCGACGGAAACGTTCGGCACCGCGGCGGCGAGATCGCCCGCGTCCTCGATGCCGCCGGCCCCCACATCGTCGGCGCCGAGCACCGAAATCGACCCGCCGGTATCTTCCAGCGACTTGCCCGATTTGGTCGCGGTTACGATGATCGTGCCGCCATCATTGCCGTCCGTGACGGCATCGGGGTTGGCGTCTTGCGCCAATGCAGGAGACGCGACAGCGAACGAGCCCATGACCGTGGCCAAAAGCAAATGCTTGATCTTCGAATTCATAATCTCTCTCCCTGATATACCGGGTGTATAATTTTCTACCGGTCAGTAATTCGATGTCTGGTTATGCTGGTCAGGCAATCCTGCCCGTTCATCCTCTGCCTTCACTAATTCCTTTTGAAGCTATTCCGCGCCCGCCAGCCGCAGTGCGGCCTGGACGAGATATTCGATCACTTCTTCCGCAGATCGCTGGCCGCTGGATGAATACCAGGTCGGAATCCAGCTGATGAGGCCGCCGATCCACACCGCGATGAACGGATCGATGTCCTCGCGGAACTCGCCGCTGGCAACGCCTTCACGGATCATTTCGCCGATCTGGTGATCGAAACTGTGCCGCAGCCGCAGGATGCGCTTATAATCGTCGGCGCTCAGATGCTTCATCTCGCGCTGGTAAACGACGACATATTCCTGTCGATCAATCACGATCTGGCCGACCTTGCGCACCACTTCGGCCAGCCGTGCGCGATGGCTGCCATGCTCATGCGCCAGGACGTCTTCCAGCACCGCCAGCGCCTCGCTGATCCCTACCTCGCAGATCGCCGCGAGGATCGCCTCCTTGTTCTTGAAATAAGAGTAGAGGAAGGGCTTGGTAACGCTGAGCTGGTTCGCGACATTGTCGAGGGTGCAGCTGCTGTAGCCGCGCTCGTAAAATAGATGGCTCGCGGCCTCGACGATCCGGTTGACCTTGAAGGCAACGAATTCGGATTTGAGCGAGGCGCCGGAGACGCGCGGGCGGATCAGGGAATCACTGGACACAGCGACGCTCATAGCATTGACCCAAGGCAGCCGGATAGTGACACCAAACTCTCTCTCCGCGACGGCGCCATTCTGTCGATGGCAGCTCGACGGAGGGTATGCCGCAAAAAATATCTACCTGCTAGTAGTTTTTACATGATGCTGGTAACTTTCCCTTTGCTGCGGGAAAACGCCGACGAAGCTCGACTGTTCTTCGCTTTTGGACCGATGAATAGGCAATACGGCCACGGGCGAGCGACTGGGCACAGCACGAGCATTCGAGACGATATGTCATCGGTTTGAAAGGGAAACGGGACGATGGGAAACTATGGCGATCTTCAGACGCAGATCTATCAAGACGGCCTGCGCGGAATACTCCCCGATTATCCAGTCGACTTTGCCACATTGGAAAAGCGAGCCGAAAATGCGCTTTCGCCTTCACTGCTGAATTATGTACAGGGCGGTTGCGGCGATGAGCATACCCAGCGCGTGAATGCGAGCGCCTTTCACCATTGGGGCATGGTCCCCCGCATGCTGGTCGATTGCACATCGCGCGACCTGTCAGTCGACCTTTTAGGAATGACCCTGCCCTCCCCGATCTTTATGGCGCCCATCGGCGTCAACGGCGAAATCACCCAGGACCGGCGCGGCGACATTGCCGCAGCGCAAGCATCTGCAATGACCGGTGTCCCCTATTGCGCTTCGACATTGTCGAACAGTCCGCTGGAAGAGGTGGCGAACGCGACGGGGTCCGTCCCGGCGTTTTTCCAGCTCTACACTCCGAAGAATCCGGACTTGGCCGAGAGCCTGATCCGCCGTGCCGAGGCGGCCGGCTACAAGGCGCTGGTAATCACGCTCGACACATGGGTGACCGGATGGCGCCCCCGCGATCTCAATGCCTCGAATTTTCCCCAGCTACGCGGCAAGGTGCTTGATAATTATTTTTCAGATCCGGTCTTCCGGGCAATGCTGGCGCGTCCGCCGGAAGACGATATCGTCGCCGCCGTTCAAGCCTGGGCGGCGACATTCGGCAAGGTACTGACGTGGAGCGACATCGAATGGTTCAGATCAATCACCCGGTTGCCCATCATTTTAAAGGGCATTTGCCACCCCGACGACGCTCGCCGAGCGGCCGACCATGGGGTTGATGCAATATATTGCTCGAACCACGGCGGGCGTCAGGCAAATGGCGGGATTGCTGCGATTGATATGCTCTCGGACGTCGTAAAGGCCGCCGGCGAAATGCCAACTTTGTTCGACAGCGGCGTCCGTTCGGGCAGCGACGTGATCAAGGCGCTGGCACTGGGAGCGAGGGCGGTAGGGATCGGGCGTCCTTACGCCTACGGCCTCGCGATCGGCGGGGCAAAGGGTGCCGCGCACGTGCTCCGGTCAATCCTCGCCGAAGCGGACTTGCTGATGGCTGTAAATGGCTATCCGACAATTGGAGCATTGGTCGAGCAGGGCGCGTCGCGAACGTAGTCCTCATCGGTAATTGTCCGAAAGCTGCCGCTCGCGCATCGCAAGGCAAGTGGGCAGCAGCGCGCTAACTTTCAGCCATTATTTGGCGATCAGGATTCCGCAGATTTGATTGCGATCAATGACGCGGCGAGTATGCCGGCTTCATATCCCTGTCTCAGCAGGAGATTTGACGTGCGCAATATCTTGATTCACGCCGACGATGGTCCCGGAATGCCCGCGCGTTTGGAGAGCGCCCTCACGATTGGGCGGCGGCATCGTTCGCATCTCGATTTCGTCATTAGCTCGCCGTTTCAGCAATTTATTGCCACCGATCCGTTCGGCGGCATGTATCTGGCGAGCGAGCAGTTGGCCAACGCGCAGGCGGCTGATGCGGCGCTTGATCGGCGGCTTCGGGCCGATCTCGAACGCGAAGATGTGCCGTGGGAGGTGACGCTGGCCGACGGCGACGTGCTGGCGACGTTGACGCTCGCCGCGACGCTGGCCGATCTCGTCATCGTTTCGCTCGGCACTGCCGATCGGCGCCGCAGCTTTACTCCGCCGATGATGGCGGGCGATCTGGCGATGGCGGTCCCCGCGCCGGTGCTTGCCATTCCCGAACCCTGCGGCCCGATCGATCTCGATGCCCCGGCGATGGTGGCGTGGAATGGCAGTCCGCAAGCGGCGCACGCGCTGCGCGCAGCGGTGCCGCTGATGCGCGACGCAGCGCAGGTTATCATGGTCACGGTTGGCCAGGATGAGGGGAAGGTGGCCGCCGACGACGCGCTGCGCTACCTCTCGCGCCACGAGATCCACGCCGAGCTGCGTCCTGTCGAGCGCGGTGTCGAAACGATCGAAGAGGCGCTTGAGCGGACGGCGCGCGATATCGGCGCCGGGCTGATCGTGATGGGCGCCTTCGGGCATACCCGGCTGCGCGAGACGTTTTTTGGCGGCGTGACGCGCTATTTGCTGGAATCGGCGCCGGCCCCGTTGCTCCTCATGCACTGACCTGCCCCGGGGCCGCTTCGCTTCCCAAAGTCAGCAGGCTGCTGTACGGCGGCGGCATGACCGATTGTTCCACCTGCGTCGTCCGCAACCGCGCGATTTGCGCCAGCCTCGACGCAACGGAAATTCTGGCGCTGGGTAAGATGGGGCGCAAGCAAAAGGTCCGGCAGGGGCAGACCTTGCTGTGGGAAGGCGACGGCGCGCCCGTGGTGGCCAACGTCCTGACCGGGGTGCTGAAGTTGGTGGTGTCGACCGCCGATGGCCGCGAACAGATCGTCGGGGTCGTGTTCCCATCGGACTTCATCGGTAGGCCGTTCGGCAAAGAAAGCCCTTACACCGTCACCGCGATGACCGATGCGGAAGTGTGCATTTTCAACCGCAACAATTTCGACGAATTCGCCAGCTCGCATCCTGACCTCCAGCAAAAACTGCTGCGCCGCACGCTCGACGAGCTCGACCGCGCCCGCCACTGGATGATGCTGCTCGGGCGCAAGTCGGCGTCGGAGAAAGTCGCGTCCTTCCTGCTCGAAATGTCCGAGCGCTTGTCGGGGCAGGGATGCGACGCGACGATGCCCAAAGGCGGCTTCGAGCTGCCCTTCGGGCGTCAGCAGATTGCCGACATTCTGGGGCTGACGATCGAAACGACGAGCCGCCAGCTGACCAGAATGCGCGGCGAAGGGGTGCTCGACCTGCCGTCTCGCCGCGAGATCGTGATCAACGACCGCGCGGCGATGGAGGCGATGGCGGGCTGACCCGCGACGTCAGAAGCGGAAAGCGAGCCCGGCGCTGACGACCCACGGGTCAAGCTTGTGCCGCGTCCGCAACACTTCGGTTGGTCCGGCGAACCAGCGCGCGGTCGAGCGCATGATATAGCGCTTGGCGTCAAAGGTCACCGCCAGCCCCTTGGCATTCACCGGGACGTCGACCCCGGCCTGAAACGCGATGCCCAGCGAATCGCCCATCTTTTGCCGTGTTGCGCCAAGCGCAACCGCCGTAGCACCGGGCTTTTCGTCGATGAAGATGAAATAGCTGGGACCGGCGCCGACATAGGGGCGCACGCCGCCGTCTTTGCCGAAATGATATTTCAGCGTCAGCGTCGCGGGAACGATGTTCGCATTCGACACCAGTCCTGCGCCCGCCAGGCCGCCGCGTCCCACGACATCATGCTGGGTCACGCCCGCGATCGTCTCGACCGAGATATTGTCGGCGACGAAATATTCGATCGCGACCGTCGGCACGATATTGTCGTCGGCCTTGGTCTGTGTTCCCGCAGGCAGCCCGATCAGGTCAAGCTTCACGTCGCTGATCTTGCCGTCGGGCGCGACATAGGTCGCGAGCAGCTTGAACTGGACGTCGCCGCTTTTCGCCGCGGCTTGCCCTGGGACCGCCAGCGCGATGGCTAGCGCGGCGAGGGAGAGATATTGCGTTTTCATGAGTCCTGGCTCCTGTTGTTGATGGAGCCGTCCCTGCGCCGTCGCCCGTTGCGCCGCATTGATGAAGCGCAATCAATTCGTTGATCCCGATCAATGTTTCGGCGGACCCGCGCGTCCATGAGCACAGCGAAGCGCGGCCCAAACGCCGCACCGAACGGGGACAAGCATATGGACGGTCTGGTAATCAAAGCGGGCGGCTGGCTGGCGCTGGCACTGCTCGCGCTGGTGATGGCGGCGCTCGCGGTCGATGCGCCCTTTGCGGTGCATATGGGCATCGTTGCCGTCGCTGCGCTGACCGTGCTGTGGACGACCGTCTCGCGCGCCGATTATGGCGCGATGGCGCGCGGCGTGCTGAAAATGCCCGCCAGCGAAGGCGCTTATGACGACGACCCGATCCGTTGGGGTGTCATTGCGACCCTGTTCTGGGGGATCGCCGGGATGGCGGCGGGGCTGTTCATCGCGCTCCAGCTCGCGTTTCCGGCGCTCAACTTCAATCTCGAATATACGACCTTTGGCCGCATCCGGCCGCTGCACACGTCGGCGGTGATTTTTGCCTTCGGTGGCAACGCGCTGATCGCAACGAGCTATTATGTCGTGCAGCGCACCTGCCGCGCCCGGCTCGCCTTTCCCAAGCTCGCTCGCTTCGTGTTCTGGGGCTACCAGTTGTTCATCGTGCTTGCGGCGACCGGTTATCTGATGGGGGTTACCGAGGCGAAGGAATATGCCGAGCCCGAATGGTATGTCGACCTGTGGCTGACGATCGTTTGGGTCGCCTATCTGGCGGTCTTTGTCGGCACGATCGTCAAGCGCCGCGAACCGCATATCTATGTCGCGAACTGGTTTTACCTCAGCTTCATCATCACCATCGCGATGCTCCACATCGTCAACAATCTGTCGATGCCCGCCAGCATCTTCGGGTCGAAAAGCTACGCCGCCTTCGCCGGCGTCCAGGATGCGCTGACGCAATGGTGGTACGGACATAATGCGGTCGGTTTCTTCCTGACCGCGGGCTTCCTCGCGATGATGTATTATTTCGTGCCGAAGCAGGCCGAGCGCCCCGTCTATTCCTACCGCCTTTCCATCATCCACTTCTGGTCGTTGATCTTCCTCTACATCTGGGCGGGGCCGCACCACCTGCATTACACCGCGCTGCCCGACTGGGCGCAGACGCTGGGCATGGTCTTTTCGATCATGTTGTGGATGCCGAGTTGGGGCGGGATGATCAACGGGCTGATGACGCTCAACGGTGCGTGGGACAAAATCCGCACCGACCCGATCATCCGCATGATGGTGATGGCGCTCGCCTTCTACGGCATGAGCACCTTCGAAGGCCCGATGATGTCGATCAAGTGGGTCAACTCGATGTCGCACTACACCGACTGGACGATCGGCCATGTCCATTCGGGTGCGCTCGGGTGGAACGGCATGATCACCTTTGCCTGCGTCTATTATCTGGTGCCGCGTCTGTGGCACCGTCCGCGGCTTTACAGCCTGCGCATGGTCAACTGGCACTTCTGGCTCGCGACCGTCGGCATCGTTTTCTACGCCGCGTCGATGTGGGTGGCGGGCATCATGCAGGGGCTGATGTGGCGCGAATATGGCGCCGACGGTTATCTGGTTTACAGCTTTGCCGAGAGCGTCGCGGCGATGCACCCGATGTACCTGATCCGCGCCGCGGGCGGGGCGATGTATCTCGCCGGTTTCCTGATCATGATCGTCAACGTCTGGGCGACGCTCGCCGGGCGGGTCCGCGCCGAAAAGCCGATGACCGAAACCCCGTACAGCGCCGTGGCGGATCGCCCGCTCGCGCTCGTTCGCGCCGCTTAAGGATCCGCACGATGGCCACCCAACCCACCGAAAAGCGCTTCAGCCACAAAAAGCTCGAGCGCAACGTCAGCCTGCTCGGTCTCTTCGCGCTCGTCGCCGTCACCATCGGCGGCATCGTCGAGATCGCGCCGCTATTCTGGATCGACAATACGATCGAGAAGGTCGACGGCATGCGCCCCTACACCCCGCTCGAACTGGCGGGTCGCAATATCTATATGCGCGAGGGCTGCTACACCTGCCACAGCCAGATGATCCGGCCGTTCCGCGACGAAGTCGAACGCTATGGCCATTACAGCCTGGCGGCGGAGAGCATGTACGACCATCCGTTCCAATGGGGGTCGAAGCGCACCGGACCCGACCTGGCGCGCGTCGGCGGGCGCTATTCGGACGAGTGGCACAAGGCGCATCTGATCGACCCGCGCAGCGTCGTGCCCGAATCGATCATGCCGCCCTATGCCTTTCTGGCCGAGCGCGACCTTTACGTCGGCGACATGCGCAGCGACCTCACCGCGTTGTCACGCGTCGGCGTGCCGTACAGCAAGGAAGCCATCGCCGCGGCGAATGAGGATCTGAAGGCGCAGGTCGATCCGGCAGCAGGTATCGATCTGCAGAAACGCTATCCAAAGGCGCAGGTGCGCGATTTCGACGGCAATCCCGATCGCTTGTCCGAAATGGATGCGCTGATCGCCTATCTCCAGATGCTTGGCACCCTCGTCGATGTCGAAAAGGCCGCCCCGCTGGAACAGGGCGCTGCGCCGCAGGAGGCGACGCGGTGAACTACAACGATCTGCGTCATTTCGCCGACAGCTGGGGGCTGCTCGCGATGACCATCCTGTTTCTGGGCCTGGTTGCCTGGCCGTTCCGCAAGGGGTCGCGCCGCCGCAACGAAGAGGCCGCAACGATGATCTTCAAGGACGACGAGCATGGCTGACAAAAAGCGTATCGACGAGGCCACCGGTACCAGCACCGTCGGTCACGAATGGGACGGTATCGAGGAGTTGAACACGCCGCTGCCGCGCTGGTGGTTGTGGACGTTTTACGCCTCGATTGTCTGGGCGGCGGGCTATGTCGTTCTCTACCCGGCCTGGCCGATGCTCAACAGCGCGACGCAGGGAATGCTCGGGTGGACCAGCCGTGGCGCGCTCGACCGCGAGATGCAGGCGCACGCGGAACGCCGCGCGCCGATCACCAGTGCCATCGCGGCGACACCGCTGACCGACCTGCCCGCCAAACCCGAACTGATGCAGGCGGCGGTTCAGGGCGGTGCCGCGGCCTTTCGCGTCCATTGCGTCCAGTGCCACGGCGCGGGCGGCGCGGGGGTGAAGAAGCTCTACCCCAGCCTCACCGACGACGACTGGCTGTGGGGCGGTGATCTCGCGAGCATCGAATATACGATCGCGCACGGTGTCCGGAACCCCGATCACAAGGCGACGCGCGTCAGCCAGATGCCCGCCTTCGGGCGCGACGGCATTCTCGACGCGGCGCAGATCGCCGATGTCGTCAGCCATGTTCGCGTCATCAGCGGGCAGGAAAAGCCGAGCGCGGCTGCGGCGCGCGGCGAGGTGCTGTTTCAGGCCAATTGCGCGGTTTGCCACGGCGCCACGGGCGCCGGGGATCGCACCGTCGGCGCGCCGAAGCTGACCGATGCGGTCTGGCTTTATGGCGGCGACCGCGACAGCCTGACCGCAACGATCGTGCAGCCGCGCAACGGCGTGATGCCGCGCTGGGGCCATCGGCTCGACCCGGTGACGGTCAAGATGCTCGCGACCTATGTCTATTCGCTCGGCGGCGGCGAGAAAGCACCGGCGCCCGCGCCGACATCCGAAGGGCAGGGAGCCGATGGCCAGCCCTGACGACCTGACCGGCGAAAACGCGCCGCTCTATGCGGCGCGAAAAGGCGTTTACCCCAAAAAGGTCGACGGTCCCTTTCGCCGCTTCAAATGGGCGATCATGGGGATCACGCTGGCGATCTATTACGGCACGCCGTGGATTCGCTGGGATCGCGGGGCCTATGCGCCTGACCAGGCGGTGCTTGTCGACCTCGCCAACCGGCGTTTCTACATGTTCCAGATCGAGATCTGGCCGCATGAATTTTATTATGTCGCGGGCTTGCTCATCATGGCGGGGATCGGCCTGTTCCTCGTCACCAGCGCGGTCGGGCGCGCCTGGTGCGGCTATGCCTGTCCGCAGACGGTGTGGACCGACCTGTTCCAGCACGTCGACCGGCTGGTCGACGGCGACCGCAATGCACAGATCCGCCTGGCCAATGGCCCATGGACCTTTGAAAAAATTTCAAAGCGGGCGATCAAATATCTGATTTATCTGACGATCGCCTTCTGGACCGGCGGCGCGTGGATCATGTATTTCGCCGACGCGCCGACGCTGACCGCCGATTTCTGGACGGGGCAGGCGGCGCCGATCGCCTATGCCACCGTTGCGGTACTGACGGCGACGACCTTCATTCTCGGCGGTTTCATGCGCGAACAGGTGTGCATCTATATGTGCCCCTGGCCGCGCATCCAGACCGCGATGATGGACGAAAAATCGCTGCTCGTGACCTACAAGGACTGGCGCGGCGAACCGCGCGGCAGCGTCAAGAAGGCTGAGGCGCATCCGGGCGCGTTCGGCGATTGCATCGACTGCAACCATTGCGTCGCCGTCTGTCCGACGGGCATCGACATTCGCGAAGGGCCGCAGATCGGCTGCATCACCTGCGCCTTGTGCATCGACGCCTGCGACGGGGTGATGAAACAGGTCGGGCGGCCGCGCGGGCTGATCGATTATTGCACGCTCGATGATGCCGCGACCGAAAAGGCGGGCGGGGTCGGCAAGCCGGTCATGAAAACGCTGCTGCGCCCACGCACGCTGATCTATTTCGGCATATGGAGCGCGATCGGCGCCGCGATGCTGTTTTCGCTGGGCCAGCGCACGCGGCTCGACCTTGCGGTCCAGCACGAGCGCAGCCCGCTCTATGTCCAACTGTCCGACGGGCATATCCGCAACAATTACACGCTGAAGCTGCGCAACATGGAAACGCGCCCGCGCCGCGTCGCGGTGACGGTCGACGGGCTGAAGGGTGCGGCGCTGTGGACCGAAGCGGGGTCGCGCGAAACCGCCGGGCAGCGCATCGAAATCGCGCTCGCGCCCGACAGTGTGACTCGCGTAAAATTGTTCATCGCGGCGCCCGGTGACGGACCGGCGCGGCAGGATTTCACCATCGCAACCCGCGGCCTCGACGGCGATCCGCGCGGCGACAGCGACATCATCCAGTTCGACCGGCCGGAGGCTGACCAATGAGCGACAAACAGATTCGCAAGGTCTTCACCGGCTGGCACATGACCGCGATCCTCGTCGGCTTTTTTGCCGTCGTCATCACGGTCAATTTCACCATGGCACGGCTCGCCATGTCGACCTTTGGCGGCAAGGTGGTCGAAAACAGCTATGTTGCGAGCCAGCACTACAATGTCTGGCTGGCGCGCGCGGAGGCGCAGGATCGGCTGGGCTGGACGCCGACGGTGACTCTCGATGCCGATCGGCGCGTTCGCATTGAAATTCGCAAGGATGACCGACCGCTTGCAGGCCTTCGCGTGGCTGCGACGGCCAGTCATCCGCTCGGGCGCTCGGCTCCCACCACGCTGCGTTTCTTCGCGGCGACGGGTGGCGCTTGGCGCTCGGTCGAGCCGCTGGCGGTGGGGCGCCAGCGGCTCGACATCAGCATCGTCAAGGATACGGACGAGGCGCGCTACCGGATCGAACTGCAATGACCACCGTGATCGCGCTCGTCGAACGCGATTTCGCGGTCCCTGACATTCGCTGCGCGGGTTGTATCGCTAAGCTGGAGCAGGGACTTGTGCGCGATCGTCGGATCGCGACAGCCCGCGTCAACTTCACCGAAAAGCGCGTGCATCTCTCCTGCGTTCCCGATGCCGAGCTGCCCGACCTGATTGGTGCCTTCATGGCGCTGGGATTCGAGGCGCATCCGATCGGCAACGCCTTGGGCGACGCCGATCCCGCGGCGGCAGGCAGCCGCGAATTGCTGCGCGCGGTTGCGGTCGCGGGTTTTGCGATGATGAACATCATGCTGCTGTCGGTGTCGGTCTGGTCGGGCGCGGCGGGCGCGACGCGCGATCTGTTCCACTGGCTGTCGGCGATGATCGCGCTGCCGACGATCGCCTATGCCGGGCGGCCGTTCTTCCGCTCCGCATGGCGTGCGCTGCGCCATCGCCAGACCAATATGGACGTGCCGATCAGCATCGGGGTGCTGCTGGCCAGTACGCTCAGTCTCTATGAAACCGCGACGCACGGCGCGCACACCTATTTCGACGGCGCGGTGATGCTATTGTTTTTCCTGCTCTGTGGCCGCTGGCTCGACAGCGTGATGCGCGATCGCGCCCGTGGCGGCATCACCGCTTTGCTGCGCAACATGGGCACCGGCGCGATGGTGCTCGGCGCCGATGGTAAAAGCCGGTGGATCGACGCGACCGCGCTGGAGCCCGGCATGGTGATGCTCGTCGCAGCGGGTGAGCGGCTAGCGGCGGATGGGGCCGTTATCCGCGGATCCAGCCGCCTCGACCTCTCGCTGCTGACCGGCGAAAGCGCGCCGCAGTTGGTGCGCCCCGACGATCGCGTCCATGCCGGGACACTCAACCTCGACGCGCCCGTCGAGATCAAGGTATCGGCGGTTGGCGCCGACACCGCGCTGGCCGATATTGCGCGCCTGATGGGCGAGGCGGCGCAGGGCAAGTCGCGCTACGTCCGCATCGCCGACCGCGCGGCGCGGCTCTACGCCCCCGCCGTCCATGCACTGGCCTTGCTGGCGTTTGTCGGCTGGATGATCATCGGCGCGGGTTGGCACCAGAGCCTGCTGATCGCGGTGGCGGTGCTGATTATCACTTGCCCGTGCGCGCTCGGGCTCGCGGTGCCGGCGGCGCAGATTGTCGCGGCGGGCGAACTGATGCGCGTCGGCGTGCTGGTCAAGGATGGATCGGCGCTCGAACGGCTGGCCGAGGTCGACCGGGCGATGATCGACAAGACCGGAACGCTGACCCTCGGCCGCCCCGAGGCCCGCGATCTCGAACGCCTGGCCCCCCATGTCCAGTCGCTGGCGTTGGCGCTGGCGCAGGCCAGTCGCCACCCGCTGAGCGAGGCGTTGACGCGCGGATTGCAGGCGCTGGACGTCGCGCGTGCCGATGTCCACGCGATCCGCGAAACGCCGGGCTTTGGCGTCGAGGCGCGGTGGGGCGATCATGTCGTGACCCTCGGTCGCCCGAGCGACCCGATCGGGGGCGACGCGCTGGCGACCCAGCTATCGATCGACGGTGCGCTTATCGCTACGATCCGCTTTGCCGACCGCCTGCGCCCCGATGCGCGCGCCGCCATCGACGCGCTGCGCAGCGACGGCATCGACGTGTCGATCCTGAGCGGTGACCGCGCCGCGGCGGTGGCACCGGTGGCCCGCGAACTGGCGATGACCGCGCAAACCGGAATGAGCCCGCAGGACAAGCTCGCCGCGCTCGCGCGCCAGAGCGTCACGCACAAGGTGCTGATGATCGGCGACGGCCTCAACGACGGTCCCGCGCTTGCGGCCGGGCATGCGTCGATGGCGCCGGGTTCGGCGAGCGATGTCGGGAAAAACGCCTCCGACTGCATCTTCCTTGGTGACCGGTTGATGCCGATCGTCGCGACGTTGCGGATGGCGCGGCGAACGCAGGCGATCGTCCGACAGAATTTCGCGCTGGCGATCGGGTACAACGTCATCGCGGTGCCGCTGGCGTTCCTCGGCTACGTCACCCCGCTCGTCGCTGCACTGGCGATGTCGGGATCGTCGCTGTTGGTCGTCGGCAACGCGATGCGGCTGAAAAGGGCGATCCGGTGAACGGTCTCGCGGTCCTGATCCCGATCGCGCTGGGGCTTGGCCTGCTCGGGCTCGCGGCCTTTTTCTGGTCGCTGCGCCGCGGGCAGTTCGACGATCTCGACGGCGCGGCGCTACGCATCTTTGTCGAGGATGAAGAGGAGGCGGCGCCATGATCGGCCGAGCGTTCGCTTCGCTGGCCGCGGGTACCGCCCTCGCGCTGGCGCCGCTGGCCGTCGATGCCCGCGTCCTGATTGTCCCCGATTGCGGTGGCGGTCGCCACCTGCTGCTCGTACCGGACGCGCCCGACGGGAACGGCGAGATGGCTTGCGCCAAGGCCTGTCACGCGATGACCGAACGGCGCGGCAAATCTTTGGGTATCAGGAAAAACTGTTGCTGATCGCCGCGTTGATCTGGGTCAATGCGACCGCGTCAGCCGCCGCATAATCCGTCACCATGTGGAGCTATTATCCCGACCTGCTGGCCACGCCAGTGCCGCGCTATACCAGCTACCCGACCGCGGTCGAATTTGGCGAGGATGTCGGCGCGGACGATTATGCGGCGGCGCTCGACCGGATTGAATCAGCGACCCCTGTCTCGCTGTACGTCCATATACCGTTCTGCGACCAGATTTGCTGGTATTGCGGCTGCAACACTGGCGCTGCGAACCGCACCCAGCGCCTCGGCGACTATCTGACGGCGCTGCGTTCCGAAATTGCGATGGTCGCCAAGCGCATCGGGGGCCGCGCGCGGGTGCAGCGCATCGCGTTCGGCGGCGGCAGTCCCAACGCCATCGCGCCGGTCGATTTTGTCCGCCTGCTCGACCGCATCCTGACCGTCTTCGACGTCAGCAACCCCGATATTTCGATCGAAATCGACCCGCGCGGCTTTTCCGCCGAATGGGCGCGCGTTCTCGCCGCGTCGTCCGTCAAGCGTGTCAGCCTGGGCGTGCAGACCTTTGCGCCACAAATCCAGCAGGCGATCGGGCGCGTCCAGCCGCTCGCCGACATCGAAAATGCGATGGCCAGTCTGCGGCTGCGCGGCATCGACGCGATCAATTTCGACCTCATGTACGGCCTGCCCGGGCAGAGCCTGGCCGACCTCGACGCCACCCTCGACGAAACCATCCGCCTCGCGCCCAGCCGCGTGGCGCTGTTCGGATATGCGCATCTGCCGGCGATGATCCCCCGCCAGCGCCGGATCGACGCCAGCAACCTGCCCGATCACAAACTTCGCTTCGAACAGGCGGAGTTGGGGTTCAATCGTCTGACCGCAGCAGGCTATATCCCTATCGGCTTCGATCATTTCGCGCTGCCCGCCGATCCGCTAGCGATCGCCGCACGCGACGGGCGGGTGAACCGCAACTTTCAGGGCTTTACCGACGACGACGCGCCCATTCTGCTTGGCTTCGGTGCCAGCGCGATCAGCAAATTTCCCGACCTGATCGTCCAGAACGAAAAGCGCGCGGGACATTATCGCGACCTGATTGGCGAGGGACGACTCGCCGCGACGCGTGGAGTGTCGATTGACGCGGACGAGCGCGAGCGAGGCACCATAATTCGTGATCTGCTTTGCAAAGGTCGGGCGTACATCCAAGCGTCGATGAGCGAGGCGACGAATATCGCGATGGCTGCTCTCGAAGTTCGGGGCCTGATCGGCTGGGAGGCCGACAATCTGATCATCCGCGATTGTGGTCGCCCCTATGCCCGCCATATTGCAGCACAATTTGATCGGGTCCGCGGAAAGCTGTAATTGCGGCGATCAGGCAAGAGGGACGCAAGAACCAGAAAACTCCTAATTAGCAGCGTAATGTTCCGTCCTAGCCTTATCGTTTGGCGGCGAAAATTTGCTCCATCCAGCCTCCATTTGCTGGCCATTCCCCATCGGACACCGGTTTAACCTGAGCGTTTCCCTATCGGCGATGTTGGTCAAAGGAGAACGATTATGGGTAGGTCACAATTCGACTATTCGTCGCCTCGTCCGCCGTGGAATGCCGGTCGAAAGGTGGGAGCAAAGCGACCGTTAAAGCCACGGCAGATTTGGGCTATTCGCTTTCATCTGGATCGAGAGCAACGCCTTCGAGACCGAGCGCTATTCGACCTCGCAATCGATAGCAAGTAACGAGGCTGCGTCTGGTGAAGATCACGATCGGCGATGTTGTCACTGGTGGCGAGATGCGAACACGAGCGCTGGTTATTCAGCAAAAAACGGGTCGGCCCGTTCAATTCGAAATCACGTCAGATGCCCGCGGAAGCCTTCTCGCTTGGCTAGAGCGGCGCGGCCGATCGATCAACGATTACGCGTTTCCAAGCCGGATCGACCACTCTGCTCATATGAGCACGCGAAAGTATGCGCGCCTTGTCGACGAATGGGTCACGGCGGTTGGCCTCCGAAGCGAAGACTATGGAACACATTCGTTACGCAGAACAAAGGCATCAATTATTTACAAGGCGACCGGCAATTTGCGGGCTGTGCAAATTCTGCTTGGACACACCAAAAATTGAAAACACGGTCCAATACCTTGGCGTCGATGTTGAAGATGCGCTGACATTGGCGGAAGGCATCGAAGTCTAACCGCCAAATCTCGACACCCTCGAGAGCGGGCGTTCTAAATTGTCTTGAAACGTCCGCTCGCTCTGTTTGACCGCCAAAAGCTGCCTATCTCCTAACGGCCAAAGGCAGCCCCATCTTCAATTCCGTAGCTGCGGATCTCCGCCCAGAGACGCTGGCCAATTTGAGCTTATCTATGCACCAGAGTTCGTTCTTCGGAGACCAGCAGCCGCCGGCAGAGGCGCAGAATTGCGCCGTTCCACTGGCGAAACCGTCTATTGTTGGGTCCGATGAATATCGTTGGAGGCCCGAGCCGGAATCGAACCGGCGTGCACGGATTTGCAATCCGCTGCGTCACCACTCCGCCATCGGGCCTCATGCCAAATACCGCATCCCTGGGGGATGGGCCGGGTGTTGGACGGCGCCGCTAGTGAGGGGGTTTCGCGGGCTTGTCAAGGATTCGCCCGCAATCCTCCTGCCTCCTGATCCGGGGTTGGCGGCACTCGCGTTGCGAGCTATGCGCGTCTATGCGGGCAGAGGCTGTATTACCATTGCAATACAGCATCGGTTGGGCTAGAGCTGTCCCGCACAGGTTCATGGCCCCAGGGAATCGGAAAAGGCTGATGGCGACGAAGTTTAGCGAAATCACCGCGGCGGACATGCGCTCTGCCATGATCGACAGTCAGTTGCGCACCAACGACGTCATCGACGCGGCGGTGGTCGGCGCGATGGCGGCGGTGCCGCGCGAGGCGCATGTTCCCACCCATCTGGCGAGTGTTGCCTATACCGACCGCGCGACTGCGCTGGGCCACGGCCGCGCGCTCAACGCGCCGCTGGTGACCGGCCGGATGCTGGTGGCCGCCGCGATCCGCCCCGGCCAGCGCGTGCTGCTGATCGGCAGCGCGACGGGTTATACCGCGGCGGTGCTCGCACGGCTCGGCGCCGAGGTTCATGCGGTCGAGGAACAGGCAGAGTTGATGGCGATCGCGCAAGCGGCAACCAGCGACGCCAATATCCATTGGGTCGCAGGACCGCTGAGCGCCGGGGCGCCAAACGCTGCCCCGTTCGACCGCATCATTGTTGAGGGCGCGATCGATACGCTGCCCGAGACGCTCGCCGCGCAGCTGGCCGACGGTGGCCGTCTGGTCGCCGCGCGCCCCGACGGCGCGGTGACGCGGCTGGTCCAGGGGGTGAAGGCCGGCGGCGCAATCGCACTGCGCAGCTTTGCCGACATGGACGTCGCGCCGCTGCCCGGTTTTGGCGCCCCGGCGGGCTTCACATTCTAAAAGCCACATCCCTCCTTGTTGCAGGCTGATTTGATGATGCTCGATACCGATAAGAAACGGCTTCTCCCCCGCGCGCGCTGGCTTGCCGGTCTCGCTGTCGGCGCCTTGACGCTGTCGTCGGCGGCGCACGCCGAAACGCTGCAGGATGCGCTGGCAAAAGCGTATGAAAACAACCCGACGCTGACCGCAGCGCGCGCCGGACAGCGCGCGAACGACGAAAATGTGCCGATCCAGAAATCGGGCGGCCTGCCGAACGTCGGCGTCGGCGTCGATTATCAGGAAAATCTGGTCCTGCCGGGCAATAGCTTTTTCTCACCCAAGCGCTTCGTGAGCGTCGGCGGCCAGGTGTCGGTGCCGATCTATCAGGGCGGTGCGGTGCGCAACGCGGTGAAGGCGGCCAAATTTCGCGTCGAGGCGGGTCAGGCCGACCTGCGCGCGACCGAGGCGAGCATTTTTGCCCAGACCGTCGGCGCCTATATGGACGTCATCCGCGATCAGGCGATTGTCCAGCTGAACCAGAAGAATGTCGCGGTGCTGCGCACCAATTTGCAGGCGACGAGCGACCGGTTCGAGATCGGCGACCTGACGCGCACTGACGTCGCGCAATCGGAAGCGCGTCTCGCGCTGGCCGAGGGCGATCTGCGCACCGCCGAGGCGAACCTGATCGCCAGCCGCGAATCCTATGTGCGGCTGGTCGGCGAAGCCCCGGTCGATCTGGAGCAGCCGCCGCAGCTGCCGAACCTGCCCGCCTCGCCCGACGAAGCCGTCGCGATCGCGCTGACCAGCAACCCCGACATCGAAGCGGCGAATCAGGCGGTCAATGCCAGCCGCGCCGACATTGGTGTCGCGCGCGCGAGCCGACTGCCAAAATTGTCGGCGACGACGAGTGGCGGGTACAACAACAATCTGAATTCGGTAAACGACCCGACGTCGGAGAATACCACGAAAAGCGCGTCGGCCGGTCTGTCGCTGACGATCCCGATTTTCCAGGGCGGGCGGCCGTCGGCGCAGGTGCGTCAGGCGCAGTCGCGCACCAGCCAAGCGATCGAGAATTATGTCGAGGTCGAACGCAGCGTCATCGCCCAGACGCGCGGCGCCTATGCCGCATGGCGCGCGAACGAGCAGATCATCGCCGCAACGCAGCAGGCGGTGAGCGCCAATGGCCTGTCGCTGGAAGGCGTGCGCGCCGAAAACAGCGTCGGGACCAGGTCGATCCTCGACATTTTGAACGCCGAGCAGGAATATCTGAACACCCAGGTCCAGCTCGTATCGGCGCAGCGCAACTCCTATGTCGCCGCCTTCTCGGTGCTTGCCGCAATGGGCAAGGCCGAAGCGCGCGATCTGGGGATCGAGGGCGGCGCGCTCTATGACCCCGAGGTCAATTACCAGCGCGTCAAAGGCCAGATCTTCGACTGGGCCGACGATCCGGCGCCGCAGCAGCAGGCGACCGACACCCGCGCTGTCCCGGCGGCGACCGCGAGCGTTCCGGTGGGCCCGCCCGCGTTGCCGCGACAATAAAGCTTGGCAAAACTCGCCCCAAATCGGTAAGAGCATAGTTAACCATCCGGTAATCGTGATGGTTTAGGGGGTTGGTTATGGGCGATATGTCGCGGGAACCATCGATGGAAGATATCTTGTCGTCGATCAGACGCGTCATCGCACGCGATGAAGCCCCCGGGGCGGCGCGCGAGATCACCCCAGCGGTGGCCGAAGATATTCTCGACCTGAACGACGAAGAAGATGACGATGCTGCGCCCGCGGCTGACGAGCTGGTTTCCGAAGCCAGCGCCGATGCGGCACGCCAGTCGCTCGAAGCCTTGACCGCCGCTATCGCTCCCGCCGTTGCCGCTGCGACGACTGCGGCGCCTACCGCTGCGGGCCGCACGATGGAGGACGTTGTCCTCGACGCTCTGCGTCCGATGCTGAAAGACTGGCTCGACAGCAACTTGCCGCCGCTGGTCGAAGCGATGGTGGCGAAGGAAATCAGCCGGATTACCGGCAAGCGGCTCTAGCCGGCCCAATCTTCCAGCAAGTAGCGCGCGATCGCCAACGGCGGCGGCGCCATGAACGGCGCACCGATATCGCCCGCGAGCGCGGCGCGTACTTCGGCCTTGTCGACCCACATCGCCGCCTCGATCTCGGTCGCGTCGAGCGTCAGCGCGGGATCCTTCGCGACCGCGCGGCAGCCGATCATCAAGGATGACGGGAACGGCCAAGGCTGGCTCGCGACGTAAGAGACGTCCGAAACGCGAATGCCCGCTTCCTCGAACAATTCGCGCGCGACCGCTTCCTCGAGCGATTCTCCGGGTTCGACGAACCCGGCGAGCGCCGAAAAGAACCCCGGCGGGAAACCGCCCTGCCGTCCGACGAGCACGCGCCCGTCGCATTCGGCAAGCATGATCACGACGGGGTCGACGCGCGGAAAATGCTCGGCGTTGCAGCTGCCGCAGCGCCGGCCCCAGCCGCCGCGAAACAGGGCGGTCGACGATCCGCATACCGCGCAAAAATGATGCCGCGCATGCCAGTCAACGAGACTGCGCGCACCACCATAGAGCGCTGCATCCGGACCCGAGAGCAAGGGCAGCAGCCGCATCACCGTGCGCGACCTTGCATCGATCCGCACGCTGGCCGGAGCCTCGCGCACGAAATGCGGGACCCCGTCGTCGTCGATACCGAGCAGCATCAGCGCACGCTCGTCGGCGGGGTCGAGCGGTTCCCAGAGCAGCCCCCCGCTCTCGCCCGGCACGAAGTCGATGCCGTCGAGCACAAGACAGAGGGCGCGCGGATCGGTCGTCGCGGCGGCAAATGCCTCAACGTTCGTCCGCAACTGATCGGCGCGGTCGAGCCCTGCGCCCGTAAAACCCAGCGGCAACGGCATCAGCCGGTCACATCCTTGAAGAAGGTTTCGCCGAACTTGCCCTGAAACGACACGGAGTCGGGCGGCATGATCTGCGTATAGCCACCGACGCGATAGCCAAGACCGCGGTGGACGAAGCCGATCGTCCCCGCCGCACCCGCCCAGCCGAAAATCCCCTCGCCCCCGGGCGATGTCGGCAGCGATACGCGGCCGCCGGCGCCAAAGCCCTGCCCGTCGATAAAGGTCCCTTTGCGGTCGACG
>JAHJHL010000150.1 GCA_018823905.1 Alphaproteobacteria bacterium
ACTTAAGCGCCATTTCGGCGAGCGTCACCGCGACGCCGCCGTCGGAGACGTCGTGGCAGGCGGTGATCCAGCCGGCGTTGATCGCGTGGCGGATGAAATC
This sequence comes from Alphaproteobacteria bacterium, assembly GCA_018823905.1. GTDB lineage: Bacteria > Pseudomonadota > Alphaproteobacteria > Sphingomonadales > Sphingomonadaceae > Sphingopyxis. The sequence continues at coordinate 101 of JAHJHL010000150.1, forward strand.
GCCGGTGCGCTTTTCGCAACGCAGATTGACCTCGGGCGGCGGACCTTCTTCGCGGCCCAAAATTTCGCGTAGCCAGATCGACTGGCCGAGATGGCCGGCGCGCTCGCCGACTGCCAGCACGATGTCGCCGGTGCGCTTGAAGCCGATGCCGACCGCGCGGTTCAGATCCTCGATCACCCCGACGCCGCCGATCGCGGGGGTGGGCAGGATCGCGCTGCCGCCGCCGGTCGCCTTGCTCTCGTTATACAGGCTGACGTTGCCCGACACGATCGGGAAGTCCAATGCGCGGCACGCCTGGCCCATGCCGTCGAGGCAGCCGACGATCTGGCCCATGATTTCGGGGCGCTGCGGGTTGGCGAAGTTGAGGCAGTTGGTGATCGCGAGCGGCGTCGCGCCGACCGCGCTGATGTTGCGCCAGGTTTCGGCCACCGCCTGTTTGCCGCCCTCGATCGGGTCGGCGTAGCAATAGCGCGGGGTGCAGTCGGTGCTCATCGCGAGCGCGCGGTTGGTGCCGTGGATGCGGACGAGCGCGGCGTCGCCGCCGGTCTGCACCGTGTCGGCGCCGACTTGGCTGTCATACTGCTCCCAGATCCAGCGGCGGCTGGCGATATCGGGGGTGCCCATCAGCGTCTTGAGGTCGGCGGCGACGTCGGTCGTTTCGGGCACATTCGTCAGCGGCGCCTGCTTGGGCGTCGGGACATGCGGGCGATCATAGAGCGGCGCATCGTCGGCGAGCGGGGCGAGCGGGATGTCGCAGACGATCTCGCCATGATGCTCGAGCACCATGCGGCCGGTGTCGGTGACGGTGCCGATGACCGCGAAGTCGAGTTCCCATTTATGGAAGATCGCGGCGGCGAAATCTTCGCGGCCGGGCTTGAGCACCATCAACATGCGTTCCTGCGATTCGGACAGCATCATTTCATAGGCGGTCATGCCGGTTTCGCGCTGCGGCACGTCGTCCATCTTGAGGTGGAGCCCGACGCCGCCCTTCGATGCCATTTCGACCGACGAGCTGGTGAGGCCGGCGGCGCCCATATCCTGGATCGCGACGATCGCGTCCGACGCCATCAGCTCAAGGCACGCCTCGATCAGCAGCTTTTCGGTAAAGGGGTCGCCGACCTGGACGGTCGGGCGCTTTTCCTCGGCATCCTCGCCGAAGTCGGCCGACGCCATGGTCGCGCCGTGGATGCCGTCGCGACCGGTTTTCGAGCCGACATAGACGATCGGATTGCCGACGCCCGATGCGGCCGAATAGAAGATCTTGTCCTGTTCGGCGACGCCGACGGTCATCGCATTGACGAGGATATTGCCGTCATAGGCCTTGTGGAAATTGACCTCGCCGCCGACCGTCGGAACGCCGACGCAATTGCCGTAACCGCCGATGCCGTGGACGACGCCCGAGATCAGGTGCTTCATCTTCGGATGGTCGGGGCGGCCAAAGCGCAGCGCGTTGAGGTTTGCGACCGGGCGCGCGCCCATGGTGAAGACGTCGCGCAAAATGCCGCCGACCCCGGTCGCCGCGCCCTGATAGGGTTCGATATACGACGGGTGGTTGTGGCTCTCCATTTTGAAGATCGCCGCGAGCTTCTTGCCGTCTGGCCCTTCGCCGATGTCGATGACCCCGGCATTTTCGCCGGGGCCGCAGATCACCCACGGCGCCTCGGTCGGCAGTTTTTTCAGGTGGAGGCGCGAGCTTTTATAGCTGCAATGCTCGGACCACATGACCGAGAAGATGCCGAGTTCGACAAGGTTCGGCTCGCGCCCGATCGCGGTGAGGACGCGCTCATATTCCTCGGGCGACAGGCCATGGTCGGCAACGACCTGAGGGGTGATGACGGAGGCGGGCGCGGTTGCGGTCTGAGTCATGGCGCGCCTTTAGCGATGTAGGCGCAAAACGAACAGACCCCATGATGCGAAAAGCACCATGGGGTCTGCGGTCGGAGTGGGGTCAGCGCGAGGCGAGGGTGGTCGCGGGCTTGGCCAGCGGCTCGACGTCGCGCAGCGGAAAGCTGACTTGCTGCGATCCGACGGTGCCGCGGACGCGGTGGGTGCCGACGCGCAGCGTGAAGGGTTTGCCGGTGCGCTCCTCGACGCCGCTGATGACGCGGACGTCGCCGACCTGGGTGACGGTGTAGCTGTAGCTGCTGCCTTTGTGCTCGAACCGCTGCGTTGCGGCGTCTTCGGCGTGGGCGGTGGCGGGAACGGCGGCGAACAGCGCCAAAATGGGGAGAATGATCTTTTTCATGATGCAAGTCCTTGTTTATCAGAACAAAACTTGCCTTTACGCCCCTCTCTCTTGTGCAATGCAGCATGATTGGCCGCGCGCGGCACGGCAATTGCAAAAAGCGGAATCGTGATTGTCGAAAGTGAAGCGGGATTATGCGGTGCGCGGGAGCAAGGTCAGCACCAGCCACGCCGCGGCGCCCGCCGCAAATCCGGTCGCCAACGTTCCCCAGGCGATGTCGAGCAGCGTCACCTTGGTCGACCAGATCTTCATCGTCGCATGATTGGTCAGGTCATAGGTCATGTAACAGAAAAAGCCGAACATCGCCCCCCACTGCGCCGCAACCTGCCATTTGCCCGCCGCCAGCGCGGGCGCGACCGCGAAAATCTGGATGCCGAGCATATAGAGCGCGTAAAAGATCAGCGCCGGGGCGGGGCGCCAGCCGTCCATCAGCAGCGCGCCGATTTCGGGGCGATACACTTTGAGCAGCATCGTGCGCAGCCAGATCGCGTCGAGGACACCAAAGATGATGGCGGTGGCGAAATAGGCGGCGACGGTTTGCAGGGTCATGACGGGGCTTTCATGGCGACCGTCCGACGATTGTCGGGGCCAAATGCATGGGCATCAGCCTAGGCGCCGACAGGATGACGTCAAGCTTGACCGCACTTGACCATTGGGGGGCGAAAGGGCCAAAGCATGGCGATGACGGACACCCCCGAAACCGCTGCCGCCCCCGCCCCCGACCCTGCCATCACCGCGCTTTCGTTCGAAGCCGCGATGGGCGAGCTCGAAACGATCGTGCGGCGGCTGGAAAGCGGTGATGTCAGCCTGGAGGAATCGGTGGCGCTCTATGAACGCGGCCATGCGCTGCGCGGGCATTGCGAGGCGCGGCTCGCCGCGGCGCAGGCGCGGATCGAGCAGGTGAGCCTTGGCGCCGACGGACGGCCGACGGGTACCACGCCCTTCGGCGAAAGCTGAGCGATCATGGCGTCGGCGAGCGAAGATATTTCGAGCGGAACGCGGTTGCTGCTGAGCACGCAGGCCGAGGTGATGGCGGGTATCGACGCGCTGTTCGACCAGCTGCTGCCGGTCCCCAACGACCCGCGCGCGCCGCTTTACGAAGCGATGCGCCATGCCGCGATCGCGGGGGGCAAGCGGCTGCGCCCGCTGCTCGTCCGCGCCGCGGGCGACCTGTTTCACGTCGATCGCGGGCTTAGCCTGCGCGTCGGTGCGGCGGTCGAGGCGATGCACGTCTATTCGTTGATTCACGATGATTTGCCGTGCATGGACGATGACGATCTGCGCCGCGGCAAGCCGACGGTGCACAAGGCGTTCGACGAGGCGACCGCGGTGCTCGCGGGCGATTCGCTCCACGCGCTGGCGTTCGAATGGTTGTGCGATCCGGCGACAAGCAGCGATCCGTTCGTGCGCGGCGAACTCTGCTGTGAGCTTTCGCGTGCAGCGGGCCCAGCTGGCATGGCGGGCGGCCAGATGATGGACCTCGCCGCCGAAACAGCAAACTTCGACTTGCAGACGGTGACGCGGTTGCAACAGCTCAAGACCGGGGCGCTGATCGCCTTTTCGGTCGAGGCCGGGGCGATCCTGGCGCGGATCCCGCCCGAGGGACGCACCGCGCTGCGTGCCTATGCGCGCGACATCGGCCTCGCGTTCCAGATCGCCGACGACATCATGGACGTCGAAGGCGACGAGGCGCTGGCGGGCAAGGCGCTCCACAAGGACGCGGCCGCGGGCAAAGGCACATTCGTGACGCTGATGGGGCTCGAACGCGCGCGCGGGCAGGCGACGGCCTTGGTCGACCAGGCGATCGGGCATCTGGCGAGCTTTGGCGACGAGGCGACGCTGCTGCGCGCCATCGCCCGCTATGTGGTGGAGAGGGACCGTTGATGCGCATTGGGGTTTATCCCGGAACCTTTGACCCGATCACGCTGGGGCATATGGACATCATCCGCCGCGGCGCGAAGCTCGTCGACCGGCTGGTGATCGGGGTGACCACCAACATCACCAAATCGCCTTTGTTCGACGACGACGAACGGATCGAGATGGTGCGTAGCGAAGTCGCGGGGCTGGGCGGCGATATTCGGGTGGTCGGCTTCAACTCGCTGCTGATGGATTTTGCCGAGCGCGAGGGCGCGGGGATGATCGTCCGCGGGCTTCGCGCCGTCGCGGACTTTGAATATGAATATCAAATGGCGGGGATGAACCAGCAATTGAACGACCGGATCGAAACGGTGTTCCTGATGGCCGACGTCGGATTGCAACCGATCGCATCGCGGCTGGTCAAGGAAATCGCGATCTTTGGCGGCGACATCCATAAATTCGTGACGCCTTCGGTGCGCGATGCCGTCGTGGCGCGGATCGCCGAGCGCGGGCTGCTCCAGGGCGAGCGCTGATACCGATCATTGAGCGTTCAGCTTTTTCCCGCTAGGGCGCGCCAACGGGGCGCAAAATCCGATTTTCTGACAGAGGCCGATCCAGCATGAAATTTTCTTTCCGCCCCATGATTCTTACGGCGATGGCGTTCGGTCTCGCGGCTGCGGCCGTTGCACAGGAAGCGCCGCCCGCGCCGAATCCGATGCCCGAAACGGCGCAGCCTGCGCCGCCGATGGAGGCACCCGCGCCGCCGGTCGAAACCCCGCCAGCTGCGGATGCGCCCGCTACGACTGAGGCTGCTCCCGCCGCTACGGACACCCCGGTGGTTCCGGCGATGACGCCCGATCAGTACATCAACAATCCCGAATATATGCTCAACCTCGACCTTTCGACCGGTGGCCGGGTGGTGATCCAACTCTATCCAAATGTCGCGCCGAACCATGTCGAGCGGCTGAAGCTGCTGGCGCGCGCCGGCTTTTACGACGGGATCAAGTTCCACCGCGTGATCGACGGCTTCATGGCGCAGACCGGCGATCCCAGCGCGACGGGGCAGGGCGGCTCGCAGCTGCCCGACCTCAAGGCTGAATTTAACGCCACCCCGCATCTGCGCGGCACGCTTTCGATGGCGCGCGCCGAAAGCGAAGACAGCGCGAACAGCCAGTTCTTCATCATGCTCCAGCCGCGCTTCGCGCTCGATAACCGCTACACCGCCTTCGGCCGCGTCGTATCGGGCATGCAATATGTCGATGCGATCCAGAAGGGTGAGCCGCCCGCGGTGATGTCGCGCATGGTCCAGGTGTCGGTCGCTGCCGATAACAAGCCGATGCCGCCGGTGTCGGCACTGGTCGAAGCGGTTCCCGCTCCGGCGCCCGCCGCCGAAATCACCGCCGACCAGCTCAACGCGCCGATCCGTTAAGCCGACCATCGGCGCGAGGATCCATGCGCGTCGACGCCTTCGATTTTGATCTGCCGAACGAACGGATCGCGCTGCGCCCGGCACGGCCGCGCGATGCGGCGCGGATGCTCGTCGTCGATGGCGACCGGATCGTCGATGCGGGGGTCGGCGACCTGCCCGCATGCCTTCGGCCCGGCGACTGCCTGGTGTTCAACGACACGCGGGTGATCCCGGCGCAACTGGAGGGGCGCCGGGGCGACGCGAAGATCGGCGCGACGCTGCACAAACGGATCGACCTACGGCGCTGGCAGGCGTTTGTGCGCAACGCAAAGCGGCTGCGCGTCGGCGAGACGGTCGATTTCGGGTCAGAGGTATCCGCGCTGGCCGAGGAGCGGCTTCCCGACGGCAGCTTCATCCTCGCCTTTGCAGGCGACGAGCCGGTCGAAGTCCTCCTCGAACGCGCCGGAACGATGCCGCTGCCGCCCTATATCGCGGGCAAGCGCGCCACCGATGAGGAAGATCGCGCGGATTACCAGACGATGTTCGCGAAGGAGGACGGCGCCGTTGCTGCGCCCACCGCGGCGCTGCACTTCACGTCCGGCCTCCTTGATGCGCTCGCCGCAGCGGGCGTCGCGTCCGAAACGCTCACTTTGCACGTCGGCGCCGGGACGTTCCTGCCGGTCAAGGCCGACAACACCGAAGACCATGTGATGCACGCCGAATGGGGACGGATCGAGGCCGACACCGCGGCGCGGCTGAACGCGGTACGCGCCGCGGGCGGGCGCATCATCGCGGTCGGCACCACTAGCCTGCGCCTGCTCGAAAGCGCGGCGCAGGACGATGGCACGATCGCCGCTTTCGCGGGCGACACCGCGATCTTCATCACCCCCGGCTATCGGTTCAAGGCGATCGACGGGCTGATGACCAACTTCCACCTGCCGCGCTCGACGCTCTTCATGTTGGTCAGTGCGCTGATGGGGTTGGAGACGATGCAGGCGACCTATACCCATGCCATCGCGAGCGGTTACCGCTTCTACAGCTATGGCGACGCCAGCTTGCTGCTGCCCAAACCCGCCGAATAGGCTTGCTGTCGCCGTCGCCGCGCGGCGCGGCTAAATCTCGATGATAATCTTGATATTGTCGGTGCTCACGGCGGCAGCCTCAGCCACCTGCGCCTTGGCGCGGGCAACGACATCGCTCAGGCTGTTGGCTTCATCAATTCCCAGCAATTCGGTCATCTCGACGTCCAACAGGATGGCGAGCGCCTTCATCCGCCCCGCCTTGGGCCGTGCCTTGTCCTGTTCCCAGGCCGAGATCGATTGCTCGCTCACCCCCAGTTTGGCGGCGATTTGTACTTGCGTCAGCCGCCGTGCGGTGCGGAGCCGGTGGAGGCGCACGCCGAAGCTTTCTGCGTCGCGCGCGCGTGAGGCGACATCCTCCTCGCGATCGGCCCCGACTACGGCGCGCAACTGCGCGGCGCTCAGCGTCGCGGCCGAGATCGGTGTATCGAACTGACAGCCATAAAGGACGCCGCTCGCCCAGATCACCTTGGCACGGGTCGCCCCGGCATGCGGCAGGACGATGTCGATGCCGTCGCCCAACGTCAGCGCAACATCGCCTTCGAGCAGCAGCCCGGTCGCCGAAATATTATGCACCGACACAGTCAGGTCGCCGCCGCCGGCCCGGGTGCCATGCAGTTGCAGGCGCAATTTCCGTCGCGCGCTGCGCGCCTTGCCGTCCGACGGCGCTGCTTTTTCGATAAATGCTGGAATGGCCATAGCTCCGATACTCGGTGCTGTGGGGTTAAGGCGGCGTTACCGGAACCAATATGCGACCATATGTGCGATCGCGGCGACGACGGCCGCGCTGCGCACCATGCGTTGCTGCTTGCGTGGCAAATGCCCGATTGGTGGGGACTACGCGCTTGGATGGCGCGTTAAAGGTGGGCTAAGTTAAAAGTTTAGTTTGGCTTTCGCAATCAGTCGGCGGGGCGCAGGCAGGCCGACCGATCCGAATCCTGCAGCCGATTGTCCGCCAAACCCGCTAGAATCAAGCGATTCTGCTTTGTTCCCTGATCTTAATATCTTGCTTGCCGCTGTCTCAAAGGGGAACAGAGTCCGATCGGTCGCCCCAAACGGGCCGGACCGAGTGGTATTGGCATTGCCAATGTAAATAAAATGTTTATTTTCTCTATCAGATTTGAACGATTCTTCGGCCACGGGAGTGGTGAAGGACACAAGAATAGCGCCCGGCAACATGCCTTGAGCAATTCAGGCGTCTTGTCCGGCATCGGGGGTTTTTTGGCATATCGTCTTCGCCGAAAGGTGGCGCGAGCTGGCGCGGCGGCAGCCTTGTTGCTGTTGTCGGCGGTCGCGACTGCAGGGAATGCCCGGGACAGCGCGTCGATCCTTGATGCCGCAGACGTCAACTGCGCACACGGCATCCCGTCGGCTGAAAATCAATTGTCTGTTGAAGCTGCCGCGCTGCCGGGCCGCGATCCGCAGGTTGGCAACTATTCGGGGGCGATGCCGATCGCCCTGACTTGAATTTCCGCCTGCGGCTTTGTCGCGGGCGGATCAAACCGGCGGGGCAGGCACCGATGTCCTCCCGGTTCTCCGACCAGCCGGTGTAATTATCAAACCGCTACCCGGCTTTTGGTCGGAAGCGGCATAATAGAGGGAAGAAGATTATGAAGAAGCTACTTATGGCAGCGGTCGCATCGACCGCGTTGATGTCGACGGCGGCATTTGCCCAGAGCAACACCGATTCGGCCGACCTGTCGGTCACCGCAACGGTCGATCAGGAATGCAGCATCGAAGATCCGACGGCTGTCGTTTTTGCGGACGTCAACATCAACGAAGCTCCGGGCGCAAATGCCCTGTTGCTCAAGAACGGCTCGCAGAGCCAGTCGCAGAACATCTATGTCAGCTGCAACTATGCGGCCAAGCTGTCGGCGACGTCGACGAACGATGGCCTGGTGAATGCAGCCGGCGCAGCGCTTGCCGCCAACGATCCGGCTGATTTTACGAACAAGATCGAATATCGCGTCCTGCTCAATTCGACCGACGCCAGCTTCCCCAACCTGGACTTCCGGACGCGGCTTGAGGCTTCGGATTTCGTGACTGCCGGTGGCGCGTTCCACGACGACGCACTGCTTCGCGTCGTCATCGACCGCGACGACACGTCGAAGCGTCCGGTTGCCGGCGACTACACCGACACGGCCGTCCTGACTCTCGGCCCGGTCTAAGCCCGGTCCCGATACGATATAGGCGAAGGGGGGAACTTCAGGTTTCCCCCTTCTTCTTCGTTATAAATTCAGACGTGATACCCACAATGGTTGGGTGAGGGATTTGCCGTAACGGCAATACCCGGGGGGCACCAAATGTTCAGGAAGTTGCTGGTCGTCTGCGGAGCGGTCGCGCTCGCCATCTTGCCGGTTGCGGCCGAAGCGGCGCGGGTTTCACCGATGATCGTCGAAGTGAAGCCGCTGGGACGCGGGTCCGTTGCCCGTGTCGAACTAAGCAATCCCGGCCAGGCCGAGTTCCCGGTCGAAGTCCAGATGTTTCGTGGCGTTATAACCGAAGCGGGCGAACTGGAACTGACTCCTGCCGACGAGCTGTTCCTGCTGTTTCCCGCCCAAAGGGTGGTGCCGGCCCGGTCGCAGCAGGTGTTTCGCGTGCAATATGTCGGCGATCCGGAACTGGCGGCGTCCGAAGTCTACTACATGCAGATACGCCAGATTCCCGTCGATATTGCTCCTGGCCAGTCGCAGGTTCAACTCATTGTGAACTTCAACGTCCTGGTCAATGTGATCCCCGATGGCACGAGTCCCGAGCCTTTCGTCGAATCGATCCGCCCCGCCGTTCGCGCTGAGGTGCCCGGTATCGAAGTCCGTCTGTCCAATCGCGGCACGCGGTATTTCACCGCCGGAACCCGTCCATGGCAGGTCAGCGGCACCGCCGAGGATGGAACCGCGCTGGATCTTCGCTTGCCGCCAGAGGACATGTCCAAATTGATCGGCGTCGGCGTCGTCGCTCCGGGCCGCGCCCGCATCTTTTTTATTCCCACCGAAAAGCCTCTTGTCGAGGGCACGATACAGGCAAACTTGGTGCCCTGATCATGAGCAGGGGGGCGCCCGGCGCGCTGATCGAGGGGGTCAGCAATTTGGCATTTGTGGCGGCCATTCTGTGCGCGCCGGGGATTGCGCGTGCGGCAGACCAGGTGGCGCTACCCACCGCCGTTGCCGCGGCCCAGCAGCCGTCGCGATCGGTCACGATGGCGGTGCCACTGACGTGGAACGGCCAGGTTCTGCGCGATGTGGTCGTGCAGGTCGATCCCGACGGATCAGTCGTGATCGAGAGCCTGTCGCTCCGGGTGGAACTGATCCGCCTGTTGAACGAAGCGGGCATACGTCGCCTGGACGAGACGATCGCCGGGGATCCGTTCGTTAGCCCGGCGGAACTGCAGGTGGCGGGGTTCGACGTCGGTTTCGATCTGGCGCGACTGGAGTTGTCGGTAAACGCGATCGATCCCCTGTTCCGCCCCGTCGAGCCATTGGGCGGGCGCAACGACAGCCGTGAACCGCTGCTCCCTTCGATTGAGCCCGCCGGGTTCAGCGCCTATCTCAACACGAGCGTGAACCTCCTTTACCGTGACGAGGACGGCGTGGTGCCGCCGGATGTCTTTCTGTTCGGGGCGGCGCGGTATCGCAACGTCGTTGTCGAATTCGATGGCGGCTTTACGCAAAGCCTGAATGACGACTACCGCTTCTACCGGCGCGCCGTGCGGGCAATATATGACGAACCGGAGAGTTACCGGCGTTGGAGTGCAGGCGATCTGCAGATCGAAAACACGGGTCTGCTGCGGACCCCCTTCATCGGCGGGGTCGCGCTTGAAAAAAGCCGCCGCACCTTTGATCCGTTCACGTCGGCGGTTAATCTGGGGGGGCGCCAGATATTCGTGGCGTCGCCATCGACGGTCGAAGTCATCGTCAACGGCGCGCCTCATCAGACGCTGGATCTTCTGCCCGGCACCTATAGCCTCGATGACCTGCCCATTCAGATCGGATCGAACGATGTTCAGTTGGTGGTTCGGGATGCGTCGGGCCGGGAACAGGTAACGCGATTCGACTATTTTTTCGATCCGATCGAGCTGGAATCAGGCGAAGACGAATATACCGTTGCCGTCGGCGTGATCGCCCCCGAACTGAGCCTACAACCGAAGTATTCCAACGACCCCGTATTCATCGGCAATTACCGCAAAGCGCTGAGCGATATCCTGATCGTCGGTGGCGGCGTGCAGATTGCCAAGGACCTCCAGGTAGTCGCTTTCGAAACGCAGGTCGTGCCGCAGGTGATCCCAGGCAGTTTCGATTTTCAAGGTGCGGTGAGTACCGGCGGGGGCACGGGATTTGCGCTGCGCGGCGGTTATCGCCTGACGTTGGGGAACGGGGCGGATGCAAAACGATTCGCCGCGACGTTCAATTATGAAAGCGACAATTTCGGCACGGTCGGTGACCTGTCGGGATTCAGGCTCGAGAATCTTTCCGTCAACGCGACATATAGCCAGGCCTTTTCGCTGCGCACCACGGCCGTTGCCGGTGCGAATTATTTCTCGCGCGCGGGCGGCGGCAACCAGAGCACCTTCTTCGCCGACGTCAATCATCAATTGAGAGACAATATCCGCGCCACTGTCGGGGTGGAATATGGCACCGGATCGGCCTTCGGTCCCAATTTCGGCGTTCGCGCTGGCATTTCCGTCCTGTTCGGCGGCAGGCATAGAGGCGATGCGACATACCAGAGCCGCCGCAAACTGGCGCGGGCGTCGGTATCGCGCGGAGCCGGCAACGACGTTGGCTCGCTTGGCTATACGGTCAACGTACAGGATTCGTCGGGAAGCACGTCGGTCGATGGCGTCGTCGATTATATTGCCAACCGTTTCGAGGCGCGCGCGTCGCTCGCTACCTCGGGCAATAATTTCGGAAGCATCACAGGCGAGCAGACCGCAAGGCTGCAAATCGGAACGTCGTTCGCGTTCGCCGATGGAGCTTTCGGCATCGGTCGTCCGATTCAGGATTCCTTCCTGCTTGCCCGACCGCACCGCACGCTGAAAGGCACCGATATCATCGCCGGCCGTAGTCTGAGCGATGGCGAATATGAGGCGTCGAGCGGAACATTCGGCGCCGCCGTGGTCAACCGTCTGTCATCCTACAGCATTCAGGACGTCCAATATGATATCGATCGTCTCGAAGCCGGCTATGACATCGGCTCGGGTGTGGTTCGCGTCGAACCCCCGTTTCGCTCCGGCTATGGCCTGATCGTCGGAACCGACCGATTTGTCAGCGCTGTCGGCTTCCTGCGCATAGACGATGCCCCCGCCGCACTTGCGGTGGGACTTATCACGTCCAACGATGACGAAGGTTTCCAGCCCGAACCCTTCTTCACCAACTCGGCAGGTCGCTTCGGCATAATCGGCCTTGCACCCGGTCGAAGCTATACTATTCGTCTGAACGATAGTGGCCGGACATTCATAGTCAAAGTCCCCGAGGACAATAAGGGGCTCTATCGATTGGAGACCATTAATCTCCATACAGAAGCCGAATAGGAGGCATCATGCGCCACTCGACACTCATCGCTCCGATCTTCCTTCTCGCCATTCCCGCAACCGCCAACGCGGCGGACTGCCAGCCGGCTTTTGTCGGCGGCGACCAGTCGTTGACCGTCAACGGCGTCGAAATCGAGCCGGGCGGGCGCGCCACTCAGGATTTCCAGGTCCGCATCCAGAACGCGGCGGAAACCCGGAGCGAAACGCCCGGAGATCGGCCAGGCACGTCCGGCGAAGCGGGTGCCGGATCGTGCGGGGCGACCATTCGTATTGCCAGGATCGGCGCATTGCCGGACCCCGATTTTCCGTCCTATTCGCTGCGCGCTTCGGGCAATCGGAACATCGAAATCCTCCCGGACCCGGCGTCGGGGGGAACCGCCGATAGCGATGTCATCATCCCCAATGCGCCTGCAGGTCCGCAAGGGCGCGCCGTTCCCTTTCAGATCGGCGTTCCGACCGAATGGGGATTGCGGGCGGGAACATTTATCGAGCAGCTGGAATTGTCGCTGATCGACCGGAACGGCATCGTCGTCGATCGTTCGAGGCTGACGTTGACCATCGTCATCCCGTCCGCTGTGTCACTGCGGCTGGTCGGCGCGGTCGTCGGAGCGGGTGGCGGCGGCCCCGCGCAGGTAGACTTGGGCAGTCTGTCGAGTTCCAGAGAGACCCGCTCGGAACGCTTTGCGGCCCGCATTTTCAGTACGGCGCCCTACGCTGTCAGGTTCAATTCGGTCAATCTGGGCAACTTGTTGCATGAGCAGGGGCGCGAGAAAGTCCCGTACAGGCTGTTTTTCGACGGCGCCTTGGTCGATCTCACCGGGGGTAGCGAAATTCCATACCTCGACCGCGTGCCGAAAGGCGGAGACAGGCGGTCCATGAGCGTCGTGGTGCCGCCGGTCGTCGCGCTGGCAGGTCGCTATTCCGACCGGATTACGGTAACGGTCACGGCCTTGTAAGTCAGATTGCGGCAAGTCCTAGACTGATGGCGATGTTCTGAACCAGGCCGCTAGTCTGAATTGTTACGGGCACATTGCCAACGGTCGGGCCGCTGCGATACGCTATATCGCTAATTCCCGAACTATCCAATTGACGAACTTCTCCATCGTAATTGATCTGGACCTGTTCGCCCCCCACGAGAATTCGATGGGAAGCCATCACGCGAAAGCCGCGCCCGCTGTTGCACATTTCGAACACGGTCCCGCTTACCGACCCGCCGCTCGCATCGACGAAAATTTCCGACGTCTCGAGTTGGCAAATTTCGGGCACAGAGAGCGAAATCTGGGCTCCCGCCGACCCGTCTGAGTTCGCGTGCGCCGCCGTAGGAAAAGCGACAGCAGCGATAATTGCGATATGTCGAAGCACGGCATTCTCCTCCAGACCGCCTATGGCCGTGAAGAGTTAAAATCCGGTGCATTATCCTCGCGGCTGCTATTGAGAGCGCGGAACGGACAGTATTTATGCCCTCTTCGCCAAAGCTGATAACAACAAGCCTCGGCTTTGTGGCTCTGTACGCCGATGCCCCAAACGAAGGTTCCCGATTTATTTACATTATCGCAATCCCTTCCGCGCATAGCGGTACCAAGTGTGGGGATCAGCAAGAGTTTGATTTGATGGAATTGCCATCGCGGATTGAATCCGGCGAGCGGGGGGATGATGGTGTCGATGAGGGCCAGCGTGGCTTTTTCGGCATGATCGGATCGCGCATCGGCAAACCGCGCAGCGACGTCGCGCCGAACCTGCACACCCGCGAAGCGCTGCTCCTGCTCCAGAATTACGAAGAAAGCGGGCAGGGCTGGTTCTGGTCGACCGATTCCAAGGGGCGATTGACCTATATCACCGATTCGGTCGCGCGGCTGATGGGGCGCACCAGCGGTCAGTTGCTCGGGTCCAGCTTTACCGAGCTGTTCCTGCCCGTCGACAGCCATGGCGAACGCCAGCGCACCTTGCCCTTCCTGCTTACCAAACAGTCGAAGTTCGATGAGCTCCCCTTGCGCAGCGCGTTTGAGGGTGACGACCGCTGGTGGGCGATTTCGGGGCGGCCGCAGTTCGATGGTGGCGGGAAATTCACCGGCTATCGCGGCAGCGGTACCGACATCACCGCGCAGCGCCGCTCGGCCGAGGATGCCTCGCGCCTCGCGCTCTATGATTCGCTGACCGGGCTTGCCAACCGTTTCAACATTTCGAAAAAGCTCGACACCACGCTCGCCGCCTTTGCTCAGCAACAGCGGGTGTGCGCGATCATGTTGCTCGATCTCGACCGCTTCAAACAGGTCAACGATACGCTGGGGCATCCGGCGGGCGACGCGCTGCTCAAGCAGGTCGCCGACCGGCTGCTCAAGATCGTCGGCGACAAGGAAATGGTCAGCCGCCTGGGCGGTGACGAGTTCCAGATCATCCTTCCCGACGTCGACGACCGCGGCAAGCTGGGCGACATGGCCGCCGACATCATCGCCAGCCTGTCGCAACCCTATTCGGTCGAGGGCAGCCGCTGTATCATCGGTGCCTCGGTCGGGGTCGCAATTGCACCCTTCGACGGCCTCAGCAGCGACGATCTTGTCCGCAACGCCGACCTCGCGCTCTATGCCGCAAAGGGCAACGGCCGCGGCCGCTTCAGTTTCTATTCGAGCGACCTGCATCAGGCGGCTGAGATTCGCCGCGCGCTCGAGGATGATCTGCGCGACGCGCTGGTCCGCGGCGAGATGGATCTGCGGTACCAGCCGGTCGTCAACGCCAAGTCGAACATGGTGACGGGGGTCGAGGCGCTCGTGCGCTGGACGCATCCTGATCGCGGCGTGATTTCGCCCGGCGTCTTCATCCCGATTGCCGAGGAAGCCAATCTGATCTGGTCGCTCGGCGAATGGGTGCTGCGCAAGGCGTGCGAGGATGCCGTCAAGTGGCCGGGCGACATGCGCGTCGCGGTCAATGTGTCGCCGATCCAGTTTGCCAACGCCGATCTGCCCAAGATCATCGCCCATGCGCTGGCGACAACGGGGCTGGCGCCCGATCGGCTCGAACTGGAAATTACCGAAAGCGTGTTTCTGGGCGATTCTGCGGACACGGCCAAAATGTTCAAGGCGCTCAAAGCGCTCGGCGTTCGTCTGGCGCTCGACGATTTCGGCACCGGCTATTCGTCACTCAGCTATTTGCAGACCGCGCCGTTCGACAAGATCAAGATCGACCAGAGCTTTGTGCGCGACGCGACGATCGCCGGATCGCGCAATGGAGCGATCATCGCGGCGATCGTCGCGCTCGCCGAAGCGCTGGAGATGGAAACGACCGCGGAGGGCATCGAATCGCTCGATCAACTCGACCTCATCCGCAAGCTCAACGTCAGTCACGTTCAAGGCTATGTCTATAGCAAGCCGGTTCCGCACACCGAACTGCTCGAACATGCCGAAGCCGGATCGTGGACGATCAAGCCTGCGGGGCCGGCGCGCCAGCGCAACGATCGTTTCTCGCTGTTCCGCAAGGTCGGCGCGATCCACGACAATCATCGCTACGACGTTGTCATCCGCAACCTGTCGTCGACGGGTGCCTTTATCGAGGGGATATTGGACGTGCCGCTTGGCACCCAGTTTGTCATCGATTTTGGCGAAGGCCAGCTGGTCACCGCGACCGTTCGCCGGTCGATGAAGCACCAGCAGGGCGTCGAGTTTGAACAGACGATGGTCAGCGACGGCAATGGTGGGTTGTGCACGCGCCACCGTGTGTCGCCCTATCTGATCGCCGCCGCGACCCAATCGACCGCCGCGATGGCGCTGCCGATGTTTACGACGACGAGTGACTGGAAAGCCGCCTGATCGTAGGTTTGGAACCGTCCGCGCAATCGCCCGTTCTGCTTCGAAACAGGAGACGAATATGGCTGAAACGAAAATCTTTGCGCGGCTGAAGGCCGATCACGACCGCCACCGCAAACTGCTCGACCAGATTGATGAGACCAAGGGCGACAGCCCCGAGCGCGAAAAGCTGTTCGAGGCGTTTCGCGTCGAGGTGACCGCGCACGCCGCTTCGGAGGAAATGTCGCTCTATGCGACCATGCTCGCGAAGCCCGACCTGCGCGACGACGCGCAGCACAGCGTGTCCGAGCATAAGGAGATCGAGGATTTCCTGACCGAATTATACGAAATGGATTTTGCTTCGACCGGCTGGCTGACCCGCTTTCGCACGATGAAGGACCGCTACCTCCACCATATCGAGGAGGAGGAAGAGGAGATGTTCCCCGAAGCCGAAGAGGGATTGTCCGAGGCGAAGAAGAAAGAGCTGCTGGCGATCTTCGAGAAGGAAAAGCCGAAGGAGAAGGCTAAGGCGTCTGCCGATGAACCTTCGAGTGAGGACGACAAGGAATAGGTGCTACGAAATCCTCCCTGTGGCGAAGCCATGGGGAGGGGGACCGTCCGCGAAGCGGATGGTGGAGGGGC
>JAHJHL010000151.1 GCA_018823905.1 Alphaproteobacteria bacterium
CGCGGGCGTCAACGTCATCACGCGGCACCGCAAGCCGAGCCAGACCAACCCGCAGGGTGGCCTGGAACGCAAGGAAGCTCCGCTGCACGCGAGCAAGGTCGCAATTGCCGACCCGAAGAGCGGCAAGCCGACACGCGTGCGTTTCGAAACCAAGGACGGCAAGAAGGTGCGTGTCGCCGTGAAGTCCGGGGAGACCATCAGTGGCTGACAATTACACCCCGCGCATGCGGACCCGCTATGACGATGTGATCGTCAAGGCAATGACCGATAAGTTCGGTTACAAGAATGCGATGGAAGTGCCGAAGATCGAAAAGATCGTGCTCAATATGGGCGTCGGTGAAGCCACGCAGGACAAGAAGAAGGTCGAAGCGGCAGCTGCTGAAATGGAGCTGATCGCGGGCCAGAAGCCTGTCGTGACCAAGGCCAAGAAGTCGATCGCCCAGTTCAAGCTGCGCGAAGGCATGCCGATCGGTTGCAAGGTCACCTTGCGCCGCGAACGCATGTACGAATTCCTCGACCGCTTGATCACCATCGCCATGCCGCGCATCCGCGATTTTCGCGGCGTGTCGGCGACGAGCTTCGACGGTCGTGGCAATTATGCCATGGGCCTGAAAGAGCAGATCATCTTCCCCGAAATCAACTATGACCGCATCGACCAGGTGCGCGGCATGGATGTGATCGTGACCACCACGGCGCGCACGGATGACGAAGCCCGCGAACTGCTCAAGCTGTTCGGCTTCCCCTTCCCGATCGCAGCCGAAGAAAAGGCAGCCGCTTGATCCTTTAAGGATCAGGCTGGCTCTCTCTCAAAAGGAAAGAGAACTTAAGTCATGGCGAAACTGAGTTCGACGAACAAAAATGAGCGTCGCAAGCAGCTGGTGAAGAAATATGCCGGTCGTTACGCGAAGTTGAAGGCGATGGCAGCGGACACCTCGCTTGACGAAGGCGAGCGTCTGATCGCGCGCCTGAAAATGGCGGAAATCCCGCGCAATGGTAACCCGACCCGCATCCGTAATCGGTGCGAGATGACGGGGCGCCCGCGCGCTTATTATCGCAAATTCCGGCTGTGCCGTATTCAGCTCCGCGATCTGGCCAACAAAGGCCTGATCCCCGGTGTTGTTAAGTCGAGCTGGTAAGGGACTGACAAGATGGCAATGACCGATCCTTTGGGTGATATGCTCACCCGCATCCGCAACGGCCAGACGGCGAAGAAGGACAGCGTCCTGACGCCGGCCTCGACGCTGCGCGTCCGCGTTCTCGATGTCCTCCAGCGCGAAGGCTATATCCGCGGCTACAGCGAAGAAGCGCTGGGCGCCAAGGGCGAGCACAAGGGCATCCGCATCGAGCTGAAATATTTCGAAGGGCAGCCGGCGATCCGCCATGTGGCGCGCGTTTCGAAGCCGGGCCGCCGCATCTATTCGGGGTCGAAAGACCTGCCGATCGTGCGCAACGGCCTGGGCATCACCATCGTGTCGACCCCGCGCGGCGTCCTGTCGGACGCCGAGGCTCGCGAGCATAATGTCGGCGGCGAAGTGCTGGCGGAGGTGTTCTGATGTCACGCATTGGTAAAAAAGCAGTCCCGATGCCCAGCGGTGTTACCGCTGCGATCGACGGCGGCCAGCTGTCGGTCAAGGGTCCGAAGGGCACCCTCGCAATGCCGCTGTCCGACAACATCAAATATGAAGTTGGCGACGGCAGCATCTCGGTGCAGCCGGCGAACGGCACCCGCGAAGCGCGCGCCTTTTGGGGCATGCAGCGGACTTTGGTGCAGAACCTGGTCACGGGTGTGACCGAGGGCTTCACCAAGGTGCTCGAAATCACCGGTGTCGGCTATCGCGCCAACTCGCAGGGCAAAAATCTGAAGCTGCAGCTCGGCTACAGCCATGATGTCGACTTCGCGGTGCCTGAAGGCATCGAGATTAAGACGCCCGACAACACCACGATCGAGATCAGCGGCATCGACAAGCAGCAGGTTGGTCAGGTTGCAGCGGAAATCCGCCGCTGGCGTAAGCCGGAGCCCTATAAGGGCAAGGGTATCAAATATCGCGGCGAGTACATCTTCCGCAAAGAAGGCAAGAAGAAGTAAGCCATGGCACATCTTACCCAATTCGAAAAACGCCGTCAGCGCGTTCGTACCGCCCTCCGCAAGCGGGCTGGTGGGCGTGCGCGCCTGTCGGTGCACCGTTCGGGCCGGCATATCTATGCCCAGCTTATCGATGATGCCGCCGGCCAGACGCTGGCCGCCGCCTCGACGCTGGACAAGGATGTGCGCGGCAAGACCGGCGCGACCACCGCGGCGGCTGCCGACGTTGGCAAGCGCCTCGCTGCTGCCGCCAAAAAGGCGGGTGTGACGCAGGTCGTGTTCGACCGCGGCGGTTTCCTGTTCCACGGGCGCATCAAGGCGCTGGCCGACGCGGCTCGCGAAGGCGGATTGGAGTTCTAATATGGCTGACGAAAACACCACGGGGCAGGGCAACCAGCCCGAAGCGGTTCTGGCCCCCGAAACGACCAACGCTGATGTGACAGGCCAGGCTCCGCGCCGCGGCCGTGGCGGTGGCGGACCGGGCGGTAACCGTGGCGGTCGTGACGGTGGCCGTGGCCGCCGCGACGATCGTCGTCCGCGCGACGATGATGGCGGCGAAGAGCTGATCGAAAAGCTCGTCCACATCAACCGCGTGTCGAAAACGGTCAAGGGCGGCAAGCGCTTCGGTTTCGCTGCGCTCGTCGTGGTTGGCGACGGCAAGGGCCGCGCCGGTTTCGGTCATGGCAAGGCACGCGAAGTGCCCGAAGCGATTTCGAAAGCGACCGCTGCCGCCAAGAAGTCGATGATCCGCGTTCCGCTGCGCGATGGCCGCACGTTGCACCATGATGGCCGTGGCCATTTCGGCGCTGGCCTGGTCACCGTCCGCTCGGCACCTGCCGGTACCGGCATCATCGCGGGTGGCCCGATGCGCGCCGTATTCGAATCGCTGGGTGTTGCCGACGTGGTCACCAAGTCGAACGGCACCTCGAACCCCTATAACATGATCCGCGCGACCTTTGAGGCGCTCGGCGAACAGACCAGCCCCAAGTCGGTCGCGCAGCGTCGCGGCAAGAAGGTGTCGGATCTGATCAAGCGCGGCGGTGCTTCCGACCGGGCAGCCGAAGCCGAAGCCGCGGCGGTGACGGAGTAAGATCATGGCTGAGAAGAAGATCAAAATTCGCCAGATCGGCTCGCCGATCCGTCGGCCGAGCAGCCAGCGTGCCATCCTGACCGGCCTCGGCCTGGGCAAGATGCGCCGCGAGGTCGAACTGGTCGACACCCCCGAAGTGCGCGGCATGATTCGCAAGCTGCCGCACATGGTGGAAGTCGTCGAGGGCTGAATTCGGTGAAGCTCTACCGCCTGTTGACCGGTCCCGACGACAGCGCATTCTGCGCCCGCGTCGAAGGATTGCTCAACCGGGGGTGGCAGCTCCACGGCAGCCCATCGATCACCAGTGTCGATGGCCGCGGCTATGTCGCCCAGGCCATCGTGATGGAAAAGGCCGGGGCGTATCCCGGTTTTCAACCATCGAGTGAAATTGAACCGGACTGAGTGTTTTCTCCGGAAAGCGTCAGTCCATAGCGCGACCACAGCGAAAGCGAGTGCAACCATGACGATCAAACTGAACGAACTCAGCGACAACAAGGGCGCCCGCAAGGGCCGGATGCGCGTCGGACGCGGCATCGGCTCGGGCAAGGGCAAGACCGCCGGCCGCGGCCAAAAGGGTCAGAAGGCTCGCAGCGGCGTCGCGATCAACGGCTTCGAAGGCGGCCAGATGCCGCTTCACATGCGCATCCCGAAGCGCGGCTTCAACAACATCTTTGGCAAGGACTTTGCGATCGTCAATCTGGGCATGATCCAGAAGCTGATCGACGCGAAGAAGCTCGATGCGAAGGCTGTGATCGATCACGCTGCGCTTAAGGCGGCTGGCGTGGCTCGCGGCGGCAAGGACGGCGTCCGCCTCCTCGCCAAGGGTGATTTCACCGCCAAGCTGAACTTTGCCGTTGCCGGCGCGTCGAAGGGCGCGATCGAAGCGGTCGAAAAGGCCGGCGGCAAGGTCGAACTGCCCGAAGCCAAGCCCGAAGGCGACGGCAAGAAAGCCAAGCGCAAAGCCGCAGCGGCCGCCAAGAAGAACTAATGCCTTTGGGGGCGGACGGCATCACGCCGCTCCGCCCCCGACGCATTTGAATCGGGCCTTTCCCCTTGCGCTTCGTGACCTCCGAACGCACATAGGCGCCGGGTCGCGGGGGGCGCGGTCCGGAACCCGAGGAAAATACCCATGGCCTCTCGCGCCGATCAGCTTGCTTCCAACCTGAACTTTTCGAAATTCGGCAAGGCGACCGAACTCAAGAACCGCATCTGGTTCACGATCGGCGCGCTGATCGTCTTCCGCTTCCTGTCGTTCGTGCCGCTGCCCGGCGTCGATCCGGTCGCGCTGTCGACGCTGTACAGCCAGGCTGCCTCGGGCGGCGTCCTCGACATTTTCAACACCTTCTCGGGCGGCAGCCTGGAGCGCATGAGCATCATCGCGCTCGGCGTCATGCCCTATATCACCGCCTCGATCGTCGTGCAGCTGGCCGCGGCGCTGTCGCCCAGCCTTGCCGCGCTCAAGAAAGAGGGCGAGAGCGGGCGCAAGAAACTCAACCAATATACGCGCTATGGCACCGTGTTCCTCACCGCGATCCAGGGCTATTTCATCGCCGTCGGCCTCGAAACGCTCGGCGCGAGCCAGGGCATCGCTGCGGTCGTCGATCCGGGCATGATGTTCCGCATCGGCGCGGTCATCAGCATCGTCGGCGGTACGCTGTTCCTGATGTGGCTTGGTGAACAGATCACCGCGCGCGGGATCGGCAATGGCGTGTCGCTGATCATCATGGCGGGCATCCTTGCCCAGCTGCCGCGCAGCTTTGCCCAGATGTTCACGCAGGTCCGTGAAGGGGCGATGGGCGGCGGCACCGTGGTCGCGGTGTTTGCTGGCGCGATCCTGATCATCGCCTTCATCGCCTTCATGGAACGCGCCCAGCGCCGCGTGCTCGTTCAATATCCCAAGCGCGCGACGCAGCGCGGCGGGATGCAGGCCGACCGCAGCCATCTGCCGCTCAAGGTCAACACCGCGGGCGTGATCCCGCCGATCTTTGCCTCGTCGCTGCTGCTGATGCCGCTGACGATCACCCAGATGATGGGCAACAATGTTCAGGGTGACACCGCGACCGGCGACTTCCTGATCACGCTGAACCAGTATCTGGCGCACGGGCAGCCGCTTTATATGGCGCTCTATGCCGCGGGCATCATCTTCTTCTGCTTCTTCTACGTCGCGGTCGTCTTTAACCCCGAAGAAACCGCCGACAATCTGAAGCGCCAGAACGGCTTTATCCCGGGCATCCGTCCCGGCAAGAACACCGCTGCCTATCTCGACCATGTGCTGACGCGCATCACGGTGCTCGGTGCGGCCTATCTCGCGGCGATCTGTCTGGTCCCCGAATATTTCATCGCCCAGTCGGGGCTGCCCTTCGCGCTCGGCGGGACCAGCCTGCTCATCATCGTCAACGTGACGATCGACACGATCAGCCAGATCCAGAGCCACATGCTGGCGCATCAATATGGGGATCTGATCAAAAAGGCGAAATTGAAGGGTGGCGTTGCGCGGCGCTAAAGCGCCCGCTACGGCAACTGCGACACGGCAGAGGCAACAGGGACTTCCATGACGCTGAATATCATTTTGCTCGGTCCGCCGGGGGCGGGCAAGGGAACGCAGGCGGTACGTCTCGAAGACGAGCATGGCATGGTCCAGCTGTCGACCGGCGACATGCTGCGCGCTGCGGTCAAGGCGGGAACGCCGATCGGGGTCCAGGCCAAGGCCGTGATGGACGCGGGCGAGCTGGTATCGGACGACATCGTTTCGGGCCTGATCGGCGAACGGCTCGACCAGCTTGGCGGCGATGTTTCGGTGATCTTCGACGGCTACCCGCGCACCGCGGCGCAGGCCGACGCGCTCGATACGATCCTCAGCGACCGTGGCCGCAAGCTCGACCATGTCATCGAACTGCTGGTCGAAGAAGACGCGCTCGTCGATCGCATCACCGGGCGTTTCTCGTGCGGTACTTGCGGTGCGGGCTATCACGACCGTTACAAGCTGCCCAAGGTAGCTGATGTTTGCGACGTTTGCGGCAGCGGCGAATTCAAGCGCCGTCCCGACGATAATGAGGAAACCGTGCGCACCCGGATGGCCGAATATCGCGCCAAGACCGCCCCGATCCTGCCGATCTACGACGCACGCGGCATCGTGACCCGCGTCGATGGCATGGCGCCGATCGATGAGGTCAACGACGCGATCGAAGCCGTCCTCGCGCCTGCTGGCTAGAGCGACCCCGCTTAATCGTCATTGCGAGGGCCGCCGGCCCGTGGCAATCCAGAGCGGTGCAAGGCCGCCTTGGATTGCTTCGTCTCGCTCACAATGACGAAGCCCGGTTGCGGCAAGCGGGGGACCGGGTGATGAATTTTAGAACAATGGTAGCGACCGCTATGTCGGCAACGGCCGCGCTGACTCTCGCGCCCGTTGCAACCGCCAAGGTCGTCGACCAGAGCGAGGCGGGCTTTACCGTCGCGCATACAGCGCAGGTTGCCGCGACCCCCGCCGATGTGTGGAAAATGCTCCGCATGCCGCAAAACTGGTGGTCGAAAGATCATAGCTGGTCGGGCGACGCCGCGAACTTCTGGCTTGATTCGCAAGCGGGCGGCTGTTTCTGCGAAAAATTGCCCGACACGGGCGCGGGGGTCGGCAGCGTCCAGCATGCGCGCGTCCTGTTCTCGAAGCCCGGTCAGATGCTCCGCCTGTCGGGCGCGTTCGGCCCGCTCCAGGGCGAAGCGGCGAACGGCACGCTGACCATCCAGATCAAGGCGACCCCGACCGGCAGCGCGCTGCGCTTCGATTATGTCGTCGGCGGCTATATGCGCTTCAAGACCGCCGACATTGCCCCCGCGGTCGACAAGGTGATCGGCGAGCAATTGCTGGGGCTGGCGAACGCGCTCGGCGGCGCGCTGCCACCGTCGCGCGAAGAGAAAGCGGCGGCTGCGGCGGCTGAGGCAGCGGCCAAGCCCGCCGCCGAAACTTCGCCCGCCGAGGATGAGCCGGGCCTCGACGCCGCGGTCGCCGATCTGGTCGAAGATGCGCCGAACGCCGAACCCGAAGGCAGGCGCTAAGCGCCCAGGCCAAAATATGACCCGTTCGCCCTGAGCTTGTCGAAGGGCCGTCCTTTCTTTTGGCGTCGCAAGAAGGACGGTGATTCGACAAGCTCAGCACGAACGGTTTGAGATGAACGTGTCGCTGCTAAGCGTCGGGCGTCCCGCGCAGCTTCGCCAGCGCCGCGAACGGCCCTGCCGCTTCTTCGCTCAGCACGCCCTTTTCCGCCAGCACGCGGTCAGCATCGGGGTGGCGCGGGAAGGGGTCGAGCGCGAGCGACAGCGTTTGCACGGCGGCTTCGCCCAGATCGATCCGGTCGCCCTCGAGCGGTAGCAAGTCGCAATCCTCGCTGCTGATCTCGATCTCTTCATCGGCATCGACCGGCGCGTCGATGTCGCGCAGGAAACGCAGGTCGAACGGCTCGTTCAGCATCGCCGGAACGGGTAGCCCCGTCGCCGCGCACGGCTGGACGATGCTGACATCGACCGCGCCTTTGGCGCTGATCCCGCCAGCGACGGCGCGGATCTCGGCGCTGACGGCAAAACGGTCGACCGCGATCAGCTCCAGCCGCTGCGCGATCCGCGCGCGTGCCTCGACATCGGCCTCGACCGCCACGGATCGTCCCTGCGCGGCATCTGCCAGCGTCAGGATAAGCGAAAATTCGGGCGCGTCGCTCACGCCGCGGCTCCGTCCAGCCGATTCGCGACGATCAGCGCGGCCACCGGCGTTGCTGCCAGTGCCGCGCGCAGTTTCGCGACCTCGGCCATGACATGCGCCAGCCCCGCCGCATCGGGCTCGTTGCCGCGCCACAGGTTCCGGATCAGAGCGGCGCGCAGTTCCTCCGACCCGTCGGCAGCGCGATAGACGCCGAGCCGTCCGCCCAGCGCGCCGACCATCCGCCCGATCTGCTTGCCGACGACCATGTCGCCAAAGCCGATCTGGCGCATCTGGCCGTCCATGTCGGTCACGAACAATTCGGTCAGCTCGACCCCGGCGCGCGCTTGCGCCGGATCGTCGTCGATGCGGTGGAGAACGAGCGCCAGCACCAGGCTGACCATGTCGAAACGCCCGTCGAGCGTGTCGGGGACACCGCCTGACGCATACCAGTGCGGCGCGCGCGCGGTGGCGACGACGGCGTTCCAGAGCGGACGGCGCGCCTCGCGCGGGTCGGGCTGCGAGCGGAAAAGATTGCGGAGCGAGAACATGGCCAGCGCATAGGCGCAATTGGCGCCGCCGAAAAGGGGCGCTGGTGCGTCGCGCCGGTCAGCTTCTGGCAAGCTTCGCCGCGCCACAAGCAGCTTGTGCGCCGCGTCCGCTTGCGGTTAAGAGGCGCGAGAGCGAGCGCCGACCGCTGGCAGAGGCCGCGACAGGCGCAACGGAGATTATAGATGCCGAATATCAAGCTTTCGTCTGCCGCTCCGCGCGCGCGCCTGATCGTTCTCGGGCTTGCCGTCGCGCTCACCGCCAGCGGCTGTTCGCAGCTCAAGGGTCGGCAGGGCTATGTGGTCGATCCGCTGCTGACCAGCGCGATCACCCCCGGCGTCGACAACCGCGAATCGGTGGAAAAGACCCTTGGCCGTCCGACCTTCGTTGGTCAGTTCGGCACCGACGAATATTATTATGTCTCGCGCGAAACGCGCCAGCTCGCCTTTGCCAAGCCGCGTCCGGTCGACCAGCAGGTGCTGCGCGTCCGTTTCGATACCGCGGGCAATGTCGCGGCGGTCGACCGCACCGGGCTGGAGTTGGTCAGTCGGCTCAGCCCCGAAGGCGACAAGACGCCGACGCTGGGCCGCGAGCGTAGCTTCTTTGAGGACATTTTCGGCAACATCGGCGCGGTCGGTGCGCCGGGCGCAGGCGCACCGGGCGGGCAGTAAGCCTGTGACTTAATCCTCCCTGTGGCGAAGCCATGGGGAGGGGGACCGCTTGCGAAGCAAGTGGTGGAGGGGCAGCGACGGTAGTGTCATCGCCCCTCCGTCAGCGCTTCGCGCTGCCACCTTCCCATCGCTACGCGACAGGGAGGAGCACTAGAAACTACTGCGCGATCCCGCCCGCGGCGAGCACCGCGAGCGTCACCAGGTCCGACGCCGGCGACGCCATCGTTGCGACCTGCACCGGATGTTCCATGCCGACCAGCATCGGGCCAATCACGGCGCCGCCGCCCAGCTCGCGCATCAGCTTCGCTGACAGATTCGCCGATTGCAGCCCGGGCATGACCAGCACGTTCGCCGGTCCCGACAGGCGGCAGAACGGATATTTCGCCATCACCTTTTCATTCAGTGCGACGTCGGGCGCCATTTCGCCTTCATATTCGAACCCCGGCTTGCGCCGATCGAGGATCGCCACCGCGTCGCGGATATTGTCGAGCCAGCTGCCCGGCGGATTGCCAAAGGTCGAATAGGACAGGAACGCGACGCGCGGTTCATGCCCCATCCGCCGCGCGACCTGCGCGGTGCGTTCGGCAATGTCGGCGAGCATTTCGGCGCTCGGCCGCTCGTTGACGGTCGTGTCCGACATGAAGATCGTCTGATGCTGTCCGACCAGCACATGGATGCCGAACGGCGTCTTGCCCTCGGCATGGTCGATCACCCGCCGCACTTCGCGCATCGTCTGCGAATAGGTGCGGGTAACGCCGGTGATCATCGCATCGCCCAGCCCGAGCTTGAGCAGCAGCGAGCCAAAGATGTTGCGGTCGCGGTTGACCATCCGTTCGACGTCGCGGCGCAGATAACCGCGACGTTGCAGCCGCTCGTACAGGATCTCGACCATCTGCGGCACATGCGGCGAATTGACGCTGTTGTGGACCTCGTAGCTTTCGGGGTCGGCGACCCCCATTTCCTTCAGCTTGTCGCGCAGCCCCTCGCGTCCGACGAGCACCGGAGTGCCATAGCCGCCGTCGCGGAACTGGATCGCGGCGCGCAGCACCACCTCTTCTTCGCCCTCGGCAAACACCACCCGCTTGGGGTTGGCGCGCGCCGCTTCATAGGCGAGCGTCAGCACCGACGTTGTGGGGTTGAGCCGCGCGCGGAGCGACGTGCGATAGGCGTCGAGGTCCGCGATCGGTTTCTGCGCGACCCCCGTTTCCATCGCCGCCTTCGCCACCGCGGCGGGGACGATTTCCATCAATCGCGGGTCAAAGGGCGAGGGGATGATATATTCGGGGCCAAAGCTCGACGCGCGCCCGCCATAGGCCGCAGCGACTTCCTCGGGCACCTGCTGGCGCGCCAGGTCGGCGATGGCATAGGCGGCGGCGATCTTCATCTCTTCGTTGATCGCGGTCGCGCGCACGTCGAGCGCGCCGCGGAAGATGAAGGGGAAGCACAGGACATTGTTGACTTGGTTCGGAAAGTCCGACCGCCCGGTGGCGATGATCGCGTCGGGGCGCGCCGCGCGCGCGTCGGGAGGCGAGATTTCGGGGTCGGGGTTCGCCATCGCAAAGATGATCGGCGCCGGGGCCATGTCCTTGACCATCGCGGGCTTCAGCGCGCCTGCGGCCGACAAGCCCAGGAACACGTCGGCGCCGACCAGCGCTTCGGTCAGGTCGCGCGCCTCGGTCGGCACCGCATGCGCCGACTTCCACTGGTCCATGCCTTCCAGACGACCCTGATAGATGGTGCCCTTGCGGTCGCACATGATGACATTTTCGTGCCGCACCCCCATCGACTTGATCAGCGACGTACAGGCGATCGCGGCGGCACCGGCGCCGTTGACGACGACCTTGACCGTCGCAAGGTCGCGTCCGGTCAGGTAACAGGCGTTGATCAGCCCCGCGGCGGTGATGATCGCGGTGCCATGCTGATCGTCATGGAACACGGGGATGTTCATCTTTTCCTTCAGCGCCTGCTCGATGATGAAGCAGTTGGGCGCTGCGATGTCTTCCAGATTGATGCCGCCAAAGCTTGGCGCGAGCAGTTCGACCGCTTCGATGAAACGCTGGGGGTCTTCGGTGTCGACCTCGAGGTCGATCGAATCGACATCGGCAAAGCGCTTGAACAGCACCGCCTTGCCCTCCATCACCGGTTTCGAGGCGAGCGCGCCCAGATTGCCCAGCCCAAGGATCGCGGTACCGTTCGAGATCACGGCGACCAGATTGCCCTTGATCGTATAGTCATAGGCCTTGGCCGGATCTTCGGCGATCGCCAGCACCGGGACGGCGACGCCGGGCGAATAGGCGAGGGACAGGTCGCGCTGCGTCGCCATCGGTTTCGACGCGACGATCTCGATTTTCCCGGGCCGACCATGTTCGTGATAAAGCAGGGCCTCGCGGTCCGAAAACTGCACCTTGCTGCCGCTGTCCATCATCCATCCCCTATCCAAATTGTCCGGCGCGCGCCCGAACCCATTCCCTAACGTCACCAGCGGCGATTGTAACCCCGCCAATATGGCGATCTGGTGGTCGGCGTCGGCTCTCAATCCAAAGCCTCAGCTGCCCGCGTCAGAAACGAAGAAGCGGCGCGGAGCTTTCGCTCCGCGCCGCTTCGACAATGGTTCCAGTGGAAACCATCGCCCCCCCGCCCGTTCCGAAAAGCCGTGGGTCGCAGAAAGCTGCCGGCCGGGTGAAGTCCAAAAATTATGCCTGTTGGAGAGCGCCTCCAACGGATGATTGCCGCAACTATGAAGAAGTTGGGGCACAGAAAATTGTACAAACCCGACAAGGAATAGCGTCAAAATATTGTTTTTCGTCGTTAATGCTCGTTAGAGGGAGTTTGATGCCCGAACGCAGCGCGCCCGAGCCTGAACCGTCCGACGTCCGAATCGCCACCCGTTTCTTTGCGGTGTCGTCGGCGCTGCGTCCCTATTTCAGCACGATCTATCTGACCGAAGTGGCGGTCCCGGCGGGCAGCCGCGTTGACGACTATCTGCATCCCGAATGGGCAAACTTGCGCTTTATCGAAGGCGAACTGCCGCTGGCGTCCCTTGGCGGCGCCCCGGCGGTCGCGACGCCGCGCTTTGTCGCCACCGGCCCGACCAGCACCGCGAGCTATTTCGCCGCAGGCAACATGCGCGCATGGGGAGTCGGGATTTTGCCGATGGGCTGGGCGAAATTCATCCCGCTGCCCGCTGACGATCTGGCCGACAGATTCTGCGACGGCGACGTCCATCCCGCCTTCGCGGCGTTCGCGCCGCTCGGCGAAACATTGCGCGGGGTGAATGACGTCGATGCGGCCGCGGCGATGATCGACGCCCATTTCTGCGCCCTGCTTGACCGCGCGCCGCCCGATGATCCCGCGATCCTCGCGGCGCACAGTGCGCTGATTGACGATGACCTGTCGACGGTCGCCGACTTGTCAGAAAAACTGGGGCTATCCGAACGCTCGGTCGAACGCCTCAGCCACCGCGCCTTCGGCTTTTCGCCCAAGCTGCTGCTCCGGCGCCAGCGGTTCCTGCGCTCGCTCGCGCGCTTCATGCTCGACCCGTCGATGGCGTGGATCGATACGATGGATCATCATTATTACGATCAGGCGCAGTTCACCCGCGACTTTGCCAAATTCATGGGGATGAGCCCGCGCGAATATGCCGCGCGGCCCAAGCCGATCCTGGGCGCCGCCGCCAAAGCCCGCGCCGTCGCCGCAGGCGCCGCGGTACAGGGGCTACACAAGCCCGGGGGTTGAGCCCCCAAGGGCTTGACCCACGCATCGCCTTCGGTGCAAGCGGCGGCGCGGGCGAAGCGCGGCCGCTGCAGGACAAAAACGATGAGCGATATTCAGGCGACCCAGACCCGGCTGGTGGACGACATCATTGCGGCGAGCGATCTCGACACGCTCGAGGCGCTGCGCGTCGCCGCGCTGGGCAAGGCGGGCAGCATCACGGCGCTGCTCAAATCGCTCGGCGCCATGACCCCCGATGAGCGGCAGGCGCAGGGGCCGCAGATCCATGCGCTGCGCGAGGCCGTCACCACCGCGCTCGCCGACCGCAAGGCGGCGCTCGACGCCGCGGCGCTCGACATCAAGCTCGCCGCCGAGGCGATCGACATGACCCTTCCGGCCGATGCCGCACCCAAGGGCAGTGTCCATCCGGTCAGCCAGGTGATGGACGAGCTCGCCGAAATCTTTGCTGACATGGGCTTTGCCGTCGCGACCGGTCCCGAGATCGAGGATGACTGGCGCAATTTCACCGCGCTCAACATTCCTGAGACGCATCCGGCGCGCGCAATGCACGACACCTTCTATTTCCCGGAAGTTGGCGAAGGTGCCGCGCAGCGTATGTTGCTGCGGACGCACACATCGCCGGTGCAAATTAGGACGATGATGTCGCAAGAACCGCCGATCCGCATCATCGCCCCCGGCCGCGTCTATCGCAGCGACAGCGACGCGACGCACACGCCGATGTTTCATCAGGTGGAAGGTCTCGTCATCGACCGCGGCATCCATATGGGGCATCTGAAGTGGACGCTCGAAACCTTCCTGAAGGCCTATTTCGAGCGCGACGACATCGTGCTGCGGCTGCGCCCGAGCTATTTCCCCTTCACCGAACCCTCAGCCGAAGTGGACGTCGGCTATAAGCAGGAAAAAGGCCGCCGCATCGTCGGGGGTCACGGCGACGATGACGGCCATGCGTGGATGGAGCTGCTCGGCAGCGGCATGGTCAACCGCCGCGTGATCGCGAACTGCGGACTCGACCCGGACGAGTGGCAAGGATTTGCCTTCGGGGTCGGGGTCGATCGGCTGGCGATGCTGAAATATGGCATGGATGACCTGCGCGCCTTCTTCGACGGCGACCTGCGCTGGCTGGCACATTACGGGTTCGGCGCGCTGAGTGTCCCCACTTTGAGCGGGGGGATTTCGGCATGAAGATGACCCTTGACTGGCTGAAAGAGCATCTGGAAACATCCGCGAGCGTCCACGACGTCGTCGCGACCTTGAACCGCATCGGCCACGAGGTCGAAGGCGTCGAGAACCCGGCCGACAAGCTGAAAGGCTTCCGCGTCGCGCGCGTCCTGACCGCCGAAAAACACCCGCAGGCCGACAAATTGCAGGTGCTCACCGTCGATACCGGCGACGGCGGCGCGCCGCTGACCGTGGTGTGCGGCGCGCCCAACGCCCGCGCGGGGCTGGTCGGCGTGCTCGGCCTGCCCGGCGCGGTGGTGCCCGCGAACGGGATGGAGCTGAAAGTCGCCGCGGTGCGCGGGGTCGAATCGAATGGCATGATGTGCTCGTCGCGCGAGCTGGAGCTGGGCGACGACCATGACGGGATCATCGAGCTTCCCGCCGACGCTCCCGTTGGCACCAGCTTTGCCGATTACAGCGGCGCGGGCGATCCGGTGATCGACATTTCGATCACCCCGAACCGTCAGGATTGCATGGGGGTGCGCGGCATCGCGCGCGACCTCGCAGCCGCAGGCCTTGGCACGCTCAAGCCGCTCGCCGTCCCGACGATCATCGGCGAGGTCGCCCCCGCGACCGAAATCCGGACCGACGATCCCGAAGGCTGCCCCGCCTTTTACGGCCGCACGATCAGCGGCGTGGCCAACGGCACCGCGCCCGAATGGATGCGTCGCCGCCTCGAAGCGGTCGGGCAGCGCTCGATCTCGGCGCTCGTCGACATCAGCAATTATGTGATGTTCGACCTCGGCCGCCCGAGCCACATCTATGATCGCGCCAAGCTGACCGGCCGGCTCGTCGCGCGCCGCGCCAAGAATGGCGAGACGGTCACCGCGCTCAACGGCAAGGATTACACACTCACCGACACAATGACGGTGATCGCCGACGACATCGGCGTCCACGACATCGCCGGGATCATGGGCGGCGAGCATTCGGGGTGCAGCGAGACGACGAGCGACGTGCTGATCGAGGTCGCTTACTTTACCCCCGAGCGCATCGCGCTGACCGGACAGGCGCTGGCGCTGACCAGCGACGCGCGCAGCCGGTTCGAGCGCGGGGTCGATCCGGCGTTCCTCGACGATGCAACCGCGATCGTCACCGCGCATGTGCTGGCGATCTGCGGCGGCACCCCGTCGGCGGTCACCCGCGCCGGGACGCCGCCCGCCGAAGTGAAGACGGTCGATTACGACCCCACGCTGTCGGCGACGCTGGGCGGCATCGCGATCGCGCCCGAGCGGCAGCAGGGAATCCTGACCGCGCTGGGCTTTACCATCATCGAACAGGGCGGCCGCTGGCAGGTCGCCGTGCCGAGCTGGCGCCGCGACATCGACGGCGCTCCCGATCTGGTCGAGGAAGTCACGCGCATCACCGGTTTCGATGCGATCGCGTCGGTGCCATTGCCCCGCACGGATGGCGTGGCAAAACCGACCGCGACCGCCGAACAGATGCTCGAACGCCGCGTCCGCCGCGCCGCAGCGGCGGCGGGGTTCCATGAGGCGGTGACCTGGTCGTTCATCAGCGACCGCGATGCCGCGCCGTTCGGCGGCGGCGACTGGTCGCTCGCCAACCCGATCAGCGAAGATCTGAAGGTCATGCGGCCGTCGCTGCTCCCCGGGCTGCTCGCCGCGGCGCAGCGCAACCAGAACCGCGGCGCCGACAGCATCCGCCTGTTCGAAATCGGGCGGCGTTATCTGGCGGACGCCGAACATCCGACGCTCGCCGTGCTGATGGCGGGCGACAAGCGCGCGCGCGGGTGGCAGGCGGGCAAGGCGGCGCCGTTCGACGCGTTCGACGCCAAGGCCGTAGCGCTGGCATTGCTCGACGCCGCGGGCGCCCCCGCCGACCGCTTGCAGGTGATGGAAGCGGTCGCCGAGGGCAGCATCTGGCACCCCGGCCAGTCGGCGACGCTGCGGCTCGGCCCCAAGGCGGTGCTCGCCGAATTTGGCGCGCTCCACCCGCTGCTGACCCGCCATTTCGATGTCGATGGTCCGGTGATGGCGGTGCAGATCTTCCTCGATGCGATCCCGGCCAAGCGCGCGAGCGGCCCGGCGCGCGCGGCGTTCACGCCGCCCGCGCTGCAATCGGTGCGCCGCGACTTTGCGTTTTTGGCCCCGACCAGCCTGACCGCCGCCGAACTGGTCCGCGCGATCCGCGGCGCCGACAAGGCGGCCATCGTCGATGCGCGATTATTCGACCGCTTCACCGGGCAAGGCGTGCCCGAGGGTCAGGTGAGTCTGGCGGTCGAGGTCGAGTTGCAGCCGGTCGAGAAGAGCTTCACCGATGCCGAGCTGAAGGCGATTGCCGACAAGGTGGTCGCTGCGGCGGCGAAGGTGGGGGCAGAATTGCGGGGATAATGCTCGCTTGGACAGCCGGTCAGCGATGAAGTTCACGGTTCGAATCGAGCTGCGGGGTATCAACCCCTATGTGATGGTCAGCGATGCGCAGGCGCAGCAGATCCGGCCCGATTGGAAACGACCGATTCCCGTGACGGTGCAAGTCAATGGTCAGCCCGAGCCGCCCGCGCGCGTCAACATGATGCCCGCGGGGGACGGCAGCTTCCTGCTCTATCTCGACGGCACGATCCGCAAAGCGTCAGCCACCGCGGTTGGCGACACCGTCGAAGTGAGCCTAGCGTTCGACGACAGTTATCGCGGCGGTCCCGCGCACGCGATGCCGTCCGAATTTGCGGCGCGCCTTGACGCCAATCCCGTCGCGAGGGCGCGATGGGACCAGCTGTCGCCGAGCTTGCAGAAAGAGATGCTGCGCTATTTCGCCAGGCTGAAGTCCGACGACGCCCGCACCCGCAATATCGAGCAAGCGCTAAACGTGCTGAACGGCACAAGGGACCGTTTCATGGCGCGCACCTGGAACTGACCGACTATTCTGACGCCGGTTCCGATTAATCCCCGCCACGTCGCCTTCCTCATGCCCACCAGCCTAACCTTCGCCGAGCCGGTGCGCGCAATCCGAGGCGCCGACAAGGAGGCGGCGGCGAAGGTTGGGGCGGTGTTGCGGGGGTGAGATTGCTCGACCGAGCAAGCAACCGAAGCGCCGAATCGATAGCCGACCTTTCGCAATCCAGCGATCGCGCTAGGTGATCGAGCCATGGCGGGTTATCCTGTATCCGATCGGCGGCGCTGCCGGGCGGAGTTCCGGCCATGCTCATCACCATCTTCGCTCCCGGAAAAGTCCATCTGCTTGAAATCGCAGGACTTCGCGACGCGTTTTTCGAAGCGAACTGCAAGATGGCAGCGGGCGATCGCTATCGCGTCCAGCTGGTGACCGAAGAGGGCGTCGTGGCGGAGAGCGCCTCGGGCGTGAAATATCTGCCCGATGCAGGCATCAAAGATGCGGCGGAGCCGTGCGACACTCTGATCGTCACCGGACCCTATGGCGTCCCGGCGCGCCCGAGCGAAGAGGTCATGCGGTGGCTGCGCGAACAAGCCCGGAATTCGCAGCGCTACGGATCGACCTGCACCGGCGCTTTCCTGCTGGCGCATGCCGGACTGCTGGCGGGCCGCCGCGCCACGACGCATTGGGAATATGCCGACCGGCTGGCCGCCGACTTTCCCGATACCCGGGTCGAACCCGACCGAATTTTCGTGCGCGACGGGCCGGTGTTTTGCTCTGCCGGTGTGACCGCGGCCACGGACCTTGCCTTTGCGCTGATCGAAGAAGATCATGGACGCGCGCTCGCGCTGTGGGTCGCACGCCGGCTCGTCGTCTTTTTGAAGCGCCCGGGCGGTCAGTCGCAGTTCAGCGCGGCCCTGACGGCGCAGACCGCGGCGACGGGGCCGATCGAGAGGATCAGGCTGCATATTCTTGAGCATCCGCGTGGCGACCTGGGGCTTGAGGCGCTGGCGCGCGTGGTTGGCGTGAGTCCGCGCCATCTGTCGCGGCTTTTCCGCGCCGAACTGGGCATGAGCCCGGCCGCCTATGTCGAATTGATGCGGATCGATATCGCACGGCGTCTGCTCGAAGACAGCGCCGCCCCGATCAAGGCGATCGACTTTGCCGCCGGCTTTGGATCGACGACCACGCTCCGACGCGCTTTCGTGCGCCGGATCGGCGTCGCGCCGCTGTCCTATCGTTTGCGATTCCAGACGGCGGGGTCGGGAAAAGCCATCGACGACGAAAGTGCCGCCGATTTGTCCGGATAAGCCGCCCGGCCGACGTTGAAGCGCCTCTGCCGGGTCCGCATGTTCCGGACCGGAGGCCAGCATATGCGCATTCATCCAGCCGAACGTCGACCGGCAACCTGTCGACCCGGAAGGCACGGGCACTTTGCCAGCAGCAAAGGCGGGGCCGCGTCATGACGGTTCACACAGCGGAAGGCCGTGAGCTGGCGCGCGGCGCGTCCGCCTTTACGCCGATACGCTGGCCGCGCCTGGCCAAGCGACCCGAGGGCGCCACGCCGTCGATCGCGGCGTCGATGCTGGCGCTCGACCATATCAGCGATGCGGTGCTGGTTGCCGACATGCGTCTGCGCGGGCACCCCATCGTCCATGTGAACCCGGCGTTCGAGGCGGTCACCGGCTATCCCGCGGCCGAAGCGATCGGCAAGAATTGCCGCTATCTTCAGGGTAACGACCGGCTGCAGCCCGAAATCGCCGAAGTCCGGGCCGCGCTGGCCGAAGGTCGCGAATGTTCGGTGACGCTGCGCAACTATCGGCGCGACGGGACGATGTTCCGCAACGCCCTGCGTCTGGTGCCATTTCGCGATGGCAGCGGGCAGGTGACGCATTTCATCGGCCTGATCCGCGACGTCACCCACGCCCCGGGCATCGATCGCCTGACCGGCCTGCTCGACCGCTATGGCCTGCTCGACCGGCTGGCGGCAATCGACGTCGCGGCGCGGTCCGCGCTGCTGCTGGTCAAGCTCGACATCCTGCGGTTTCATGATGTCAACAACGGGTTCGGCTATGACGCGGGCGACGCCCTGCTCCGTTCGGTGGCCGCGCGCCTCGCGACCTTGCCGGCGGCCGCCGTCGCGCGCGTCGGGACGAACAGCTTCACGCTCGCGTTCGAGCTCGACGATGCCGATCGCGCCGCAAGCGTCATCGACGATGTCCTGGCGCTGTTGCATCCGCGCTTCATACTGCCCGGCGCCTCGCTGACCGCCCAGTTCGCTGCCGGCTTTACCGTCGACTTCACGGGCGCGGACCCGCTGCAGCTCATTCGGCAAGCCGGCGCCGCCTTGCAGCGCTCCAAGGCGATGCCAGCGCATCCACCGCATCCCTATGCCGAAGCGGACGAGCGCGATGCGCGCAATCGCATCCGGCTGGCGAGCGACCTGCAGGTCGCCGTTCCGAACCAGGAGCTGCTGTTTCATTATCAGCCCCAGATCGATCTCGGCTCGGGCGACATCGTCGGCGCCGAAGCGTTGCTGCGATGGGACCATGGCGCATTCGGGCTGCAACAACCCGGCCGCTTCATCGGCGTTGCCGAAGAAACCGGCGCCATTCTCGACATCGGCGCTTGGGGTCTGCACACGCTCGCGGCCTATGCGGTCAAGGTCAACCGCCACCGCCGCGCGCCCATCCGCTTTTCGTTCAACGTGTCGGTCGTCGAATTCACCCGGCGCGACATGGTGGCCTTTGTCGAACAGGTGCTGGGCGAGACCGGTTGCCGGGCCGAATGGCTGACGCTGGAGCTGACCGAGAATCTGATGGTCCCCGAGCCCGACGCGATACGCCGCACGTTCGAAAATCTGCGGCGTCTGGGCGTCGGAATCTCGATCGACGACTTCGGCACCGGCTATTCCAATCTGCGCTATCTGGAAAGCTTCCCGCTGAGTGAGATCAAGGTCGATCGCAGCTTCGTGCACGACGTCGCGCATAGCGCAGCCAAACGGGTGATCGCCGAGAGCATCGTCAAGCTTGGCGCGGCGCTGGACATTCGTGTCGTTGCCGAAGGGATCGAGACCGAAGGCGAGCGCGCCATCATGCGGACGCTCGGCTGTTCGGTGGGCCAGGGCTTCCTGTTTGCCGCGCCTATGGACGAACGGGCGTTTCAGCGCGTGTTGGATGAGGGGTTGATCTTGCGCAAGGGGTGGAATGCAGGCCGCCTCCTGACGATGCTCGACGGGCCAGGCGCTTAGCAGTGGGGAGCGGGACGGGCGGTCTTTGCATGACCCACCCTCCCTGCGCGAGGCCGAAAGGCGGGAAGCGATGAGCCTGCTTCGCTCGGTTTGAGAGGTTTCCGGGTTGCATGGTTGGTCCCTAGCAACCCGGAAGGATGCCCCGGCGCCCCACCGCCGGGGCATCTACTTTTTTCTTTCACGGCATTGGAGGGCGATGGGTGTCCGGTCCAATATGGGCACGGTGGATCACCGTCGCCAAGATGGGATGCGATCATCGCTTACACTGTCGGGATCGTCCCGCCGTCGATCACATATTCGGTCCCCGTTATCGACGCGGCGCGGTCCGATACGAGGAAGGCGATCAGGTTCGCGACCTCTTCGGGCTTTGCCGGGCGGCCCAGCGGGATGCCGCCGAGCGAGGCCATGATCATCGCCTTGCCGCCCTCATAATCGGTCCCGGCTTCGCGCGCGAGGCGTTCGGCGAGCTGCACCGAGGCTTCGGTCTCGATCCATCCCGGGGCGACGCGGACGACGCGGACGCCCCGTGGCGCGACCTCTTTCGACAAGGCCTTGCTGTAGGTGGACAGCGCCGCCTTGGCCGCGGCATAGCCGGTCGTCGCTTCGGGCAAGGGCAACTGGCGCTGAATCGACGAGACATGGACGACGACGCCCGATCCCTGCGCGGTCATCGCGGGGACAAGCGCGCGGTCGAGGCGGACGGCGGGAAAAAGGTTGAGCGCAAGCTCGCGCTCCCAATGCGCGTCGGTGAGCGCGGCAAAGCCGCCGCCCGGCGCCGACGAGCCGCCGAGCATGTGGACAAGAATGTCGATGCCGCCCAGCCGCTCGTGCGCTGCTTGGGCAACGTGTTCGCACCCTTCGGCAATGGTCAGGTCGGCGGCGATGAACATGGGGTCGGGTCCGTCATCGGGCGCGTTGCGGGCAACAGTGAGCACCGTCGCGCCGAGTTCGCGGAGCAAATCGGCGGTTGCCTTGCCGGCGCCTTTGGTGCCCGATGTGACGAGCGCGCGCTTTCCGGTGAGCGACAGAAAGCCGGTCATGGCAGAATCTCCAGTTCGGCAATGCGACCTTCGGCGAGCACGAAATGATAGGTGAGGGTCGCCGGGCTGGTCGGGAAATTCCCCGTTACCGTGGCGCGCACGCTGACCCGGCCGCCTTCGGATTTCACCTCGAACGGTGCCGCCTGATGCGCATATTGCCGTTTGGCGTCGCGCCACCAGGTATCGATCTGGTCATGGCCGCGGTACGAGCGCCCCTCGTCCTGCACGAACGCATCGGGAGCGAAGGCGGTCATCGGGGCGGTGCGGTCGCCGCGCTGGTCGGCGTCGAAATAGATTTGGACGGGATGGGGCAGTTGCATGACGAGTCTCCGATCTTGGGCTTGCTTCCGATCTAAGCGCGCGGCATCATCCTTATAAGCGGGCCAATATTGGATGATCTGATGAAGGAAGCGGGATAATGACGCGACTTGCGCTCCGTGATTTTGACGCCGTGCTGGCGGTCGCCCGACGCGGATCGTTCCGGCAGGCGGCGATCGACCTCGGCCTGTCGACGACCGCGCTCAGCCACATGATCGCGCGGATCGAGGCCGAACTGGGGGTGCGCCTGTTCAACCGCACAACCCGCAGCGTCGCGCTGACCGACGCGGGACATATTTTTGTCGACCGGATCGGCCCGTCGCTGCTCGACGTTCGCGAGGCGATCGAGATTGTCCGCGCGCGCGGCGAAACGCCGTCGGGCAGGCTGCGCCTCAATGCGCCGCCGTTCGCCGCACGATCGGCATTGGCGGCGCTGATCCTGGAATATACGCGCCGCTATCCGCGCGTCCATGTCGATGTGGTGACCGACGGGCGGCTGGTCGATATCGTCGCCGAAGGGTTCGATCTGGGCGTCCGGGTCGCATCGCTGGTCCCCACCGACATGATCGCGCTGTCGCTGGGCGAAGCGCATCGTTTCGCCGTCGTCGCGTCGCCCGACTATTTGGCCGCGCATGCGCCGCCGCGCGTCCCCACCGATTTGGCGCGCCATGCCTGCATCCGCGTGCGCCTGCCCGATGGCGCGCTCTATCGCTGGTATTTCGAGAAAGGCGCGGAGACGGCGGAGATCGACGTGAGCGGGCCGATGACGATTGACGATGTGACGATCGCGCGCGCGGCGGCGGTTGCCGGGGTCGGCATCGGCTTCTTTTTCGAACAGGATGTTGTAGCCGACGTCGAGGCGGGGCGGCTCGTCCGCCTGCTCGATGACTGGACCCCGCCGTTTCCGGGGCTCGCGCTCTATTATCCGGGCCGCCGTCATCCTTCGGCCGCACTGGCGGCGTTTCTGGCGCTCGCGCGCGAGCTGGGGCGCAAGACCTAAGCCGCCACCGCCTCCTCGCTCGCGCTCGTCGCCGCTTCGAGCAGGCGCTTCTCCAGCGACTTCACCCGCGCCGCGCTGTCGATTTTGTCGCCGATCAGGTCGGTGACATAGAAGGTGTCGACCGCGCGTTCGCCATAGGTGGCGACATGGGCGCTGTGGACGGTGACCTTGGACTGGAACAGCGCGTAGGCGAGCTGGTTGAGGAGCGCCGGGCGATCCTGCGCATTGACCTCGATCACCGTGAAGCGGTTCGACGCCTTGTTGTCGACGAAGACGTTGGGGGCGATGCGGAAGGCTTCGGCGCGCGTGCGCGGGAGGGCGCGGGCTTCGAGTTTGGGGAGCAATTTGTGGCGGTTGGCGAGCGCGTCCTCGATCGCGCGGGTCAGTCGGCCGATCTGCCCCGGCTCGTCGAACGGGCGGCCGATCGGATCCTGGACGAGGAAATTGTCGAGCGCGAGGCCGTCGCGGGTGGTGTGGATGCGCGCGTCGATGATGTTGCCGCCCGCCAGATGAATGCCTCCCGCGATGCGATAAAACAGCCCCGGGTGATCGGCGGCGAGCACCATCACCAAGGTCGCGCCACGATCGTCGTCAGGAACCGCGGCGATGTGCAGCGGCGAATCGCCCGCTTGCCGGATATGGACGAGGTTCGCGGCGATGACCTCGACCGGTTCGGCGATCCAATAGCTTTCGGGCAGGCGCCGCGCGACCTTGTCGAAGGTCTTTTGGTCGAAGCCGAATTGCGCCGCGACCGCCTCTTTCTTGCTGGCGATCCGCTGTTCGCGGCCCTTTTGCTTGTGGCCGAGGCGGAGGACTTCTTCGGCCGCGTCATAAAGCTCGGTGAGCAGCTGGCGTTTCCAGCTGTTCCACACCCCGGGGCCGACGGCGCGGATGTCGACGACGGTGAGGACGAGCAGCAGGCGCAGCCGCTCGGGGCTTTGTACCTGACCCGCGAAATCGAGGATCGTCTTGAAATCGGCGAGATCGCGCTTGAACGCGGTCGCCGACATCAGCAGGTGATAGCGCACGAGCCACGAGACGGTCTCGGTCTCGGCGTCGCTGAGCCCCAGCCGCGGGCAGACGCGCAGCGCGAGTTCGGCGCCGAGGACGCTATGGTCGCCGCCGCGCCCCTTGGCGATGTCGTGCAGCAGCACCGCGACATAGACGACGCGGCGCGAATGGATCTGGTCCATGATCGCGGTCGACAGCGGGTGATCGTCCTTGAGCCGCCCCTGTTCAATGTCGGCGAGCAGGCCGATAGCGCGGATCGTATGCTCATCGACCGTATAATGATGATACATATCGAACTGCATCTGCGCGACGACGCGGCCGAAATCGGGGACGAAGCGGCCGAACACCCCCGCCTCGTTGATCCAGCGCAGCACTGTTTCGGGATCGCGCGGACTGGTGAGCACGTCGAGGAACAGCGCGTTGGCGCGCGCGTTGCGGCGCACCCCCTGCGTCTCGATCAGCTTCGCCTCGTGCCGCGCCTGGCGCATCGCCTGCGGATGGATTTCGAGGCCGTGTTTGTCGGCGAGCGCGAAGATTTCGATCAGGCGCACCGGATCGGCCTGAAAGAAATCGTCCGACGGCAGCGCGAGGCGGCCGCGGTCGAGGACGAAGCCGTTGAGCTTGCCCGGACGACGGCGGATCGTCGGCAGGAAGCGCCGCCCGCGCGCCGCCATCTGATCGTCGAGATGCGCAAGGAAGGTGCCGGTGACGTCGCCGACGCTTTTGGCGTGGAGGAAATAGAGCTGCATGAAACGCTCGACCGCGCTTTTGCCGGGGCGCTCGGCGAATTGCATGCGCGCCGCAATCTCGCGCTGGACGTCGAAGGTCAGCCGGTCCTCGGCGCGCCCGGTGATCGTGTGGAGGTGGCAGCGGACGGCAAGGAGGAAATTTTCGGCGCGCGCGAACTGGCGCAGCTCGCGCACCGAGAGCAATCCGGCGTCGACCAGTTCGGGGACGGTGCGGACGCGGTGGATGAACTTGCCGATCCAGAACAGCGTGTGGAGGTCGCGCAGGCCCCCCTTCCCTTCCTTCACATTGGGTTCGACGACGTAACGCGAATCGCCCATGCGCTTGTGCCGCTCGTCGCGTTCGGCGAGCTTGTCGGCGACGAAGGCGCGCGCGTTGCCCGCGACGACCTCGGCATCGAAACGCGCCGACGCCTGGTCGTAAAGCTCGCGGTCGCCCCAGATGAAGCGCCCTTCGAGCAGCGCGGTGCGGATGGTGAGATCGTCCTTGGCGGCGCGGACCATTTCGTCGATCGAGCGCGACGAATGGCCGACTTTCAGCCCCAGATCCCACAGCGTATAGAGCTGCGCCTCGATCACGCTTTCGGTCCAGCTCGTCTGCTTGAACGGGGTGAGGAAGCCGATGTCGATGTCGCTGTGCGGGGCCATTTCGCCGCGGCCATAGCCGCCCACCGCGATCAAGGTGATCCGCTCGCCCGACGATTTATTGCCCGAGGGATAGAGGTGACCGACGGTGAAGTCGTGGCTGAGGCGGACGATCTGGTCGATCAGGAAGGCGGTGGCGCTGGCGGCGAGGCGGCCCGACGAGGGGTGCGCGAGCAGCCGCCATTCGATCTCGGCGCGTCCGTTGTCGAGCGCCGTCTTGAGCAGCGCGACCATGGCGCGGCGGCGGGCGCCCGAATCCTGCGTTTCGGCGGCGATGGCGTCGAGCCGGTCAGCGAGCGCACGGCGATCGATGATCGCGCGGCGTTGTTCGAGTTTGTCGAAGATGTCACTCATGCCTCGTCCGCCAGCAGGCGTTTGAGCGCATAAAGCGCGTCGAGCGCCTCGCGCGGAGCAAGCGCGTCGGGGTCGATCTGGGCCAGCGCGTCGCGGAGTGCGTCCTGCTTCTCGGCAGGCGCGGCGGCGAGGGTGGCGGCGAACAGCGGCAGGTCGTCGAGCCCTGCGGCGAGGCCGCCGGTTTTCTCGCGCCCGGCTTCGAGCTTTGCCAGCACCGCCTCGGCACGCTTGACGACGCCCGCGGGAACCCCGGCGAGGCGGGCGACGGCGAGGCCGTAGCTGCGGTCGGCGGGGCCGTCAGCGAGTTCGTGGAGCAACACGAGGTCGCCCTGCCACTCGCGCGCGCGGACATGATGGAGCGACAGCGCGTCCAGCGTTTCGGCGAGCCGCGTCAGTTCGTGATAGTGGGTCGCAAACAGACAGCGGCAGCGGTTGACCTCGTGCACCGCCTCAACCACCGACCAGGCGAGCGCGAGCCCATCGTAAGTCGAGGTGCCGCGCCCGACCTCGTCGAGGATGACGAAGCTTTGCGGGGTCGCCTGCGCGAGGATCGCGGCGGTTTCGACCATCTCGACCATGAAGGTCGAGCGCCCGCGCGCGAGGTTGTCGCTGGCGCCGACGCGGCTGAACAATTTGTCGACGAGGCCCAGCTTTGCCGACGCGGCGGGGACGAACCCGCCCGCCTGCGCGAGCACGACGATCAGAGCGTTCTGGCGGAGGAAGGTCGATTTACCGCCCATGTTCGGGCCGGTGACGAGCCACAGCCGGTCGGTTGCGGACAGCGACAGATCATTGGGGACAAAGCGCTCGCCCGCTTTCGCGAGCGCCGCCTCAACCACCGGGTGGCGCCCGCCGACGACGTCGAGGCACGGCGTGTCGGCAAGATCGGGGCGGGACCAATTGTGGCTCATCGCATGGTCGGCGAGCGCCGCGGCGACGTCGATGCGCGCCAGCACGTCGCAGCTGGCGGCGATCTGCTCGCGCCGCGCGGTCGCGGCTTCGGTGAGCGATTCGAGGTGTGCGGCTTCGGCGGCAATCGCGTGGACGCCCGCCTGCGTCACCCGGATCGCCGCTTCGTGGAGGTCGGCCGAGTTGAAGCGCACGACGCCCGCGAGCGTCTGGCGGTGGGTGAAACCCGAATCGGGGAGCATCAGCGTGTCGGCGTGCTTCGCGGGCACCTCGACATGATAGCCAAGCACGCCATTGTGACGAATCTTGAGCGAGGCGATGCCGGTGCGGTCGCGGTATCCCGCCTCGAGCAGTGCGATCGCCTTGCGCCCGTCGCGCGCGGTTTCGCGCAAGGCGTCGAGCGCGTGATCATAGCCCTCGGCAATATAGCCGCC
Source organism: Alphaproteobacteria bacterium (assembly GCA_018823905.1). GTDB lineage: Bacteria > Pseudomonadota > Alphaproteobacteria > Sphingomonadales > Sphingomonadaceae > Sphingopyxis. Next base: position 26,579 of record JAHJHL010000151.1, read on the forward strand.
CTGCGCGGCGTCGACCGGCGGGGTTTCGATCAAGGCACGCGTCAGTTCGTCGACGAGCGCGCCATGGCCGTCGAGCGCCGGGAGCAGGCCCGCGAGCAGGGGCGGCAAGTCGGGACGCCGCGCGAGGCGTTCGCGCAAGAGCCGCGCACCGCCGAGCGCGTCGCGCAGCTGCGCGAGATCGCGCGGTCCGCCGCGGCCCGCAACAAGCCGTCCGAGCGCGCGTCCGGCGTCGGGCAGCGCCCGCAGCGCCGCGCGGAGTTCGCCGCGCCACAACGCATCACGCGCGAGGCCGTCGACGAGATCAAGCCGGTCGCGGATCGCCGCCTTGTCGGTCAGCGGGCTGGCAAGATCGTCGGCGAGCAGCCGCGCGCCCGCCGCAGTGACGGTGCGATCGATCGTGCCGAGCAGGCTGCCGTCGCGCGTTCCCGCCATGGTGCGGACGAGTTCGAGGCTCTCGCGTGTCGCGGCGTCGATCGCCATGCGCCCCGCCGCGAGATGGCGCACCGGCGGCTGGAGAAAGGTCGGCGCGCCGGTGCCGACATGGTCGAGATAGGCGACGAGCGCCCCCATCGCCGCAACCTCGCCGCGCGAAAAGGCGCCGAAGCCGTCGAGCGTCTGGACGCCGAAAAAGGATTCGAGCCGCTTCTGCGCCGCGGTGCTCGAAAAGTCGCTCGGGGGTCGGCGCACGATCTGGCGCGCCGACGACATCGGCAGCTCGCCCGCGCTCTCGCTGACCAGCAGTTCGGACGGCCCCAGCCGCGCCAGTTCGGCATCGACCGCCTCGGGCCGCACCGCGACAACCTCGAAGCGTCCGGTCGAAATATCGGCGGCGGCGATGGCGACTTCACCCTCGCTGCCGACTTCGGCCAGTGCGGCGAGGCGGTTGGCGCTGCGCCCTTCGAGCAGACTTTCCTCGGTCAGTGTCCCCGCGGTGACGAAGCGGACGATCGCGCGCGCCACCAGCGCCTTCGACCCGCCGCGCGCCTTGGCTTCGGCGGGCGTTTCGACCTGTTCGGCGATGGCGACGCGGTGTCCGGCGCGGATCAGCCGCGCGAGATAGGATTCGGCGGCGTGAACGGGGACGCCGCACATTGCGACCGGCTGACCGTCATGCTCGCCGCGCGCCGTCAGCGCGATGTCGAGCGTCGCCGCCGCGGCTTTGGCATCGTCGAAGAACAGCTCGAAAAAGTCGCCCATGCGGTAGAACAGCAGGCAATCGCCCGCCTTTTCCTTCAGCGCCCAATATTGCGCCATCATCGGCGTCGCGGCGGGGGCGGCGCTGTTGCTGTTGGCGGGTTTGGGAGCTGCGGCGGGCATCGGACCCTGCTTAGTGATTGGAGGCAGCATGGCAAGGTCGCGTGGGGGGAATGGCGGCATTGGGGTGGGGAGCAGACGAAGCCGATCTTCCCCGGAACGGGGAGGGGGACCAGCGAAGCTGGTGGAGGGGTACCGTCGGTTTACCTTGGCGTAGAGATAGTCTCTGCGGCTCGGTTACCCAAAAAGTGGGCTCAACCGTTCCGATGCTGCTTAAACCGCCTGTGCCCCTCCACCACCCTTCGGGTGGTCCCCCTCCCCCGTTGGGGGAGGATCGCTTATGTCCGCAGTTGGTCGCTTCCAGCCATTCCGCCTCAAAGGCGGTTCAGGCGAACACCCCGACGCTCTCGATGAATTTGATCACCGAAATCGGCTTCGAGACATAGGCCTCGGCGCCCGCCGCCCTGATCTGTTCCTCATCGCCCTTCCCCGCATAGGCGGTGACCGCCATGATCGGTACCGTGCGCAGCGTCAGGTCGGCCTTCATCTGGCCGATCAGCTCAAGCCCGCTGACGTGCGGGAGCTGGATGTCCATGATAATCAGGTCGGGCGCCACTTCGCGCGCTTTCGCCAGCGCATCGCGCCCATCGCGCACCGGGTGCGCGGTATAGCCATGGGCGTTGAGCAGGTCGCAGAACAGGCGCAGGTTCAGCTCATTATCTTCGACGACCAATATGGTCTTGCCCATGATTATTCGCTTCCCCACCTTGCGTCCGCGGCCCGTTTAGGCGAATCGGCCGCATGACACAATTGCCTCCCTTTGAAGGGAAAAATGCCTTGCACGACGATGACGCGGCCCTGGCGCTTCAGGCGCTCGGCTGGATATTGAGCGACGAACCGCGCGCCGAGCGGCTGCTTGGGCTCACCGGCCTCGCTCCCGATGAGCTCCGCGCCTCGCTGGGCGAACAGGCGACGCTCGCGGCGATCCTGTCGTTTCTGACCGCGCATGAAAATGATCTTGTCGCCTGCGCCGATGCGTTGCAGGTGCCGCCTGCCACCCTAGCTGCTGCTGCGGCGCGCCTCGAAGGCCAGACATCCAAAGGAACGTCCGCATGAACCGACCGCTCGTCATCACCGATTGCGACGAGGTGCTGATGCACATGGTTGTCCCCTTCGCCGAATGGGTCGACGCCGAACATGGCGTGCTGTTCCGCATCGAGGATGCCAGTTTTGCCGGGGCGCTGAAACGCAAGGAATGCGGGACGCCGTTGGAGGCGGCAGAGGTTTGGCCGCTGCTCGACGCTTTTTTCCGGGGCGAGATGGCGCGGCAATATCCGATTCCGGGCGCGCTTGCCGCGATGGCGGCGATTGCGGAGCAGGCCGACATTGTCGTGCTGACCAACGTCGGTCCCGACCATCAGCAGGCGCGGATCGAGCAGCTGGCGCTGCACGATTTCCACGCGCCGGTGATCGGCAGCCGCGGCGGCAAGGGTGAACCGGTGCGCCGGTTGATCGAGCAATATCAGCCTTCGGTCGCGCTATTCATCGATGATCTGGCGGGGCATCATCATTCGGTCGCGCAGGAAGCGCCTGACGTGTGGCGGCTCCATCTGGTCGGCGAGCCCGCGATCGCCGACAAGATCGCGCCGTCGCCCTATGCCCACGCGCGCATCGATGACTGGGCGGCGGCGCAGGACTGGATCCTGGCGCGGCTCGCCGAAAATGTCCCCGCTCCGGCCCCCGAACCCGTTTAAGAAGGAAGACCCATGGATATCACCGCAAAGCTTGCCGAACTCGGGCTCGAACTGCCCAAGGCCGCCGCGCCGGTCGCCGCTTATGTCCCCGCCGTCGAACATGGCGGTCTGCTCTATGTGAGCGGCCAGCTGCCGTTCCGCGACGGGCAGGTCGTCACCGGACGCCTGGGTGACGACATGGATGTCGCGGGCGGGCAGGATGCGGCGCAGCGCGTCGCGCTGATGCTGATCGCGCAGATTGCGCAGGCGCTGGGCGGCGATCTGTCGCGTATCGAGCGCGTCATCAAGCTCGGCGTGTTTGTCAACAGCGCCCCCAGCTTCACCGATCAGGCGAAGGTCGCCAACGGCGCGTCGGACCTGTTCGAAACGCTGTTCGGCGATGCGGGTCGCCATGCGCGCGCCGCGGTCGGCGTTGCGGTGCTGCCGCTGGGCGCCGCGGTCGAGGCCGATGCGATCGTCGCGGTGCGCCCGGCGTAAATGGCCGAGGCCGACCCCCCGGCGCGGACGATCTCGCTTGGTACCGGGGTGTCCGCAGTCAATGCCGCGGCGTGGGACGCGCTGCATGACGGCGGCAATCCGTTTGTCGGCCACGCCTTCCTGTCGCTGCTCGAAGAATCGGGCAGCGTCGGGCCGGGAACCGGGTGGCAGGCCACGCCATTGCTGGTCGAGGATGCGGCGGGCGCGCTGCTCGCCGCCGCGCCCACCTATCTGAAGTCGCACAGCCAGGGCGAATATGTCTTCGATCAAGGCTGGGCCGACGCGTGGACGCGCGCGGGGGGTGATTATTATCCCAAGCTGCAGATTGCGGCGCCCTTCACACCGGTGCCGGGACCACGATTGCTGGCGCCGGACAGCGACGACGCGCGGCTGTTGATCCGGGCCGCCGAAACGGTCGTGCGCCAGAATAGTCTGTCGTCGGCGCATGCGACCTTTGTCGCGCCCGACCAGATGCCCTTGTTCGAAAGCGCCGGGTGGCTGGTGCGCCGCGACATCCAGTTCCATTTCGCCAACGCGGGTTACGCCAATTTCGACGATTTTCTCGCCACGTTGACCTCGGCCAAGCGCAAGCAGCTGCGCAAGGAACGCGCGCGGGCGGTGGAAGGGCTGCGGATCGAGCAGCTGACCGGCGACGCGATCCGCCCCGAACATTGGGACGCGATGTGGCTCTTCTATCAGGACACCGGCGCGCGCAAATGGGGGCAGCCCTATCTGACTCGTGCGGCGTTCGACCTGCTCGGCGCGCGGATGGCCGAGCAGATCATCCTGCTGCTCGCCTATGATGGCGAGCAGCCGGTGGCGGGGGCGCTGCACTTCCTTGGCGCCGATACGCTCTACGGGCGCTATTGGGGGTGCCTGACCGACATCCCCTATCTGCATTTCGAGCTATGCTATTACCGCGCGATCGACATTGCGATCGAACGCGGGCTGGCACGCGTCGAGGCGGGGGCGCAAGGCGGTCACAAGCTCGCGAGAGGCTATGGTCCGGTCGCAACCTGGTCGGCGCATTTTATTGCCGATCCCGGGTTCCGCCGCGCGGTGGCCGATTTTCTGGACCAGGAACGCCGCGCCGAGGAAGCCGAAATGGACTGGCTGGAAGGGCACACGCCATTTCGGCGAGCAGATTAGAGCGTCTTCAAATCCCGCTCGACACGAACGGAAGAAAGGCGTGTTTTAAGCCGCAAACCGCCGCGCGGCCGGGCGGCGAGCAGTTTCGTCGAGCCAGGCGCGCGCCTGGCGCTGCGCTTCGGCGATTTCGTCGCGGCTCATTTCGTCGGACAGGTCGGCGCGGCATTGCTGGCCTTCCTTGTTGCCGCCGAGCGCGGCAAGGTTGAACCATTTGTGCGCCTGGATCAGGTCGACATCGACCCCGCCGGTCCCGGTCGAAAAGGCGATCCCCAGATCGAAATAAGCGTTGGCGTCGCCGCGCGCCGCATCGAGCAGGCGGCTTTCGATCAGATATTGCGCGGACTTCAGACTGTTGGCCATAAAAACCCCCTGTCGCTTCCCCCCACAGGAAGCTTCGAGGTCCACCCTTGCGGCTTATGGTCAACAAAGCGTTAACGACATTGGTAATTTCTTGGGGATAGGTCGCAGAAACGGCTGAATTTCGACGTTTCCGCTTTTGATCAACCCACCGGATAATTGTCGATCAGCCGTGTTTTACCGATCCGCGCGGCTGCCAGAAGCCGGGCTGGGCCGCGAAAACTGTCCAGTCTTTCCAGACTGTCGGCGTCGGCGAGCGCGATATAGTCGACGCTGTCGAACCCGCCGGCGACGATCGCCGCTTCGGCCTTCGCGAGCGTTTCATACATATCGCCGCCGCTCACCAGCGTCGCCGCCGCGGACTTTAGCGCGATCGGAAAGGCAACGGCGGCGCTGCGCTGTTCAGCCGAGAGATAGGCGTTGCGCGACGACAACGCGAGGCCGTCGGGATCGCGCGCGATTGGCGCCCCCAAAATATCGAGCCCGAAATCAAGGTCGCGCGCCATGCGGCGGATGATCGCGAGCTGCTGCCAGTCCTTTTCGCCAAAGATCGCGACATCGGGGCGGACCTGGTTGAACAGCTTGGCGACGATGGTGGCGACGCCGTCGAAATGGCCGGGGCGCGCGGCGCCGCAATAATCGGCGCCGAGTTCGGCGACCTCGATATGGGTGCTGTGGCCGCCGGGATACATGATCCCGACATCGGGCGCCCACAGCAGGCTGACGCCTTCATCGACCAGCAGCGCCGCGTCGCGTGCTTCGTCGCGCGGATAGGCGGCGAAGTCTTCGTTGGGACCGAACTGGGTCGGATTGACGAAAATCGACACGACGACATGATCGGCGACGCGCCGCCCCATGCGGACGAGCGAAAGATGCCCGTCGTGCAGGGCGCCCATCGTCGGCACCAAAGCGACGCTTTTGCCGTCCTGCTTCAGCGCGGCGATGGCGCGGTGCAGCGTCGCGATATCACGGATGATTTGCACGCTTGCCCTGCCTCCGATATTGGCGGCGCAACTGCACCACTCGCGCCGCCGCCATGCGCCGCCAACCGGAAAATCGCAACTGCCCATGACAAACAGCGTGACCAAACCCGCTCCGCACCGCATCATCTTTGCCAATGAAAAGGGCGGGACGGGCAAATCGACCTGCGCGGTGCATTTTGCGGTCGCGCTCGCGAGCCAGGGCTGGAAGGTCGCCGGGCTCGATCTCGATCCGCGCCAGCGCACCTTTCACCGCTATCTCGAGAATCGTACCAACACCGCGAAGCGCCGCGATATCGAGTTGCCGATGCCGCATTTCGAAGTGTTCGAAGGGACGACGATCGAGGAACTCGATGCGCAGGTCGCGCGGCTGACCGCCGATTGCGACTATTTTGTCGCCGATACGCCGGGGCGCGATGACGTGTTTGCGCGCCATTTGGCGATGACCGCCGACACGCTCGTCACCCCAATCAACGACAGCTTTATCGATTTCGACCTGATCGGACAGGTCGATCCCGAGACGTTCCAGGTCACCCGCCCCAGCTTCTATTCCGAACTGATCTGGGACACGCGCAAGGCGCGCGCCAAGACCGACGGGCGGACGATCGACTGGATCATCCTGCGCAACCGCCTTCAGCATGTCGACGCGCATAATATGCGCCGCGTCGGCGAAGCATTGAGCCAGCTGTCGCGCCGCGTCGGTTTCCGCGTCATTCCGGGGCTGGGCGAGCGCGTCATCTATCGCGAGCTCTTCCCCGCCGGGCTCACCCTGCTCGACAAGGCGCATCTGGGCGGCATGGGCATCGGTCATGTCGTCGCGCGGCAGGAATTGCGCGAAGCGATGGGCGGGTTGAACCTGCCGACGCGCGAGCGCTTTCATCCAGACGGCGATTTGTTCGCTGCCGCCTGAATTTCTCTCCCCCAATCAGGATTCCCCCATGACCCATATCTTCCATCCCACGATGCTGCGCGAATATGACATCCGCGGCGTGGTCGGCGACACGCTGTCGGACAAAGATGCCTATGCGATCGGACGCAGCTTCGCGACGCTGGTCGCGCGCGGCGGGGGCAAGCGCGTCGCGGTGGGTTTTGACGGGCGGCTGTCGTCGCCGATGCTGTGCGACGCGCTGGTTGCCGGGATCAACGCCGCGGGTATCGACGCCTTGAACGTCGGGTTGGGCCCGACGCCGATGCTCTATTATGCGGCCTCAACCGAGGATGTGGACGGCGGCATTCAGATAACCGGCAGCCACAATCCCCCCGACTATAATGGCTTCAAATTTGTGATGCAGGGGCGGCCTTTTTATGGCGCCGACATTCAGCGGATCGGCGAAATGGCCGCCGCGGGGGATTGGGAAACTGGCGAAGGTGCCACGCAGAGCATCGATATCATCGATGCCTATGTCGACCGGCTGGTCGAGGGTTTTGCCGGGGGCGCCTATCGGGTCGGCTGGGACGCGGGCAATGGTGCGGCGGGGACCGTGATCGAAAAATTGACCGCGAAGTTGCCGGGCGAGCATCATTTGCTGTTCACCGACATCGACGGTCATTTCCCGAACCACCATCCTGATCCCACCGAAGAGAAGAATCTGGCGGATCTGCGCCAGCTCGTCGCCGAGAAGCGCCTCGATTTCGGCGTCGCTTTCGACGGAGATGGTGACAGGATCGGCGCGATCGACGGCGAGGGCCGGGTGGTCTGGGGCGATCAGCTTTTGCAAATCTATGCCGCGGCGCTGCTGCAGGACATGCCCGGCGCAACGATCATCGCCGATGTGAAGGCGAGTCAGGCGCTGTTCGACCGCGTTTCCGAACTCGGTGGCACCCCGCTGATGTGGAAAACCGGCCACAGCCTGATCAAGGCCAAGATGAAGGAGGTCGGCAGCCCGCTCGCGGGCGAGATGAGCGGTCATGTGTTTTTTGCCGACCGCTACTATGGCTATGACGATGCGCCCTATGCCGCGGTGCGGCTGATCGAAGCGGCGACGAAGCTGGGGCAGAGCGTCACCGAATTACGCGGCGCGATGGCGCCGATGGTCAACACGCCCGAGCTGCGTTTCCAGGTCGACGAGGTGCGCAAATTCGCCATCGTGGACGAAGTTCTGGCGCGGCTGACCGCGTCAGGGGCCGAGGTCGATCGCACCGATGGCGCGCGCGTGCTGACCGACGACGGCTGGTGGCTGCTCCGCGCATCGAACACGCAGGATGTGCTGGTGGCGCGCGCCGAGGCGAACGACGACGCAGCATTGGCGCGGTTGCTCGCTGCGATCGACGAACAGCTCGCCCTGTCGGGGATCGCGCGCGGGCCGCAGGCGGGGCATTAAATCGCGCTTTGCGCCACCCTGCAAAAATCTTGCCAGATTGACCTTGGCGGCGCTCCTCGGGTAACGCCCGTGCATATGTCCTCAGGAAGCGATCCAGCATGACCCACGACGAAGCGACCCCGGCCACGCTGATCGCCGACGCCGATCATGGCGTCGCCGAGCATAAGGCGCACGCGCGCGACGACGCGGCGGCGGGCAACGGCCTCGCGGTCATTTCGATCGCGAAAAGCTATGACAAGCGCACCGTGCTGTCCGACGTGTCGCTGTCGGTCGGCAAGGGTGAAGTCGTCGGCCTGCTCGGCCCGAACGGCGCGGGCAAGACGACCTGTTTCTATTCGATCATGGGGCTGGTGAAGCCCGACGCCGGGCGCATCATGCTCGACGGCGCCGACATCACCGCGCTGCCGATGTACCGCCGTGCGATCCTCGGCCTTGGCTATCTGCCGCAGGAAACCTCGATCTTTCGCGGCATGACGGTGGCGCAGAATATCAGCGCGGTGCTCGAACTCGCCGAGCCCGACAAGGTGTCGCGCGAACGGCGGCTCGAGGAATTGCTCGACGAATTCGGCCTCACCCGACTGCGCGATTCGGCAGCGATGGCGCTGTCGGGCGGCGAACGGCGCCGCGCCGAAATCGCCCGCGCGCTCGCCGCCAACCCGTCGATCATGCTGCTCGACGAGCCTTTTGCCGGGATCGATCCCTTGTCGATCAGCGATATTCGCGACCTTGTCGCCGATCTGAAGACGCGCGGCATCGGGGTGCTGATTACCGACCACAATGTCCGCGAGACGCTCGATCTCGTTGATCGAGCGTGCATCATCTATGACGGCAAGGTGCTGCTCGCGGGTTCGCCCGAAGAGCTGGTCGCCGACCCCGAAGTGCGGCGGCTGTATCTGGGCGAGGGTTTCTCGCTGTGATTTTTGCGGATCGCCGCCAGAAAAATTTCCGTGTGTCCCCGCGAAGGCGGGGACCCATCTCCGGTGGGTTCGAAATGGCATCGACCGGCGATGGGCTCCCGCCTTCGCGGGAGCACGGCGGGGAATAATTTAGCCCGCCATGGCGTTGGGTCCGCGCCTCGATCTCCGCCAGTCGCAATCGCTGGTGATGACGCCGCAGCTGCAGCAAGCGATCAAGCTGCTGGCGCTGTCGAACCTCGAACTCGAAGCCTATCTCGCCGAGGCGCTGGAGGGTAATCCGTTGCTCGATGCGACGTCCGGCGATAGCGATGGCAGTGCGGGCGATGCGAATGACAGCCTTGGCGACGACGCACCGGTGACTGAGGCGGCATCGCTCGACGCCGACCATGCCCTGTCGTCGGATAGTGTCACCACCAACGATCTCGACGTCGATATGACCGCCGACAGCTTTCATCACGACAGCGCGAGTGACAATGTCGGCCTGTCGGGTAGCGACAGCGAGGGCATCGATTTCGACAGCTTCGCGGGCGAGGACGAAACGCTGCACGGCCATCTGCTCGCGCAGGTCGGCGAGCGGTTCAGCGGGCTGGAGGCGATGATCGCCGAGCAGCTGGTCGCGCTGATCGACGAGACCGGCTATCTGCGCGCCGACCTGGCCGAGGTCGCGCAGCGGCTCGGGGTGCCGCTCGCGCTGGTCGAGAGCGTCCTTGCGGGGGTGCAATGTTTCGACCCCTCAGGGGTCGGCGGGCGCGATCTGGCCGAATGTATCGCGATCCAGGCGCGCGAGGCGGATCGGTACGACCCGGCGATGGCGTGTATGATCGCGCATCTCGAGCTGGTCGCCAAAGGCGCCTTTCCGCAATTGAAGCGCATCTGCGGCGTCGATGACGAAGATCTCGCCGACATGATTCGCGAATTGCGGGGTTATGATCCCAAACCGGGGCTGAAATTCGGCGGTGATAGGGCGCAGGCGGTCGTCCCCGACCTGTTCATTCGCCAGACCGCGAAAGGCTGGGCGGTCGAGATCAACAGCGGCACCTTGCCGCGGCTGCTCGTCAACCGGCGTTATTATACCGAACTGGCGACGGGCGCGGCGGCAAAGAGCAAGGCGTGGTTGTCCGAGCAGCTGGCGAGCGCCAACTGGCTGGTGCGCGCGCTCGACCAGCGCCAGCGCACGATCGTCAAGGTCGCGAGCGCGATCGTCAAGCAGCAGGAGGGCTTTTTCCTGCACGGCGTCGCGCATATGCGCCCGCTGACCTTGCGCCAGGTCGCCGAGGAAATCGGCATGCACGAATCGACCGTCAGCCGCGTCACCAGCAACAAATATCTCAGCTGCCCGCGCGGGCTGTTCGAGCTCAAATATTTCTTCTCGAGCGGCATTTCGGCGACCGAGGGCGACGGCGCGGTGTCGTCCGAATCGATCAAGAGCCGGATCAAGGCGATGATCGAGGCCGAGGATGCCAAGGCGATCCTGTCCGACGAGACGATCGCGCAGAAGCTGTCGGCCGAGGGCCACGACATCGCGCGGCGCACCGTGGTGAAGTATCGCGAGGCGATGGGGTTTGGGTCGTCGGTGCAAAGACGGCGGCAGAAAGCGCTGGCGGGATAGAATTTGATTCGCGCAGAGGCGCAGAGATCGCAGAGAATTTTGGTTCACGCGGAGCCGCGGAGCCGCGGAGGAAGAAGGAGATTGGCGGCTTTGCCGCCCTTTTCTCTCTCTGCGGCCTCTGCGCTCTCTGCGCGAATATCCTCTTCTCCGCGCCTCCGCGTCTCCGCGTGAACTTTTTGAGCCGTTAGCACTCCATGCGACAGTTGACTTTTTGCCCGCATCCCCATAGTTGCGCCGCTTCGCGTCAACACGCCAAGATTTACGGACAGAGATCATGAAGATTCGCAACAGCCTGAAGTCGCTGAAGGACCGCCACCGCGATAACCGCGTTATCCGCCGTCGTGGCCGCACCTATGTGATCAACAAGACCAACCGCCGCTTCAAGGCGCGCCAGGGCTGATGCCCCGGCGCGGGGTGTTTTCGCCCCGTTTGCTTTTGCTGAACAGCGTGACGCCGTCGGATGCTTCCGGCGGCGCTTTCGCGTGTCTGGAGCTTCTATGATTCGGCAAAGCGTGATCTTCGACGTCGGTCGCGTCCTGTTTGACTGGGACCTGCGCCACCTGTTCGCCAAGCTGATCGTCGACCAGGACGAGCTCGAATGGTTCGTGACCAACGTCGTCACGCCCGAATGGCATTTCCAGCACGACGCTGGACGCCCGCTCGCCGCAATGCTGCCCGAGCTCAAAGCCGACTTTCCCGGTCATGCGGCGCTGATCGACGCCTACGCGGCGCGCTTCAACGAAACGATCCCGGCGCCGATGCCCGGCAGTCTCGAACTGGTCGAGCGGCTCGATGCCGCGGGGGTGCCTTTGTTCGCGATCACCAATTTCGGCCATGAATTTTGGGAAGGCTTCCGCCCGACCCAGCCGATCTTCGACCGCTTTCAGGGTATCATCGTGTCAGGGACCGAAAAGCTGATGAAGCCCGATCCCGCGATCTACTGTCTCGCGATCGAGCGATTCGGCATCGACCCCGCGGGCGCGCTGTTCATCGACGATGTCGCGGCGAATATCGCGGGCGCCGAATCGGTGGGCATCGCCGGCCATCTGTTCGGCGGCGCGGCGATGCTCGAAGATGATCTGATTGCGCGCGGCTATTTGCCGGGCTGATCGAAGCGCAGCACAAGTCGGCGTCCGGTCGCAATCTCGGCGGAAAAACTGCCGTCGGCCTGCGCGCGCAGGTCGGCGATACCGAACGGATTGACGAGTCCCGCGCGGGCGAAGCCGCCTTTGGGGTCGAGCCCGATCAGCATCAGAGGCGCGTCGTTCCGCTGCATCGCGGTACCGAAATAGCCGCGCATTGCCGGATGCTGTTCGGCGGTGCCGACGCACAGTCCCCGGTCGATCCGAAATCGGACGGTGCCTTCGACCGCGGCGTCACCGAACATGCCGCTGTAGCGCTGCGTGTCGATCGGGCAGGTAGCGCCAGTCAGCCCTGCCGGGGCTGGCCGGAACGGCGCCGCGATCATCTGTGCCGTCGGTTCCATCCGCGACACCCATGAGGCATTTGCCAGCACGCTGACCGCGGTGCGTTCGGCGCGCCACAGCCCGACGGTGCTGCGCGCGCCGATGGCGCTGCCATTATGATGGACAAAGGGCGCGCCATCGGGGTCGCGGCTGATCCGCCAGCCAAAGCCGACGTCATAATCGGGCTCACCCGCAGGTCGCCCGTTGGCGAGTCGCACCGGCACCAACATGGCATCGAAGGTCGCGGGGCGGACGATTTTTGCATCGATCATCTGGCCGCCAAAGGTCGCCACCGCGCCCGCCGTCCCGCTCAGCCCGCCGCCGCCCCAGGTATAGCTGAAGTCATGCCGCGGCATTTCGACGATGCGCCCGGCTTCGAACCCATAGGCGCGCGACGCATTGGTATCGCCGCTGTGCGTTGCGTCGGCGCGGACCGCGAGGCCGGGGACCAGCTGCCGCGTCACATAGTCGGGGAAGGGTTGACCCGCGTGCTCCTCCACCAAGGTGCCCAGCAGCGTGTAGCCCCATGACGAATAGCTGTAGGCGGTGCCGGGCGGGCTGAGCAGGTCGCGATTGGCGAAGATCGCGACCGCCTCGCGCCCGGTGCGATAATGCACGGCCCCGCGATCTGTATCGACATCCTGGTAATGCGGCAGCCCCGATACATGCGCGGCGAGCTGGCGCGGGGTGATCGCGGGCCAGCGGGCACCGAGCCATGGCAGTTGCGCTTGCACCGGAGCGTCAAGGTCGAGCGTGCCCTCTTCGGCGAGTTTTGCGGCGGCGGTGACGGTAAATAGCTTGGATACGCTGGCAAGGCGGAACAGCGTGTCGCGCGTCACCGGAGCGCCGCCTTTGATGTCGCGCAGGCCGCTTGAGCCCTCCCACAAGATCTCGCCGTCCTGCCACACTGCGGCGCCCATGCCCGGCACGCCGTTGGTTTCGCGCAGCGTGTCGAGCAGGCGTTGGGAAATCGTCGCCGGATCGGCAACCGATTCGGCCCCGGCGGGCGCAGCGCTCGCGAGGAGTGCGCACGCGCCAACCAGCTGCACCGTCAATCTTATGGTCATCAAACCCTCCCCCTTTGTGGTCGGGAGGGGATGATCGCCAATTGTCGCGTCCATGTACCGAAATGTCGCGCGCCTGTCGCATCCGGCGCGCTATCGGTACCGGTACATTATTTCTCGACGCCGAGCTGCGTCAGCACGAAGGCAAATTCCTCGGCATCTTCGCGCAGCGCCCCCCAGCGGCCCGATTTGCCCGCATGGCCTGCGCCCATGTTGGTGCGCAGCAGCAGCGTCGCGTCGTTGGTGCGTGTCGCGCGGAGCTTGGCGACCCATTTGGCGGGCTCCCAATAGGTCACGCGCGGGTCGTTGAGCCCCGCCGACACCAGCATTGGCGGATAGGCTTTGGCGGTCACATTGTCATAGGGGCTATAGCTCAACATAAAGTCGAACGCCGCCTTGTCGGTGATCGGATTGCCCCATTCGGGCCATTCGCCGGGGGTCAGCGGCAGCGTTTCGTCGACCATCGTGTTGATCACATCGACAAAGGGGACGCCCGCGAGCACCGCGCCCCACAATTCGGGCGCTTCGTTATAGACGACGCCCATCACCTGTCCGCCGGCCGAGCGGCCCTCGATCGAAATTTTGCCCGCGCTGGTGTATTTGGCGGCGATCAAGCCTTTGGCGACGTCGATAAAATCGTTGAAGGTGTTCTTGCGCGCGGTGGTCTTGCCCGCGAGATACCAGGCGCGGCCCAGATCGTCGCCGCCGCGGACATGCGCGATGGCATAGATCATGCCGCGGTCGACAAGGCTGAGCCGCGTCGTCGAGAAGCCCGGCGGGACGCGGTAGCCATAGCTGCCATAGACATAGAGGTGCATCGGCGCACTGCCGTCGCGCGGGGTGCCTTTCTTGTACACCAGCGATACCGGCACCGGGGTGCCGTCGCGTGCAGGCATGTTCACCAATTCGGTTACATATTCATCATGATTATAACCGGAAGGAATCTCCTGCACCTTCAGCGTTTCAAGCTCTTTGCTGGCGACATCGAAATCAAACACCGTGTCGGGGGTGACCATCGATTCATAGTCGAGCCGCAGCTTGTCCTGATGATATTCGGGATTGTCGCCGAGCCCCGCGACGTAGGTCGTCTCGGGGAAGTTGATCCGGCCGGGGGTCAGCGGCGCGTCATATTGGCGGATATCGACCTGATCGACGCCCTTTTCGCGCGCTTCGAGGACGAAATAGTCGCGGAAGATCGCGAGCCCGGTGATGTAGTTTTCATCCGAACCCGGGATCAGCGTTGTCCATTCGCCCGGCTCGGCGAGGCTCGCGGTGGCGACGCGGAAGTTGGCGTGTTCGTCGTTGGTGTAGATGTAGAGCGTCCCCTCGCGCTCATCTACGCTATACTCGCGGCCCTTCTGCCGTGCTGAGACAAGCAAAGGCTTGGCTTCGGGATTGTCGGCGGGGAGGAGATAGACCTCGCTCGTCTCGTTATCGCCGGTTGCAATGACGATATAATTGTCCGCCGCGGTCTTGCCGATGCCGACGCCGAAACCGATGTCGGCCTCCTTATAAAGCAATTTGTCTTCGCTCAGCGGGGTGCCGAGCTTGTGCAGCCGGACATTGTCGGTGCGCCAGTTTTCGTTGGCGAGGCCATAGAGCAAGGCGTCGCTGTTCGCGGTCCACACCAGCGACGACAGGGTGCCGGGGATGACGTCGGGCAGCGCCTTGCCGGTGGTCAGGTCGGTAAAGCGCACCTCGAAGCGTTCGGAGCCATTGTCGTCGACCGCATAGGCCATCAGCTTGCCGTTGGGGCTGATCGCGACGTCTGACAGGCGGAAATATTCCTTGTCCTTCGCCATCGCGACTTCGTCGAGGATCAGGACCGCATCACCGCCCGCGACGGGTTTGCGATACCATTTCTTGTACTCGGCGCCTTCTTCATATTCGACCCAGTAGATCCAGTCGCCGTCCTTTTGCGGCACGCTCGAATCGGCCTCCTTGATCCGGCCCTTCATCTCCTGGAACAGCGTTTCGACGAGTGCCGCATGCGGTTTCATCGCCGCATCGAAATAGGCGTTTTCGGCCTTCACATAGTCGAGGACATCCTTGTCATCGATCACCGGATAGCTCTCGTCCTTCAGCCAGTGATAGGGATCGGAGAGTTTTTTGCCGTGCAGCACCGTCTCATGCGGGCGCTTTTCGGCGACCGGGGCGGCGGGCAGGGCAGGGGTCGGGTTGGTCAATGCGGGGTCTTTCTGTTGAGCAAGCAGGGGCGATGATGCGACAAGCGGGGTGGCAATTGTCGCCAGAAACATCCAAATAGCGCGCATCGATAAATCCCC
>JAHJHL010000152.1 GCA_018823905.1 Alphaproteobacteria bacterium
CCCGGTCGGCATCCGCCGTAGCGATTACCCCGCCCACGGCTGCGAGTACGCTCGTGAGACGATCATCGGCCGGAGCGCCTTCGAAACCTTCGGGATATTCCTCGGCGATGAAGCCGGTGGTCAGTTCGCCCGAACGGAAGCGCGGGTGCTGCATGATCGCGCTGAGGAAATCGACATTGTGCCCCAGCCCCTCGATCCGGAAGGCGTCGAGCGCGCGCACCTGACGGTCCGCGGCCTGATCGCGGGTCTCGCCCCAGGTCACCAGCTTGGCGATCATCGGGTCGTAGAACATCGACACCTCGCCGCCCTCGAACACCCCGTCGTCGACGCGCACGCCCGCCACGCCGCGGCGGCCATTGGCCGCGCCGTCGTCGCTCCAGGGTTCGACCGGGGGCTGGTAATGCACCAGCCGGCCGATCGAGGGCAGGAAGCCGCGATAGGGGTCCTCGGCATAGACGCGGTTCTCGATCGCCCAGCCGTCGATCTTGATATCGTCCTGCGTCATGCTCAGCTTTTCGCCCGCGGCGACGCGGATCATCTGTTCGACCAGGTCGATGCCGGTGATCGCCTCGGTCACCGGATGTTCGACCTGCAGCCGCGTGTTCATTTCGAGGAAGTAGAAGCTCTCGCCCGTCGGGTCGGCGCCCGACACGATCAGCTCGACCGTGCCCGCGCTGTAATAGCCCACCGCGCGTGCCAGCGCGACGCACTGCTCGCCCATCGCCTTGCGCATCTTCTCTGTGACGAAGGGTGACGGCGCTTCTTCGACGACCTTCTGATGCCGCCGCTGGATCGAACATTCGCGCTCGTTGAGGTACAGGATATTGCCGTGCTGATCGCCGAGGATCTGGATCTCGATATGCCGCGGGTTGAGGATGAATTTCTCGATGAACACGCGGTCGTCGCCGAAGCTGTTGAGCCCTTCGCGCTTGGTCGCCTCAAAGCCTTCGCGGACGTCCTTTTCGTCATAGGCCAGCCGCATGCCCTTGCCGCCGCCGCCCGCGGACGCCTTCATCATCACCGGATAGCCGATCTCGTTCGAAATCCGCACCGCTTGTTCGGTATCGTCGATCTCGCCGACGAAGCCAGGGACGACGTTGACACCCGCTTCCAGTGCGAGCTTCTTCGACTCGATCTTGTCGCCCATCGCGGCGATCGCGTTCACCGGCGGGCCGATGAAGGCGATGCCTTCCTTGGCCAGCGCCTCGGCAAAGCTCGTGCGTTCGGACAGGAAACCATAGCCCGGATGCACCGCCTCGGCGCCCGTTTGCTTGCACGCGGCGATGATCTTGTCGGCGATCAAATAGGATTCGGACGCGGGCGATGGCCCGATATGCACCGCCTCGTCGGCCATCTGCACGAACGGCGCCCGCGCGTCGGCGTCCGAATAGACGGCGACGGTCGCGATGCCCATGCGGCGCGCAGTCTTGATGACGCGGCAGGCGATTTCGCCGCGGTTGGCGATCAGGATTTTCTTGAACATCAATATTCCTCGACAAGTGCCTGGAGTTCGGCGGTCCGCGCCTTGGTCAGTCGGGCCATGCAGCCGCTGTGCAGCATCGGCGCCATGCTCCCGCCGCGCGCCGCAAAGCTCTCACCGAGACATTGCTGATCGCGGTAGGTCAGCCACGCGCGTTGCGCCGCCAGCAATGCTTCGTAATGCGTCGGTGGTGTGTCGTAGCTGCGGTCGATATCCTTGTCGCGCGCCTTGAGCACCACGACGGTCTGCTTGTACTGCGCGTTGAGTTCGGCGTCGGCGGCACCATAATCCTTCTGCGCGCAATAGTTCATTTCGACTTGATAGCGCTGATTGTCGCAATCGATCGGCGGATCATCGGCTGTCGGGACAAGCAGTAGGAGTGCAGCGAGGATCACTCCGCAGCCTCCATCTGCGCGCTCTGCCGCATCGGCTCTTCGCTCTCCATCGGCCGCAACCCCAACTTGGCAAGCAACGCCGCATCCTTGCTGTCGCCCGCGTTCGCGGTCGTCAGCAGCTTGTCGCCGGTGAAGATACTATTCGCGCCCGCCATGAAGCAGAGCGCCTGCGTCGCCTCCGACATGCTCTCGCGCCCCGCCGACAGGCGGACCATGCTCAGCGGCATGGTGATGCGCGCGACCGCAACTGTGCGGACGAATTCGATGTCGTCGATCTTGGCGAGCGGGGTGTCCGCCAGCATGTCGCCGAGCACTGTCCCCTTCACCGGCACCAGCGCGTTGATCGGCACGCTGCCCGGATGTTCGGGCAGGGTCGCGAGCGCGTGGATGAAGCCGACGCGGTCGGCGCGCGTCTCGCCCATGCCGACGATGCCGCCGCTGCACACGTTGATCCCGGCGCTGCGCACTTCCTCCAGCGTGTCGAGCCGCTCCTGAAACGTGCGCGTCGTGATCACATTGCCGTAATGTTCCGGCGAGGTGTCGATGTTATGGTTGTAATAATCGAGCCCCGCGACCGCCAGCGTCTGCGCCTGCTCCTTGCTCAGCATCCCCAGCGTCATGCAGGTTTCCATGCCCATCGCGCGCACGCCTTCGACCATCTCGACGATCGCGGGCATGTCGCGGTCTTTGGGATTGCGCCAGGCGGCGCCCATGCAGAAACGCTGCGATCCCGAATCCTTCGCCTGCGCTGCGGCTTGCAACACCGCGCGGACGTCCATCAGCTTGGTGGCTTTCAGCCCGCTGTCGGCAGACTTCGATTGCGAACAATAGCCGCAATCCTCGACGCAGCCGCCGGTCTTGATGCTCAGCAAGGTGCACAGCTGAATCTCGCCGCGCGCATGATGGCGGCGGTGGACGCCCTGCGCCTCCCACATCAGTTCGTCGAACGGCAGGTCGAAGAGGGTGGCGATTTCCTCGCGGGTCCAGTCGGTGCGCGACTCCCCTCCCGCCTGCGGGAGGGGCAGCGAGACTTGCGAACGCAGTTCGCTAGTCGCAGCGGGGCGGGCATTTCGGGTGCCGGAGCTCGCTTCGCTCGCGCCCACCCCTAACCCCTCCCGCAAGCGGGAGGGGGATTCAATTTCGTTACTCACGCAGCTTCTCCAATCGGCGGCATATTATGCCCCAGCAACCGCAGCACATCGGCCGCGCATTCGACGACATTCGACCCCGGCCCATAAATCCCCTGCACCCCGGCATCGCGCAGGAAATCATAATCCTGCGGCGGGATCACTCCGCCCGCGATCACCTTGATGTCGGTGCGCCCGGCTTCGCGCAGCTTGTGGATAAGTTCGGGGATAAGTGTCTTGTGCCCCGCCGCCAGGCTCGACGCGCCGACGACATCGACCCCGCTGTCGAGCGCCAGCACCACCGTCTCGTCGGGGGTCTGGAACAACGGTCCCGACACGATGTCGAACCCCATGTCGCCAAACGCCGACGCGATGACGTTGGCGCCGCGGTCATGCCCGTCCTGCCCCATTTTGGCGACCAGCAATTTCGGCTTACGGCCCAGCCGCCGGGTGACGGCCTCGACCCCGTCGAGCACCTGCGCCCAGCGCGCATCGCCTTCATAGGGCGCGGCATAGACGCCCTTCACCGGCGTCGGCTGGGTGCCATAGCGATCGAAACTTTCCTCCATCGCCGACGAAATCTCGCCCAGCGTCGCGCGCGCCCGCGCCGCTTCCACCGCAAGCGCCAGCAGGTTGTTCTCGATGCTCGACGGCTTTGCCGCGCCATCGCGCAGCGCCGTCAGCGCTGCCTGACAGGCTGCCTCGTCGCGCTCCGCCTTGGTCTTCCTGATCCGCGCGATCTGCCCCTCGCGCACCTTGGCGTTATCGACCTCGAGCGTTTCGAGCAGGTCTTCATCCTTCAGGCGATATTTGTTCACCCCGACGATCACATCGTCGCCGCGATCGACCCGCGCCTGCCGCGCCGCCGCCGCGGTTTCGATCATCGCCTTGGGCCAGCCCGCGGCGACCGCTTTCGCCATGCCGCCTTCGGCCTGGACGCGGTCGATGATCTCCTGCGCCTTGTCGACCAGCTCCTGCGTCAGCGCCTCGACATAATAAGACCCACCGAGCGGATCGACGACCTTGGTCATCCCCGTCTCTTCCTGAATCACGATCTGGGTGTTGCGCGCGATGCGGGCGGAGAAATCGGTGGGCAGCGCAATCGCTTCGTCGAGCGCGTTGGTGTGCAGCGACTGGGTGCCGCCCAGCATCGCCGCCATCGCCTCGATCGTCGTGCGCATCACATTGTTGTACGGGTCTTGCTCGGTCAGCGACACGCCCGAGGTCTGGCAATGCGTGCGCAGCATCTTCGACCGCTCGTCCTGCGCACCGAGTGTGGTCATCGCGCGGTGCCACAGCACCCGCGCCGCGCGCAGCTTCGCGATTTCCATGAAGAAATTCATGCCGATCGCGAAAAAGAAGCTCAGCCGCCCGGCGAATTTGTCGATGTCCAGCCCCGAGGCGACGCCATATTTCACATATTCCATGCCGTCGGCGATGGTGAAGGCCAGCTCCTGCACCTGCGTCGCGCCGGCTTCCTGCATATGATAGCCGGAGATCGAAATGCTGTTGAACTTGGGCATCTCGCGCGACGTGTAGCCGAAAATGTCGCTGATGATCCGCATCGAGGGTTCGGGCGGGTAGATATAGGTATTGCGGACCATGAACTCCTTCAGAATGTCGTTCTGGATCGTCCCGTCGAGCAACTTGCGGTCGACCCCCTGCTCCTCGCCCGCGACGATGAAGAAGGCGAGGATCGGAATCACTGCGCCGTTCATCGTCATCGACACCGACATCTGGTCGAGCGGGATGCCGTCGAACAGGATCTTCATATCCTCGACACTGTCGATCGCGACCCCTGCCTTGCCGACGTCGCCGGTGACGCGCGGATGGTCGCTGTCATAGCCGCGGTGGGTGGCGAGATCGAAGGCGACCGACAGGCCTTTCTGACCGGCGGCGAGGTTGCGGCGATAGAAGGCGTTCGATTCCTCGGCGGTCGAAAAGCCGGCATATTGCCGAATCGTCCACGGCCGCCCCGCATACATCGACGCCCGCACGCCGCGGGTGAAGGGCGCGAAGCCGGGCAGACCGGGGTCGGTCTGCACGTCCTCCGCGGTGTACAGCGGCTTGACGGCAATCCCCTCGGGCGTGTGCCAGGTCAGATCCTTGCCCTTCACTTCCTTGTCGGCAGCGGCGGCCCATTGGTCGAGGGTCGGTTTGTCGGTCATATGCAGTCTCTAATCCCAAACCCCCTCTCCCCTTGCGGGAGAGGGATGCGAAGACTTGGCGGCTTTGCCGCCTAGTCGTAGCTGGGAGAGGGGTCGCGAGCCGCAGGCTCGCCAACCAACCCCTCTCCAAGTTCCGGTAGGGGACAAGTCCCCAACCTCCACTTTCCTCCCCCGCAAGGGGGGAGGAGCAATTAATGCCCGCCCTTCGGCGTCTCCATAATCTCGGTCAGCACCCCGCCCATATCCTTGGGGTGCAGGAAGAAAATCAGCGTCCCATGCGCCCCGATCCTTGGGCTCCCCAGCACCCGCTTGCCCAGCGCCTCGAACGCGGCCTTGGCCGCATGAATATCCGGCACCTCGTAACAAACATGATGCTGTCCGCCTGCCGGGTTCTTCTCGAGGAAGCCCGCGATCGAAGCATTCCCCGGCAACGGCTCGATCAACTCAATCTGCGTCCCATTAAGCGCGCCATCGGCGCCGGGCGTATCGACAAAGCACACCTTCACCCCCTGCTCGGGCAGGTCGAACGGCGCATGGATATTCGTCGCGCCCATCACGTCGCGGTAAAAGACGATGCTGTCGGCAATCGACGGCGTTGCGACGCCGATATGGTTGAGGCGGCCTAGTTTCATCCTTCGATCCTTGGTTGGTTGCCGCGGCGGTCGGACATTTCAATCATCGTTTCGATCCGAAGCACGCGTTTATCGAGCGAATGCACTTTTTCCGTCAGGCTTCGCAGATCGTCGGCGGAGCGAGACATATCTGAGCGAAGGCCGTCGATCCGCTCTTCCATCAGCATGACATTCTTTAACGCCGCAAAGGCGTCACTCATTGCGCTCATTTTCTTGCCCCCATTTCACGGAGCATCCGATCCACTTCCTCGTGCGTGTCACGCATTTTGCGGCTCATTTCGTCGAGCGCGGCCTCCATTTTGGGGATAGCCTTGTTCACTTCCACAACGAGCGCGGCCAGTTCTGCTTCCTCGTCGTCGGACGGCTGATCGATATAGCGCGCCGCGGCTTCGCGCAGGACGTTGCCGACCGACTGGCCACGGGCTTTGGCAAAGGCTTCGAGCTGCGCTTTGTGCTCGGCGCTGGTCAGATAGGTTACGCGTTCGGTCTGCATGGTCGACTCCTTCGCATTATAAGGTCATTATAATGTGAAGCCGGGATCGCCGCAACCAGCACGTCGCGGTAAAAGACAATGCCGTCGGCAATCGACGGCATTGTGACGCCTATATAGTTCAAACGTCCCAATCTCATCTCACCAACCCTCGTCATTGCGAGGAGCCGCAGGCGACGCGGCAATCTCCAGCGCGCAGCTCAGCGCAAAGCCGATAGCTGGAGATTGCTTCGCTACGCTCGCAATGACGATGCTGTCGGCGATCGACGGCGTCGCGACGCCGATATGGTTGAGGCGGCCTAGTTTCATTGAGCACTCCAAATCTCACCGGGTTTCCTCAGCCGCTCCCGCCAAGTATTGAGCTCGGCTTCGCACTTCGCCAGCACGCTGCGCAAACGGTTCAAATCGAACTCCGCCTTCCAGCCATCAGAATCGAAAAGCACGCTCGTTTCACCGGCGTGATTCATGGAAATATCGAACAGCACATTTCCATCCAGCATGACCTCGACACCAATGATGTCCGGATCGTTCGCCGATAAAAACTGATAAGTCAGTTGATCGATATCGATCAACTCAGAGCGGAATATTGTCATGCTTCTTCCACGGATTCTCCAGCTGCTTGTTCCGCAGCTTCCGCAGCCCCAGCGCGATCCGCTTGCGCGTATTATGCGGATGGATGACCTCGTCGATATACCCCCGCGACGCC